>JAICIH010000146.1 GCA_025924475.1 Bryobacteraceae bacterium
GACGACGACGATCGCGCTGGCGATGTGCTCGTTTCTGCGGGCGCTTGAAGAGGATGAGACACATCCGAACTGGTGGGCGGCCGCGCTGGCGGCGAGTCTCGCGGTCGGGCTGCTTTTGAAAAGTCTGATCGGGCTGGTATTTCCGGTGGGAACGGGGCTGGTGTACCTGGCTCTTACGCGGCAACTGTTCGCGCGGCGGACCTGGAAGCGGCTCCGGCCATGGTCCGGCATCCTGATCCTGCTTGCGATTGCGGCTCCCTGGCATATTCTGGCAACTATTCGCAATCCGCCCTATTTCGTCTTCACGATGCGCAGCGTGCCTGGCGAATATCACGGATTTTTTTGGTTCTACTTTTTCTACGAGCAGCTTTTTCGCTTTCTTAACATGCGCTATCCGCGCGATTACGATTCGGTGCCCAGGCTGTACTTCTGGCTGTTTCACCTGTTGTGGCTGTTCCCCTGGAGCGTGTATTTTCCGGCGCTGGCAAAACTCAGCTTCCGGCCGGCGGATCGGGCGGGGCGCGTCCGCTTCTTTGCGCTCTGTTGGATTGGCGTGGTGATGGTGTTCTTCACTTTTTCAACGACGCAGGAATACTACTCCATGCCCATTTATCCCGCATTGGCGCTGTTGCTAGGCGCAGCACTTGCGGCGGACCAGCCGGACATTGTGGCATGGATTCGCCGCGGAACGCGCGCGCTGTCCCTGATAGCCGGACTAGCGGCGGTGGTGGTGATTACGATTCTAGTGCTGGTACGCAATCTGCCCGCGCCAGGGGATATCTCGGGAGCACTGACGGAGCATCCGGGTGCGTACCGTTTGTCGCTCGGCCATATGGAGGACCTGACGATGGCCTCTTTCGCGTATCTGCGCTTACCGCTGGCAGTAGCCGCTGTGGCGTTTTTAGTGGGCTGTCTGGGAACACTGCGGACGCGCGGCCGGCAGTGGTTTCTCGCGGCGGCGGCGATGATGGTGATTTTTTTTCATGCGGCGCGATTGGCGATGGTAGTTTTCGATCCTTATATGTCTTCGCGGCCACTCGCAAATGCGCTGCTCGCTGCGCCGCCCGGAAAACTAATTGTGAACCATCATTATTACGATTTTTCTTCGGTTTTCTTTTACACCAATCGAACAGCCTTACTGTTAAATGGACGCTTCAATAATTTGGTGTATGGCTCGTATGCTCCCACGGCGGCGCCGGTTATTATCGATGACGCGCAATTCGTGCATCTTTGGGGCGAGCCGGAGCGTTGCTATCTGGTGGTGGACCGGCCACATCTGGGCCGCATCCGGAGCTTGAAAACGGAGGGATCAGCGGGTCCGCTGGAGTTGGATGTTGTGCGTGCGAGCGGCGGAAAGTTTTTGTTCACGAATCATCCGCTGGGCCGGCATAATGCGGTCACGAATGCACACGAATGAACACGAATTGACGAATGATTGCTAGTTGGAAGGAGGCGTCGTCTCGGCAGCGGGAGCAGGATCGGCCTCCGGTGCCGGCGCAAGGGCAGGCGCCGCGGGCAGCGTTTCGAAAATATCGGGGGGCGTTTGTGCTTGGCTCATGCCGAGCTGCGCGAAGATGCTGGCGAGATAACCCTGTGTCTCGAGCGGATAGGGAACGTCGGCAGGCTGGTCGGCGCGCAGAGTGCCGGCATTGTAGGCGACTAAGGCCAGGCGCAGGTCGCCCTTATAGCGGTCGAGCAACTGCTTCAGAAAGGCCGCTCCAGCTTGCACGTTTTGTTCGGGATCGAACGGATCTTCGACATGCAGCAATCCGGCGGTAGCGGGCATGAGCTGCATCAGCCCCTGCGCTCCGCGAACGGAAACCGCGCATGGCTTGAATCCGGATTCCTGTTTCATGACGGCGCGCAGTAGAGCGGGATCGAGCGATTGTTTTTTTGCGGCAGCGGAAATCAGGGATTCGACGGTCGTCTTATCCAGACGCTCACAATCAGCTTGTGGAAGCGGAGCGAACGGATCGATGAAGTAGGCTGCGGGTTCCGCGGTAGGATCGGTGGCTTTACCGGCCGGGCCGATGGCCTTACCGGTTAATTGCTGGTGCAGAGAAGCACGCTGCTGGGCGAGCGAATCCTGCTGCTGTTTGAGGGATGAAGACGCGGTAGCGTCGGCGCCAGCGTAAGCCAATGCAGCCGGAAGAAGTAAGAGGACTAAGAGAGGCTTGCTCAAGATATCCCGCATCTTCCTTATCGGAAGATTTTCAGGACATCTGCAGGGTGATGCGGAGGGTTCCCGCGCATACCCGGAAGGCTTGGCCGATGGTAGTCTCGGGTTCCCAAGAGGTGGCGGCGCGCTTTGCTTCAAAGGGTACAGCCGGGTCGAGAGAGGTGACCAGGCGTCCGGCCAGGACGTGCGCCAATTCCTGTACCACAGCGGCAGTTTCGGAGGTGGCCGATGGATCTCCGGCTTCGACGCCAAGGAACGCGGCGCTGAGGGCGTGCGCGGCGCCGGCATCGACATCGAGTTGTAGCCGTCCGGTGCGTCCGCCGGAAAAATCGACGGACACCTCGACGGGCGTTCCCATAGTGGGGAGCGAAGGGAGCCGTTCGGCTTCGGCGAAGCACATGACTTCGAGCGCGTGGTGGACTAGGCGCTCAAGAGCGGTGTCGGTTTCAGTTCTTGGCATGTGCTGTCCGGAGCGCTGTTTCCAGTTTTGCGCAGAGAGTGGGAATAGAAAACGGTTTGAGCAGGTAGTCGCAGGCGCCGGACTGGAGTGCGCGCTCGATGCGTATAAAGGAAGCGTCGGGGGAGGTAACCAGAAAAGGAATGGCGGCTTCCCGGGCAGCGCTGATAGCCTCGGCCCAGGTCTCTTCATTCATACCGATAAGGTGCGTGTCAACGAGCAGAAAATCGACTTCGCGCGATCGGACCAGGCGCAGTAATTGCTGGGCGTCTGAAGCCTGATGGCAGGCCGATACCGGTAAACCGGCGATGCCGATGGCGCGTTCGACGAACGCGCGCATGGCGGATGAACTGTCGGCGATCAGGAGGCTAGCGGGCATGGCAAAGAGGTTTGCGGGACGCGTGATGCGATCGGTTCCGCGGATCGAACGATGAGACGGCCGACGGCGGGATCGAAATAGATCATGCGCGTGCGATGGCCGCCACATTCCTCCCCTTTCAGCAGTACACCCTCGCGCCAGAGACTGGCCTGAATGGCAAGCCGCTGAGAATGGGCCAGGCGTGCAGCGGGTTCGTCTCCGGGAGCGGCAGCGCCGCCGATAGCATACGCGCACCAGCCGCGCCGCGAGCCGGCCAGGGGACGGGCGGCCCAGAGCGCTTCGTGTATGGCGCGATCGGGCCGGCCGCTG
The DNA here is from genome assembly GCA_025924475.1 of Bryobacteraceae bacterium. Lineage (GTDB taxonomy): Bacteria > Acidobacteriota > Terriglobia > Bryobacterales > Bryobacteraceae > Bog-105. Next base: position 3,325 of record JAICIH010000146.1, read on the forward strand.
AAGCGCGCGAGCGCGCCTATCTGGCGCTCCGGATGATGAATGACAAGCGCCCAACCGGAGCCGAGGTGGCGTGTTAGCAGAACGGCGCCCTGACTCACAAGGCGGCATTCTTCCGGCGCCACGACGATTTCCGTAGGCATACAGATATATCGCAGAAGACCGGACTTAGTAGAGGGTTAGTGGGCGTGCGCCTCAGCCGGTTTGGCAACCGGCGTTGCGGGTGGAGGCGCACTTGCCTGGCCGCGCATGTATTCGACGATGATCGAAATACGGCGGTTCGACGGATCCTCCGGCTTGTCAGGCAGCCGTAATTGCTGATCCGCAAAGCCCCGCACCTGGGCGATCTGATTGGCGCGTACGCCATTCTCCTGCATGATGCGGCGCGCCGCATTGGCTCGATCGGCGGAGAGCTCCCAGTTGGAATAGCGGGCGTTATCGTAGGGTGTCGAATCGGTATGGCCTTCGATCAGAAGCGCGTTGGGCATTTTGCCGACTTCGTGAGCCAGCAGGATGAGTAGAGCTTTGCCGGTTTCGGTCGGCAGGGGCTCGCCATTCTCGAAGAATCTTCCTTTTTCCGATTCGAGCATCTCGATACGCAGGCCTTCGCCCGTTACCGTCATCTGCACATATTCTTTCAGCTTCTCGAATTGCGGGCTCTGCTTCATTTGCTGCTCGAGCTTATTCTTGAGCAGATTCATATTGCTTTTGGTGATGGTGAGACTTTCTCCGGTGCCGCCCATCGAGCTGCCGGTTTGTTGGCCGAATCCCTTTGGGTCCCGAAAATAGCCGGCAATGGCGTGTTGCACTTCCTGGCTCGCGTTCATCAACCAGAGCACGATGAACAGCGCCATCATGGCGGTGACGAAATCGGCGTAGGCCACCTTCCAGGCTCCGCCATGGTGACCGTGCGCGTGGCCTTTTTTCTTGATGATGATTATGGGCTGCGGAGGCGTGGCGGGCATTTCTTCTAGGCGGCCTTGGCTTCATTCTTAACGCCGCGGCAGGCGGCTTCCATTTCCTGAAAACTGGGGCGCACGCGCGTGGGAATAGAGCGGCGCGAAAATTCGACAGCCAGAATGGGCGCTGCTCCGCGGATAAATGCAATCAGTCCCGTTCGCAGGCAGTGATAGTACTGCGATTCGGAATCGTTCGCTTTGCTCATGCTCGCCGCGAGCGGGGAAAAGAAGCCGTAGCAGAGGAGAATTCCCAAAAACGTTCCTACCAGGGCGGCCGCCACCTTGTGGCCGATCTCGGCGGGCGGGCCGCCGAGCGCTCCCATGGTGATCACCACGCCCAGCACGGCGGCGACAATACCGAGTCCGGGCAGGGCATCGGCAACCGTAGTGAGCGCGGCGACAGGCACGTTGACTTCCTTGTGGTGCACTTCCAGATCGAGCTCGATCATCTGATCGAGCTCGAAGTGCGACACCGTGCCGGTCATCGCCATGCGCAGGGTGTCACAGATGAAATGCAGGATGTGATGGTCCTTGAGGATCTTTTCGTATTTCTTGAAAACCTCGCTTTTATCGGGAGTCTCGACATCCTGCTCGAGGCTGCTGATGCCGCCCTTGCGCCCGCGCACGAAGAGCTCGTTAAGCATTTTGAGGGTATCGAGATAGCGCTCTTTGCTGAATTTCTCGGAGCCAAAGGCTCCGGCCACACCCTTGAGCAGCTTGATAATAATCGGGAGCGGATTGGCAATCAGCAGAGTGCCGATCGCGGCGCCGCCGATAATGACGAGCTCTGCCGGCTGAATCAGCACTTTGAGATTGCCGTGTTCCATCAAATAGCCGCCTACAATGGCGCCTATGACCACAACAATGCCTATGATCGAGAACATCGGTCCGTGGGATACCCCTGAGACTCATATCGGAAGCACTACGGGCTCCTCTACTGATATTCACCCGACACAGGCGGCCTTCCCTGAGTTTGCGTCTATCTCTCGGAACTCGCGGTTTGCGCTGAAAAATGAGCGAAATGCTGCGATAAAGAGGTACGGAGGAAGTTGGAAGTTGAGCGATTACAATCCCTACCAGGCATATGAGGAGGGGAGCGTCGCGAGCGAGCACCCGATGCGGCTGGTAGTGGCTCTTTATGAAGGAGCGCTTGGGGCGGTACAGAACGCCGGGCGTTGTCTCGAGGGCGGTGACATTTTAGGGCGCTCGAAAGCCGTTAATAAAGCGCTCCGGATTCTAACCGAATTGCTGATTTCGCTTGACTGTGAGAAGGGCGGGGAGATTAGCCTTAGTCTGAAGCAATTGTATGGCTACATGCAGACTCGATTGGTCGAGGCGCATGTCCGCCAATCGGCCGCGCCGCTGCATGAAGTAGAAAAGCTGCTGGCGACGTTAATAGAGGGATGGCGTGGGGCGAGCAGCGGCCTGCCGCATACCGCGGTTGTGAAGGAAGAACTCGCCGGCCCCGCATACGAACCAGAGTTGGAAACCGCGGGAATGCCGTACGCCGCTTACTGGAGCGAACCGCTCGAGACGCGCTCGGGCGCGGTCTTTTCCTTCTGAGTTTCGCCCGCGACCGCTCGCTCGACCGTTTTGGCAAGACCGAATCCGCCCTGGCTGGCGATCGCTTGCGCGAACTGCGTTTCCGCGAAGCTCATAGCGGATTCTTCACCGGAATCCGAGCCGCTGCCGAGCCAGCCATCGGGATTCGATTCGCGCGCGGATTTCAACATTTCACCGATTAGCAGCGATTCGAATTGACGGGCAGCATCGCTTAGTTTAGAGGGGGCCCTTTCAGCGGGCGGGGTGAGTAGAGCGGGATCTAGATTGAGATTCATATTTTAGCCACGAATGAACACGAATGCACACGAATAAAACAATAAAATTGCTATTCGTGCGCATTCGTGGCCTTAGATAACTTCTAATTCCGCGTCCAGCGCGCCTGCGGCGCGCAGGCTTTCGAGAATGGCGATCACGTCGCGCGCGGTCGAGCCGATGGCGGCCAGAGCCTTGACCAGTTCCTCCACAGTTGCACCTTCCTGGAGCAATACATTACGCGACTTTTCATCGGTGCTTGTTACGGACGTCTGCGGCGCAACGACGCCAGGAGCGGATGAGAACGGGCCGTTCGGCACCGGAATGAGCTGTGTCTGGACTTCGACGGTCAAATTTCCATGCATGATCGCGACCGGTGCGATTTTTACCTTGCTGCCCAGGATGACAGTGCCCGTTTTTTCATTAATCACGACACGGGCGGCGTGGTCCGGCTCGACTTTAAGGCTCTCGATTTCGGCGACGAACTCGGTGGGCCGCGCCATGTAATTCGCCGGTACATTGACGCTCACCAGCCCGGAATTGTCGGCGTGAGCAATGGACGTTTCGAAACGCTTGTTAACGGCTTCGGAGATACGGGCTGAGGTGGTAAAATCCTCCTCCCGTAACTGCAGCTTGATCACTTTGCCAAGCGGCACGGAAGGCGCCAGGCGTTCCACCGATGCGCCGTTGGGAATTCTTCCCGCTGTGGGATGATTGACGGTCTGCGAATTTCCCCTCCGGCCGCTCAAAAAACCAGCTGTGACGACAGGGCCCTGTGCGGTGGCATAGACCTCGCCGTTGACGCCGCGCAAAGCAGTCAGAACCAGCAGGCCGCCCTGCAGATTGCTGGCGTCGCCAATAGCGCCGACATTGACGTCGATCAGACTGCCCGGCTGCGCATAGGGCGGCAGCGTGGCGGTGATCATGACGGCGGCGGTGTTTTTGACGGTGATGAGGGCCGGGTCGATGCTGACGCCCATGCGCTGCAGAAGATTCGTGAGGCTCTGCGCCGAAAAACGCGTCTGCTGGCGGTCTCCGGTGCCGTTCAGGCCGACTACGAGTCCATAGCCCACCAATTGATTGCTGCGCACGCCTTCGATGGTGACCAGATCTTTCAGCCGCGTGCCGCGTTCGGGTACGGCTGCCCATGTCGAGGTTGCCAGGAGGGCGAGTAGAAGAAGGTATTTCATTGTTAGAAGGGCACTAGCCCAAGCAGAATGCGGTACAGGAAATTGGGCCGGTGAATGACATCGTTCACGACGCCTTTGCCGTTGATCTTCAATTCCATTTGCGCGACATTCCCCGATTGCACGATATTGGCATTGGTGAGATCGGCGGGGCGCACCACGCCGCGCAAGGTAATCACCTGGTTTTCCGAATTCACGGCCAAAGTCTTCGACCCCTCGACGACCAAGTATCCGTTGGGCAGGACGTCGGTGACGCGCGCGGTAATGGTGGTGGTGAGCGTAGTCTGGCGGAGAGTCGTGCCTTCGCCATCGAGCGTGGTGCCCGAATTGAGGCTGGCCAAGTTCGCCAAGCGTCCCGTGGTCGAAAGCGGACCGGCGAGCGAATTGATGGCGGCATTGGCGCTCGAACTGCGCGAGGTCTTAGTCTGCCCGGTGGATACCGCGGAGGCCTGCTCGCGGACGACAATGGTCACCATATCGCCGGTGGTACGCGCCCGGACATCGGCGGCGAGATCGGCCATCGTGGCCGGGGAAGACCAGAGCGAACCGGGACTCTCGGCGCCGGCGACCACGGCACGCCGGTGTGCGTCCTCAATGTATTGGTCGAGCGGCGATTTTTCAGATTCTTTCTTGAGCAGTTTTTTCGGGCCAGCGAAGGACGCCGAAGCCAATATGGCGGCTAAAACCAGCAGCGCCCATTTTTGCGCCCTCACGATTTATCCTCCTTGAGGACCAGTCCTACCGCTCCGCCCGGCACAACGCGGACGACACCTTTCTGCTCCACGCGGGCTCGATAGATGCGGCCGGTCTCCGGATTGCGTACCGAGATGACATCGCCGCGCCGGCCGGCCCATATGGCCACGCCCTGCGTTTCAATGTGCGCTGCGCCGGCTTCGATCAGGACCGTTACGAGTTCGTTGCGCTCGACATCTTTGGCGGCTTCGAACTGATCCTCAAAGAGAGCGGCGCCGGCTGGAATATCGCGGCGGGCGCGCAGACCAAGCAATTGATCCGGACTTGCCAACGCTTTTTCGCGCAATAGCGGTCCTTCGTAGATTTCGGTTTTGACTTCGGCGCTCGAAATGCTATCGCCGACACGCAGGGGCACGGACGAGATCAGGTGCGGCTCGCGAATCGCCACTCGTACGTTTGCCCAGGTGGAAAAACGGCGCTTGCCGGCATACGCTACGTAGCCCTTCCAAATAACCGGCTTGTCGGAGAGGGCGCTTAAACCGGAGAGCGGAAAAACAAGATCGCCGGCCGGTACCGGCGCGAGGCTCCAATCGACCACTTCGACGCGAGGATGGCGTCCGGAAAGAGTTTGTTCGATGGCCGTTACGATGCGCTCGCGGGTGAGCGGCACAAGTGGCCAAGCGAAGCAGATATTTTCGGTGATTTCCGCACTGGAGATATGATGCGCCGCAGCGAGACGCCGTAATTCGGCCGGGTGGAAAACGCGTTCGAGGCCGGGAACCGGAGAGTAGCTGACGGGCAGGTCGGGCGGCAAGCCGGCAAGCGAAGGCGCCGCAGCGACCAGGTCGCGGCCGTAAATCCAATCGGCGGTAATCGGATGGCATTCCATGGGGGATAGGGAAGCCGCCGGCAGGGCCATTGCAAGAAAGGCCATCAGCCAAAGGCGCGCGATCATTGGGTAAGCTGATTCACCTGCTGGCACATTTCATCCGCCGCCTTTACCACGCGCGAGTTGGCTTCGTAGGCGCGTTGACTCTGAATCAGATTGACGAATTCTCCGACGACATCGACGTTGGATTGCTCGACATAGCCCTGGGAAATTTTGCCGAGGCCTTCGCTGCCGCCCGGTGTGCCTATCACGGCGTCGCCCGAGGCGTCGGTCGGAAGATACAGGTTGCTGCCGATGCTGTTCAATCCACCGGGATTTTGAAAATTGGCTAACTGAATTTGCCCGGCTTTTTGTGCCGCGCTCTGGCCCGGTACAGTGAAACTCACGGTACCATCCTGCGCGACTGTTACGTTCTGCGCGGTGTTCGGAATAGTGATTTGTGGCTCGAGCGAGTCGCCATTGGCCGTCACCACGTTGCCGTTGCGATCAAGCTGAAATTGCCCGGCGCGCGTATAGGCCAGCTCGCCCGTAGCCTGGCGAATCTGGAAGAAGCCGCTGCCCTGGATGGCGAAATCGAGCGGATTGTTGGTTTGCGAAAACGCGCCTTGCATGAAGATGATTTCGTTGGAGGCCGCACGTGTGCCGAGCCCCAACTGCAAACCGGCCGGAATGGTGGTCTGCTGGCCGGCTGCGGCGCCCGGTTGAATCATGTTTTGATAGAGCAGGTCCTGGAACTGGGCCCGCCGCATTTTGAAGCCGGCGGTGTTGGCGTTGGCCAGATTGTTGGCGATGTTGTCTACGTTCAATTGTTGGGCGGTCATGCCGCTGGCGGCGCTATAGAGTGCGCGAATCATTGTTGTTTTCCTTTCTGCATTTCTAATCTCAGGAAGCGATGCGGGCCACTTCCTCGACGGCCTGACGGTTCATGTCCGCGCCGATTTTTATGGCGTGCTCGAGCATTTCCGAGTGCCGCAGAAGCATAACGAGCCGTGCGGCGGATTCGGCCGGCTGCGCATTCGAAGATTCGATTTTTCCCTGCGCGACCTCGACACCCGCCGCCGCGATGGGAGGCATTGTTTTCGGATCGGGATTTTCAAAATACGTTCCGACGGACTTGGTGAGATCACTGGGCGTTTTAAAGTTGACGAGCGAAAGTTGCCCAAGGGGCACGCCATTTTGGGCGACCTGACCGTCGGCAGAGATCTGAAGCGGCGCTCCCGGCTGCAGGTCGAGCGGCTGACCGGTCGTGAGACGCACGGCGTAGCCCTCGGCGGTAACTAATCGGCCTTGCGGAGAAATCCGAAAACTGCCGTTGCGCGTGTAAAGCGGGCCGCGCGGGCCGTTGACCGCGAAGAAGCCCGCGCCGGAAAGAGCGAGATCGGTGGGATTGCCGGTAGAGAGCAGCGGCCCCTGTGTGAAATCGGTCCAGCGCTTTTCCACCACGGGTGAGTCGCCGACGGTTGGATCGAGTCCGGTGGCGTCGGGAGAGAAATAGGTACTGTAGAACTCACGGTCGGCCTTGTAGCCGCCGGTTGATGCATTGGCCAAATTGTTCGCCAATAGATCAAGCGAGTCCAGACGGGCTTGCAAGCCACTGGCGGCGGCCGCTGTAAGTGGGTCCATGCTGCGGGAAGGTGGAATGCAAGCGGGTTGCCAATGGAAAAAATTCGAATCCAGGCGTTTTTTCGCGATAACGGCTTTAGCGAAGCGCAGCAGCGCGCGTCAAGAATCTGACCACCTGGGGACAAGCGTGCATTTTCTTGACGCCGCTCGCATGTGGCGAATCCTCGCGACCACGGCAAACCATCGATTTCTATCCTGGGGTCGCTGACGCTTTTGAGGAACACGCGCAAAACGGGCGCGATATCAAGCGCGCCGCCCGAAGAATCAGTGAGTTCCTTCATTGTCTGGCGGCGTGCATCCGCGCCCTTTGCGCTCGCTGGCTCGGTTCAGCGTTTTGCGCGAAAGCGGCGAGACTCGGCATCCCGAATTTTCGCTACGGCCCATGGCATGCATATGCGGGGGCGAGATGTTGCCTTCGATTGGAAATGCGCCGGCACCGCGTCCCGCACGCGAGGAGATGTTGACGCGTGCCAAATCGGGCCGGGGCAACGCGAGCGGCAACGATACGCCGGCCAAAGACGAAGGCTTCGATCAGGTTTTCGCCTCGGCCGCTAAAGCTGACGACGGCCGCTCTGACACAGCGACGCACGAGGGGCAATCCCATCCCGTTCCAAAAAGCAAGGCGCAGAGCAATGTGGAAAGCGGCTCGCCGCGGCCTCCCGCTCCGGTAGCGGTCAACAAGCAACCCGGGTTAATGCAGGCCACTGCAGAACTTCTTGGCGCGCAAACGGCGGATGGCGAGGCGGCGGGTTCTCCTGACGAACCGGCTACCGCGCCGCTGGTGAGTGCGCTGGCCATTCTTGCCGGGCGCGGCGAGGGAAGCAAACAAGAAAAGGTCCCGATCGCTGGCGCAAAGCGGCAAGAGGAAAGCGAAAAGCCGGCGACAGATCCATTAACGGTTTTGGGCGGTATGCCGAATGGAGCGCCGCTCGATCCATCTTCGGTGGCGGTCTTGCTGGGCGCCGGAACGGCTCGTCCGGCGAACCCGGTAATGGAGCCCGGCATGGCGGCCACTAGCGCCGAATCGTCCGTCGAGAAGGAAATGCCGCTTATATCGGGTGTCGCGCCAAAGCAGCAGCCAAGCGCGAACGCCGCCGGCGGGGAACTCGCATTTGCGTTGCGGTTGAGCCGTGAAGCGTCACCGGCGGCTCAAACGGATGCGCCGATAGAAGCTGTGGGCGCGGGCGCAAGTGTGAACACCTTTGTCAAGGAACTCGAAACCGCGGTAGATAAAACTGCCGGCGAAATAAAGACACGTATTGGAAATGAGAGCGCGGCAGCCGGCGCGGCAAACATCGTCGAGACGAGGACGCCCGCTCCCGCGGCCCACGAGGCGGCACAGGCGACCCCGGCGGCTACGCCTGTTTCCAAAGCGGAGGCGCCGGAACTTCCGACTATGTCGAGTGCGCCGGTGCGCGCTGTGCGCGTCGAATTGGCATCGGATGGCAATCAGCGCGTCGCTTTGACGTTGGTCGAACGCGGTGGGGCCCTGTCGGTAAGCGTGCATTCAGCCGATAGTCATTTGGCGCGAAGCTTGCAAGAACATTTACCGGATCTGAGTACGCGGCTCGGTGAGCAGCGGTACCAGACCGAAATATGGACGCCGCGCGTGGAAGCGCCGGACGCGGCCGGCGCGGGCGAATCGGCCCATCACGATTCGGAATCCGGCGGCGGGATGCAAGGCGGCGCGGATAGAAATCCGAATCCGGGCGAGCAGCAAGGACGGGGAAACCGCGAAGCCCCGAAGTGGTTTGAAGAATTGGCGGCGATCGGAAGACGGCCGCCCACAAGGAGCGAGTATCTATGGGTGCAGTAAGCAACAACTATCCAGTCTCAAACGGCGCAGGCGCTAACAGCGCGGACGCCAATTCGGATAAGACAACGAACGGGATCAGCGGGCTGGCGAACGAAAACACCTTCCTGCAGTTACTGGTCGCGCAACTCAAGAACCAGAATCCGACCCAGCCGATGGATGGAACCACGTTCGTTACGCAGCTCGCGCAATTCAGCGAACTCGAGCAGAGCCTGGCATCGCGTCAGGATCTGGACGCGATCGCGGCAAAGTATGCCCCCGCAACCCCCTCGTCTGAGTCGAACGATAACTCACAGCAGAATACCGGCGCCGTCTAGCGGCCGGGCGAAAGCAGCAATTTTCAAGGAGAAAAACAGAATTATTTTATGTCCAGCATGTTTTCCATCGCCCTGTCGGGGTTGAAGGCGCAATCGCAGGCCATCAACACCACGGGAAACAATCTCGCCAATATGAATACGGACGGATTCAAGCAGAGCGCCGTAAATTTCAAGGATCTGTTCAGCGAATTCCTAGGCGTCTCCTCCGGCTTCCAAACCGGGCTGGGCGTCAGCCCGCCCGTCAGCACTCAATTGTTTACGCAGGGGCCGATCCAGAGCAGCCTCTCTCCGCTCGCGGCGGCCGTTCAGGGAGATGGCTTCTTTCTGGTGCAGAGTCCGGCGGACCAGCAACTCTTTACGCGGGACGGGAATTTTCTTTTGGACGAGACCGGTGTTTTGAAAACCCAGACAGGGGAAAGAGTGCAAGGCTGGATGGCCTCGGCTAGCGGCGCCATCAATACCTCGGGCGTCCCGGGCGACATTGCATTGCCGTCCGGCGCGATTCTTCCTCCGGTGGCGACGCAGAGTTTTTCGATGAACGCGAATCTCGATGCCTCCTCCGCGGTCAGTACGACGTTTTCACAGCCGCTCACCGTGGTTGACTCACTAGGAAACACGCACGATCTGACACTCAGTTTCACGAAAACCGGCACCAACACCTGGAGCTACGACGTGACCATTCCAGCTGCCGACGTCGGCGCGACAGGCGCACCGGTATCTTTGTTGACGCCGTTGGTTCCGGCGGGACCGTACACCGTCGGCTTCAAAACGGACGGCACGA
>JAICIH010000147.1 GCA_025924475.1 Bryobacteraceae bacterium
AGGGTGGCGGAGTTCTGGCTCCAGAGAACACCAAAGCAGCCGAGCATAAAGCCGATGACCAAGCTGCCGCAATCGCCGAGGAAGATGGAAGCGGGGTTGAAGTTATAGCGGAGGAAACCGAGTAGAGCTCCTGCGAGAGGGGCGACGGCGATGGCAAGCGAGAGGTTGCCATGCAGCAATCCAGCGATGAGAGTTGTGATGGTGGCGAATAAGCCAACGCCCGACGCGAGGCCGTCCATGCCGTCGATCAAATTAAACGCATTGGCACAACCGATAAGCCACAGGATCGTGATGGGAAAGCCAAACCAATGCCCGATGGGGAAAGCCCCAAGATTCATGATCTGGACACCGCAGAAATATGCAACCACCGCGGCGACGCATTGGCCGGCGAGTTTCTGCCAGGGTTTGAGATGGATGAGGTCGTCGGCAAGCCCGGTGGCAAACACGATCAAGGCGGCTGGAAGCAATTTGACGACAAGGATTAGTTCGCTGGAGAGAACGCGGCCGGCGTGCAGAGGTAAGGCAAAGAGGAGACCGAAGGCCGCGAGATAGGTGACAAAAATTGCGACGCCGCCGGTCCGGGGAACGGGACGCTCGTGAATTTTACGAGGATCGCCGGGCGTATCGACGAAACCGAGCCGGATGGCCCAGTTTCGGAACACAGGCGTTAGTATCAGGGCGATTATGAACGAGCAGGCTGCGAGAAAGGCTAAGGAGTACATAGACGTCCAGCAGTTCAGGTCGCGGAAGAGAAGACAGGTTGATTTTCCTGTGGCGCGCGATTCATCGCGCCGGCGGGCAGTTTAGTGCCCGCTTTCGGCGAACTGAAGTTCGCCGCAGCACGCTTCACAGGCTGCTGAAAAAGTTCTCTTTGCACCCAAAACGTACTCGCAAGCTGTTGATTCTGTGTGCGCGAAATCTGAAAATCGACTTTTTCAGCCGCCTGTGAAGCGTGCGCCACTAAGTTTTCGTGGGGCAGACGCTCCGTCTGCGCGCGGCTCCCAGCCGCGCTTTTCGGATCTTGCTGGATTGTCGAGGAGCCGGGCGGGGCGCCCGGCGCAGACCAAGGGTCCGCCCCACAAGCAAACGCCCGGACATGGGAAAACTACGCAATAGGACAATTTCAGTTGGGCAATGTGAGCAAGGGGGCGGCAAGAGTGGGCAGTGAACTGCCCACCAGCACGCTGAAGCGTGCGCCACGACAGAGGCTTAGGGCTTTTGGAATACGGCCTGGAAGTTGATGCGGAACAGCCGCAGCAAGTCCGTGGAATTGACAAGGCGTTCGTACATCATCATGGGAAAGAAGAGGAACGCGGAACTCCGTCCATAAGACGGCTCGGACTCGACCAGGTTGCATTCGAGCAGCGCTAACCCCGCGGCAGAACGAAGCTTTTTCAACGCGGGCAGAGTGTTGGCGCGATAGACGGTTGGCCAGGGATCGTGGGCACTGTCGTCCAGGCCTCTCAACCGGTTTGCCAGCTTTAAATGGATGGAGTGCGGCGTCAGCCTGGCAGCGAGTGGAACGTAATGCCAGAGATTCGGCGTGCGGAAGCAGTATTTGCCGCCGGGTTTCAGCACCCGTGCCACCTCGCGAAAATGAGTTGCGGGGTCGGTCACATGCTCCAGGACGAAATTCGAGACACACAGATCGAACGATTGAGAGGCGAATGGAAAGATGCCTCCGTCATAGACGAGAGCATCTTACAAATAGCAGTTTTGTTTGACTTCCTCAGACACATCGAGTCCGGTGAGATTTCCGAGAGAGGCAAGAAACGAGCTCGTGGGGTTCGTGGGACCGGCTCCGATTTCCAGAATGGCGAGGCGCTCCGGCACATGACGAGTTATCAAGTCGAAAAATCTCGCTGTTCCGTTTACGAACTGCGGGTCGAAGAAGTAGTATCGGTCAAAAAGCGAATCAGTCATGGCTCCGGGCAACGAAGTCGCGGGGCGTGGGCGTTACCCCGCTAGGGCCTCCTCCGATACTCTGCCGGTTCGAGCGAAAAGCGCATCCCCAAATAGTGACCGGCGTTCTTTGGGATGCTCAGCGCCAGCAAAGAAATCTATGAATTCAAATCCGTAGGGCTGCACCAGACTATAAATATCCGCAAATGACGGTTGCCCTTCGTAAAACTGAAAGAAATTCACCTCGGTCAAAAGATAAGCCGCGCGCCTAAGGATTCCGTGCGCCCCACGGAGGGCGGACAGCTCATTGCCTTGCACGTCCAACTTAATCAAGATCGGCGGTTTCAAATCGCGCCCTTCAGCCCAGCGATCAAGTGTCGTCAGTCGAACTCTTATGCTTTCGGTGTTTTGAGCAAAACTAAACATTTGTTTGTGAGTATTCGTCACCGGCAGCAGTGACGAACTCGGGGAAAACTCGTTTACCTGAAAGCTGTGTTCACCGTCTCTATCACTAATTGCAATTTCATGCGCATAGAAATTCCGATCCGCAGTAAAGTTGGCCTTCAATTTTGCTGCGACGTTTGGGACAGGTTCGAAACTGTGAATAGCGGCGCAAGGATGTACCCTTCGCATCGCCTCTGCAAATTGTCCGACATTCGCCCCGATATCAAGGATCGTGTTGACCTGAACGCCGGCAAATAATTGTTCAGGTGAACGTCCACCTATCAACACTCTTTTAGCGATAGAACGCGTTCGGCCGATTACTTGTGAAATCATGGAGATCTTTCCCTACGTCGCCAGAAATAATATGCATCGTCGCGCTTTGGTCAAGTTTTCGTGGCATCGCGCCTATGCGAAATAAACTTCAACGCTCTGCGGAAGGCTGCCTCCGAGCAGCCATTCGTACGTTTGTGTCATAGAGCGAGCCACGGAGGCCAAGCTGTATCGGGATCGAACCAGTTCGCCGCCTCGCGCACCCATGGCATCCCGCTCCGTTGCAGACAACGTCAACATTTCGATCAGAGCTCTCTCTATTTCCGATTCATTCGGTTTGACAATCAACCCTGCTCGGTGCTCCTCGACTTCAGGGAAATTACACGGGCGAGTTATTATGACGGGCCGCGTGCATGTCATGGCTTCTAGTACGGCAACACTGAACCCTTCTGAATGAGACGGGAGCACAAACACTTCAGCAGCGGCGAATGCGCCCCATTTCACTTCTCCTTGCAGCATACCGGTGAATGTAATCCGGTCAGCGTTACCCAGGTGCCTTGCCAGTTGGGCCAAGCTTGCCTGCGTGTTCCCCTCATCAGGACCGGCAACGACGAGGTGAGCGTCTGGGAAGCGCGTTGCAATGCGGGACCAGGCCCGGATAAGCAAATCCGGTCCTTTCTTCGGATGCAAACGGCCTAAATACAAAATGAGCTGCCGATTGGCGAGTTCCGGGAATTTGATCAGGAATTGTTGTGGGTCGGCAGATTCGGGAAATGCAATTCCGTTTGGCACGACGGCAATGGGGGCTTTAAGCCCGAATCTGCGATAGTCATCCACTTCAGCGCGGGTGAGCGCTCTTAGCGCGGCGGCGCCGGCCAGATTACCGCGCTCAAACACAGCAGCATAGATTTCTTTCTTCCAACGCTTAGCGCGAAGCGCTCGTGCATCCAGCATGCCGTGCGCGGAGACGATATACGGCACATGGAGTTTCCGAGCGACAGCGGAAGCGGTTATAGTATGCTCCTGCCATAGACCATGAATGTGGATCACGGAAGCTTCGGCGATGGTCTCTTCCAATTCAGCCTTCAGCCGGAAATCTCCAAGCCACCTGATTCGCCCGGCCGGAAGAGTAATCATTTCGCTAGTGGCAGTCCGCCGCGTCCTGTGGCGAGGCGCCCCGGGTACAAATGCTATAACTTTGGCTTGAATTCTTCCGTTGTTGGAAATCGCGGCTGAAAGGGCCGGGACGGCGGCAGTGATGCCGCCGCGCTTCGGATCTAAGCCCCACAGAACTTCGGCAGAAGCACTCCGGCGCAAGACTGGATCTGGGATAACCGCATTCGGCACCGACATAGCGGGAGAACAAGGCTTTGCCGAGTTGTCAATCATGGTTTTCCGGCTGCTCTTAACGGAAGGCTTCGTAATTTCGGATCTGGCACACGAAAGCAAATACCAGGCGCTACGAGGGATGCTCTTCTAGTAAGAAAATAGGTAGCGGCTGCCCCAATTGCGAAGTGAACGAAGTAGACCGGCGCGTAGTCTCGAAGAGAGGCAAGAATAAATGCATACGCCATGCCGATGGCAACTGCCGCAAGGCATGGCTTCGCTACGTTTGTTCTTAACATGCATTCGTCTGAGAGGTAGAGAAGAAATCCAATCCAGAGGCCAATCATCGGCACTCCAAATACGCCCCAGTTCAAGTGATACTCGCCCATGATAGAGGGCGTCACATTAAAGACCTTCAGCTTAGCCCCACGCGTCCAAGTAGCGTTGTAGTACTCAAAAGATTTTGCAATTGGCTTATTGAGCCATAGACTTCTGGGAACCCAGTGGATGAAGAAATACGGCGTCATTGGTTCCATAAAATAGGGATGATGGCGCGGCACCAAATAGACAGCAAACAAAAGTGAATCGAATTGCAGAGTGGGCTTCATCGCCAGAAACGTATCGCCTTTCATTTCAAGCAGGTGACTCCAACCGACTCTTCGAACTGCAACTTGAGTTTGAAATACCATCAGCATCAGCATTCCGCCAAGAGCGATCAAAGTTAAGCGGCGATACTGCCGCTGCTTAACCAGACGGTCAAATGCAATCACCAGGAGAGGAATAAATATGTAGAGAAGACGATAGCGAGTGCCACTTGCGATGGTCGGTACGATGCCAATGCAAGCGACAACCAAGTCTAGGAGTTTAAGAGGAGAACGAGAAAAGATAACTTTCGCGAACAGCGCGGCCGAACCAAATAGACTCAGGGAACTAAAATTGACGAGTAGCCCGGCATCACGCCCCGCAACATCACTAATGGCATGGCGAGAGCTGAGAAGGACCTGGCCGATGGCCTGAAAATCGAAGCCGTAGCTGGCGATCAGCGGCACCCATGCGCACGCCGCGAAAACATAAAGAGCCACACGGACAACGCTCTCACTTCTGTCCTGGCGTTTCGCCACATTGAACATTCTGGCAGTGGCCCGGAAGCGTAGTGAATATCCGGCCAGCGTGGCCAACTGGAAAAGGGCAACGTAGACCAAGCCGATTCGCACCAAACGAATTGGGAACTGGTCGAAGCCGACCGGCGCCTCGAAAGGCATCCTAAACGCCGGATTCTGTAGGGAGGATACAAAAGCTTCGCCATAGAACGCGATCAAGAGCGACCCAACTAAAAGTGGCCGGCCCATCACGCCCGATTGCAGGGATTGGCGAATGGCGGCTATTAACTGCAGCGCCGTGAGCAGGACGAGAGTTCCGATTACAATGGCGATCTCATCTCCCGTATCGGCGAGAAAACTCACAATGGCAACGAGAAGAGAAAGAACGGAGAGCAACCATTCGGGTTGCGACACGCGGTTTGGGGATACGGTCGGGCGGCGCACGGTGCGGGCTGCGGTTAGGCCCGGGTTTGGCGCTAGTAGAGTGGCCATTTCAATGCTTGCGGGAGGGTGGCGGTTCAGAGCGGCAATGATGCAACGAAAACGGTGAACTGAAGTTCACCGCTGCACGCTGAAGCGTGCGCCACTATGAGGACAATTAACGGGTTAGTTTGCGAACTGGAAACTATAGAGCTTTGTATCGCGCATCGAAAACACCAGACGGATGCGGCCGTTTTGCGGAACCAGGATTCTTGTTCCCGCCTGCCACGCTACTTGCGCTTTGATGCGGTCGCCATTCACCGGCACGCAATCCGCGATGGCGTAGCCCGGCACGTCTTTGGCGGTTTCGTCCTGAACACCAACTGACACGTAGCCGCCCGCCGATGTCGTAGCGTTGAGATACAACTCGCCGCCGGATGTTGTGAGGACCGGCGTCGTAAAGCTGGCCCCCTGATAGGATGCATCCGCCGACACAAAGCCATCGAGCCGAAGACGCGCTCGCGTGATGGCTCCTTTATAGCGGTCTCGCGCGATGACATAGTTGCCGTGAGTGAAATCGGCCGTCGAATAATAGAGCCAAATTTCATCGGAGCGCAGAATCATGCCGTAGGCTACGTAAGCATAGCCGCTATCAAACGATCCAGGAGGTCCTATAGAAATAAATGGCTGGCGGTCGATGCGAGACCAGTGCTGGCCGTCGCGGCTGACCGCAAATTGAACGTCCATCGTGCCGTCGTTCTTGGGATTCGGGGATTTTAGTTTTGCCGCATACGCTTCGGTGTAGTGGTAGTACATCGAAGGGAACATCAGATAGGCGTTGTCGGTTCCTGGATATTGGCAGGCGGCCGACGTATAAATGTCCATCCCCGAGAACATCTGTTTGCTTAGCGAAGCTTCGTCGCCTGGATCATACGAAAGAACAACTTTTTCAGGTCCCCAGTGCAAAATATCGTTGAATTCGCAGCGGGCCACTTTTCTTAATGGCTGATACAGCCGAACGTATCCAACGTAGTCGTGGATACGCTTATCGTAGAAACAGATGTTAAACGTGTCGCTGTTGCGGAAGGCGGGAGAAGTGGAGAGAAGATCCCAGGAAACGCCATCATCAGATCCCGCGATGTAGACGCCGTACTCTTTGGTTCCCGGCTTCGTATAACTGCAACACATTTTGAAACGCTTGTGGAACGGATCGGAAGGGTTCTCGTCAATGAAGACATTACCCGGCTCAAAGAACCCGGGGTTCGGTGGAAACACGATGTTACTGGTCGCAAAACCCAAACGTGCTTGCACGCTCGTGACCGGCTTTTCCCAGTGGATGCCATCTTCCGAAGTGGCATAACAGAGCATCCGAAGTCCGCTGGTGGAGATCGCGTCGTACCACATGTGGAATTTACCGTCGTCTTCGAGGACGGAGACATATGGTCCAACCCGATGGCTTTCCCACGGCTTTTCAGCAACGATACATTTCTCATGAGTGAGAACCGGGCGGTTTACTGTCAAGGTGACGCCGGTTTGTTTCGCAAAAAACAGATCGTCAATGAATAGCTGCTTTTGCAGACCAACGTTGACGACGCCGGCGGCCGACGGCTGGGTGGCCGTAGTCGGGGCGGGAGGCGCAGCCGGCAAAAGGCGGGCCGCCGCGGCTGACGCTAACAGAGCTGAAAATTGACGCCTGTTCATTTTCGTTGCAGTTCGTATAGGTTTCCAATTGCCCTTGTATAACATCGAGAACGGTCGGCTCAACTTGATGCCGCAGCATTTGCGAGCGCGACAGCGGGCGCCATGTTGCGCCGGTCGATGTCTCTCAGGATAAAACTGCCGTAAGCCCATAAGGCAAGGGCGTACACGGCGAAAGTGAGAGCATTCCCAAGCGCGGCTCCTACAATCGACATTCCCAATTTAATAAATACGACACCAAGCACAATGTTCAGAGTGAGCGCGGTCAACTGGATGGCGAGATAGGCCCACTGCCGGTCCGCGAGGATGAGTACATTGGCATAACCAAAACCGATGGGCTGTAGCAGGAAACCGAGACTGAGGACTTGCATCGCCGAGATACCCGGTTTGTATGCCGGCATGAACCGTTCCACAAAATACGGGAACAGGAAGACCATTATCGCGACAACTGGTATGCTGCAGAGGACGCCAAGCACGTTCTGCCGCCGCACCCAGTAGCGCAATTCGGCGGCGGAGCCAGAACGCCCCCACGCTTCGCCCATACGCGGAAAAACCTGCTGCGAAACAATGCTTGGCAACAAGCGCAAGGCCGACCAAGAGATGCCTGCCAATGAGTAATAGCCGACCTGCTGGACGCCGAGAAGTACGCCTACAGTCCACCGGTCGGCCGTAGACAGCAGCGCATACGCAACATTCACGAGCGCCAGGGGCGCACCAATGTTGATCAAGCGTTTGAGCTGAGATGGATTGAACGACCAGCGGAATGATCTGGGCAGAATTCGAAGCATCGCGGCGGCCGACACCCCGAACGCAACAATGTTGACGAGCAAGAAATCGTCAAGAGATCTGCCGCCCGTTCGAAAGTAAATGAAGCAGCTCAGAATGAGAATGCCGCCAAGAGCGAATTGCGACTGGCTCAGACAGCGGAAGTTTCCCGTGGCCCTCGCATATGTGCTGAAGAATTCATTGGTGCGGCTTAACAGCAGGAAGAATATGAAATAAACAAGGACCCCGCCTATACCTTGCAAGACCGGGAACTTCGCGCAGAGCAGAAGGGCGGGTAGACAGAGTGCCGTGGTCAGAATGAAAACCGACAGCGAATTGTTCCAGATTTGGCCCAACTGCTTGGAATCGCCACGACCTCTCCACAACGGAAGCTCGCGATACATACCGTTCGATACGCCCAGGTCGAGCAGCGGCGTGTAGGTGACGGCTACGCTCGCGAGAATCCAGACGCCCCAGCGCGTGGGACCGATTGAACGCGCGCCATACAGGCTCAGCAGGAAACGAGCAGCCTGCATGAACAGCACAGAGCCAGCGTAGCTGGCGAGCTCGCGGAGAAAGCTGGATTGTCGGGCCCGTTGGGCAAGTGTACTGAAACGCATCGCGTGTCTCAGCGGGCCGCGGCAGCAATCGATTTTCCCTGGTACGCCGGCGAATCAACCAAGGATTTGGCTTTTAGCGCGATGGAACGAACTAAAGCATCGTAGTCCGGGTTGGACCGGAAGTAATGGCCGTCGTACATTGATCGCCAGAGCGAGTAAAACACCGCATGAACTTTCTGCTCGTCAACCGAACCCGCATGGATCGCATTTCGGATGGTCCACGCCAGTTCCGCCAAATTCTCCACATCGAACGTCACTCCCAGTCCTCGCATCGTCCAATCACCTAATACGACAACCGGCTTCCCATAGGCCAATGCTTCGAATCCAACGGTGGAGTTGATCACGACAACAGCACGCGATCCCTGGATGATGCTGTGCGGGTTCGTTTCCGGATCGATTATGGTTACGTTCCGATGCTTGCTCATCGCCCGCAACGCAGAAATTGGGAGCGGCATACAGCTGGGGTGGCCCTTTACATAGAGCTGTATTCCCTGGGGCAATGATTGAGCGACATAGTCAACGATCCATTCCTGACGAAAGAACTGCGGGTTAATGGCCGTGATCTGAGAATCGTTATGGAGATGGAGTGGGAAAAAAACGTATGGACGAGAAGGATCGAATTTCGATTGGAAGACAGACGAGATCCGCCGCCGAACTGGCGAAAGCGCGTATTTCTGAAAAGCGTATCCCAGCTTCAGGCTTAGCCGATGCCAGTCTTTTCTTTTGAGGTAGTACTGAAGTGTACCCAGACGGCCGCGTTCCGGCTTAACGATATCGGAACTGCCATAGTTGGCGATTGCGCGCCGTTCGCGGAGAGAATCGCAGGCATCGGCAACGAAGCGCCGCTCATCCGGGGTCATATCTGCATAGGCGATTGGAAAAAAATCTTCAAGCTTACGAGACGGATCGGTATGGAGTTGCGAGCGATCCTTGAAGTGCGGCGGGAATGCTCCGATTTCAATAGACGGGATGCCTAAGCCGCGGCCGACGACATAAGCGCAGTTTTGAGCGATCTCTTTACCAAGCGGAGAAAAGCAACAGCCGACCTGGTGTTCTTCGAAAAAATGCTCGGTCGCTATGAGACTTCGGATTGCCCGGTGAAACAGGCGCTCCGGTTTCGCAAAGTAGTATTGCGATTCCACCCAGCAAAAATCACGCAAGCTGGTCAAATCGTATTTCCGCTCGTAGTGCTGGATCAGAGAGTTATCTATGTGGGTTGGGGATAATTCTGCGCCCAGAGCGCTGAAATCGAAAGAACGGTAGCCGTCGCGAACGAGAATATCGTGGGTCTGAGGGCTGTATGCTGCGACTGCGGCTGTATAGCCCTGCCGTGCAAACGCTTCGAGAAACTTGGCCGCAGGGACATGGCCCCCTTCGCCGTAAGCACCGATCAAAAGGAAATCAATCTTCATTAGGTTCTTCGGAAATAATGTTTCGGCGGCAGGCCGTTGTGATTGTTGGGACTCGAATATGCAGCAGCTTGAACTCGAACACCCCAGCAGGAGCAGCATTCATGATCCGGTGGCAGTTCACGACGCCTTTAGTCCAGCTTTCGAAGAAGAGCACGCGGAAAGGGGAGACGTCCTGCATATCTATTTGAACTTCTCTAAGGGTCGCCGACGCTTCCGGCCAGTTTCGAGGATGAAAGATTCATCGCCCTGATGGGTAGTTCGCTGGCCAGTTGTCGGCAAACTGAAGTTCGCCGCTGCACGCTGAAGCGTGCGCCACGGAGCGCTCCTAATCACGCCAGCAATTCCCAGCTCAACGGGGTGCCGCGCTCGACATCGCGGGCGACGCGGCGGCCAAGGACTTCGTCGTAATGTTTGGGCGGAAGGCCATTGGCCGGCCGGATGCTTCGAACGTTTTCGGGTGTCAATGGACTGCCGGCGCGAATGTCCTCGGTAATAAACAGTGAGCGCCGGAAATTGCGGCTGGCGGCTTCGCGGTCGCTCACGCCGTAGTGAACGGCTCCGAGGGCGCGCTCAGCCGCGCGGACGCCCTCCACCATGTCTTTGAATTCGTGAGGCTCGAGCGAAAAGGCGCTATCGGGGCCCGGCGTAGCGCGCGAGAGCGTGATGTGCTTTTCGACAATGCAGGCGCCAAGCGCCACGGCCGCGACCGGGACGGCAATGCCTAAGGTGTGGTCCGAAAGCCCGGCCGGAACACCGAACATGCGTGAGAGATGCGGGATGGTCCGCAGATGCATTTCGTCAGGCGACGCGGGATAACCGCTGGTGCATTTGAGCAGCGCCAGAGCGGAGACGCCGGCGGTGCGGGCGGCTTCCACGGCTTCCTCGATTTCCTGGAGGGTAGCCATTCCGGTGGACATGATAACGGGTTTACCGGTCGCGGCCACGCGGCGGATCAGCGGGAGATCGACCAGTTCGAACGAGGCGATCTTGTAAGCGGGCACATCCATTTGTTCCAGAAAATCGACGGCGGTGGCATCGAACGGAGTCGAGAAGAGATGGAGGCCCAGATCGTTCGCGATTCGCTTCAACTCCGGCTGCCATTCCCACGGAGTGTAGGCCTCGCCATACAGGTCGTGCAGGGTGCGGCCTTCCCAAAGCGTTCCTTTGCCGACGCGGAAATAGTCCTTACCGGATTGGATGGTGAGGGTGTCGGCTGTGTAGGTCTGGAGTTTAACGGCATCGGCGCCGGCGGCGTGGGCGGCCCGGATGATTTCAACGGCCTGGGCAAAATCCTGGCCATGGTTGGCGGAGACTTCGGCAATGATGTAGGCCGGTTCGCCAGGGCCGATGTTGCGGCCGGCGATTTGGATGGTCGGCATAAAACAAAGCACTTATGTTTTTGGCAGAACTGGCGGCGTAACAGAGTGGCGCACGCTTCAGCGTGCTGGAGCAAGCTTCAGCTTGCTCGGCCCCGACCATGGGCTGAAGCCCATGGCAGCACGCTGAAGCGTGCGCCACAAAATGTCGAGAGAGAATTGGGGGCGCCGGCGCACTTGATTTGTCGAATGCCGCGCAGACGCTTGCCGCATATCTACCCCGAGGGCGGCTGGTTGTTCGTCACCTGGCACCTGCAGGGGAGTTTGCCAAGAGCTTTGTATCCGCCTCCCGGCAAAGCTTCGGCCGGAAAAGCCTTCCTTTGGATGGACCGCTATCTGGATACCGCTCGCCATGGGCCGATGGTTCTTGCGGCTTCCGGAAGTGGCTCAATCGGTGGTCGACAAACTTGAACGCGGCCGGGAGACCGGACTCTACGATTTGCGCGCGTTCGTTGTCATGGCCAACCATGTTCACGTTCTATTTCGCCCACGAGAGAACGCCAGTGCCGCGCTTCAATGGCTGAAAGGGACGACGGCGCGAGAAGCTAACAAAGTCCTGGCCCGCGCCGGGCAGCCGTTCTGGCAACGAGAATCGTACGACCACTGGGTGAGAGATGAGCGGCAGTTGGCGCGCATTGCCGGTTATATCGAGAACAACCCAGTGAGGGCCGGCCTGGTCGCTGAGGCAAGCCAGTATCCGTGGTCGAGCGCGACCAAGACGGTGAACTGAAGTTCACCGCAGCACGCTAAAGCGCGCGCCACTTCGGAACGGCCTGATGTGGCGCACGCTTCAGCGTGCTGGAGCGAGCTTTAGCTTGCTCCGGCCCCAACCGTGGGCTGAAGCCCACGGCAGCACGCTAAAGCGTGCGCCACAGGCGGAGGGCATCGGAGCCATGGATGGCGCCTCGGCCGGCAAGTGAGAATCCAGCGGATTCGAAAGCGCGGACTGAGGCGGCGTTTTCCACTTTAATCGACGCATGAGCGACGCAACCGGGGAATACACGAGCGGCACGGCGCAGTCCGAGGCGAAGCAACTGAGCAGCGTAGCCTTTACCGCGAGAGTCGGCCGCGATGGAGATGGCAATGGAAACGGCATCATCGTCCTGGCGCTCGAATCGAACCTGGCCGACGGGACGGCCTTCCGCGTCGTCCGCGATCCAGATATGGCAACGAGGATCGCTCAATTTGCGGGCGAACCATTCCCGGTGGCTCTCCCAAGGAATGGGATCGGAATGGAACGAGAAGCGGCGAACGAGCGGATCGTTGGCCCACTCCCATAACAGCCGACAGTCGCCATCACAGGCTGGGCGGAGCGCCAGAGGCGTCAATCCCAGGGCCTGGATGACGCGAAAGGCTCCTTGCCCATCGATGAGGCGCCGGCCGGCTGCCGACATGCGACGGCGGCTTTCGGGATCGCCCGCCAGCCGGCAGATGTGGCGCGCCAGTGTTTCCGAACTCAGCTCATTTGCCGGACCCAGATTGACGGCGACTTCGCGCCGCGCCAGACTTTCGGCCACCGGTCGCTGATTGCCGGCGATGGTGAGGGCCAGGAACGGAACTCCCATGAAGGCAAGCTCCCACGCTGTCGTGCCGGCAGCGGCGACCGCGAAATCGGCCCATTCCATCGATTCGGAGGGCCGCTCGGCATCGCGAACGATTTCAACCGAAACCGGAACGGAAGCAGCCAAGGCGGAAATCGCGGCCGCGTGCGGGTTGCTTGCACCGACGATGACGCGGGCTTCGGAGAGCGCGCCGTTCAGGAGACGCAAAGATTCCAGCACAGTGCGGGTAGCATTGCCCGGATCGGAGCCTCCCAGGGTCACAAGGAGCTTTGCGGCTTGTAGAGGCGCGATGCGTTCATGGCGGCCGGCATTTTCACGAAATTCTCGGCGAAGCAGTAGATAGGGCAATCCGAGGAGCAGGCGCGCAGAGGCTCCAGCGTC
>JAICIH010000148.1 GCA_025924475.1 Bryobacteraceae bacterium
ATGGCGCGCCGTTCCGTGCTCGAAGAATTAGGCTATCGAGTGGTCACGGCCGGTTGTGGTTCGGACGCCCTCCGCTCTGTCGAAGAGAGCTCTTTCGATCTCGTGATTACGGACTATCGCATGTCTCCGATCGATGGGCTGGAACTCATCGCCAAGCTGCGAAAAAAAGATTTTCGCAATCCGATTATTCTGCTGAGCGGTTTTGCCGAAAGCCTCGGACTCCGCCCCGAGAATACCGGCGCGGATGTCGTGATCATGAAAAGTGCGAACGAAGTGTCAAATCTGGTAAGGCACACCAAGCGCCTGCTGAATCCGAAAAAGCCGCCGGGAATGCACGGCGATCGTAAGGCGACGAACAGAGCTACAAAGCGCGCATAAGGAGCGATTCCGAGCGGCTCCGGTTCATCGAACCAAGCGTCTCTCAAAGTTTCAGACCGGCGTCGTCCACTTCGAAGTGAGCGTGTTAAATGCCGACTGGATGTCCTCGATCCGGCGATTTACTTAAGATCGGCGATCTCCACCGCCGGATATTCTTGAGGCCGTCTCACATACCAACGCGAGACATGTTTTTGTGGAACAGGATTTCAGCAAAGATCCGATCGCGAGTTTGCGCCAGAGCTATGTGTTCTTAAAAAAGAATCGATATGTCCGCTAAACAGGGAACGTGTGAAGCGGCTCCTTTGCTGTCGCAGAACGGGGCGTTAGTAGCCATCGCCGCCTGCCGTCTCCTGTCAGCAGGTGGATATGAGAAGATGCAGGTCTTATGTCAACAATCGGTCTCATCGGTGCTGGGCATATCGGAAGCCAGATCGCAAGGCTTGCCGTCGCAAACGGCTACAATGTCGTGATCAGTAATTCTCGCGGCCCGGAGAGCCTCTCGGGACTGGTCGCGGAACTCGGCTCCAGGGCCCGCGCGGCGACCGTTGTCGAAGCGGCAAGATCCGGAGACATCGTCGTGGTCACGATTCCGTTAAAGAACTACCGCACGGTGCCTGTTGAGCCGCTTGCGGGCAAGATCGTGATTGACACGAACAACTACTACCCGGAACGTGACGGTCACATTCCTGAGCTTGACAATGAATCGGCAACGACTTCCGAGCTCCTCCAGAAGCACCTGCCTACCTCGAATGTTGTGAAGGCCTTCAACCACATCTACGCCGCCGAACTCACCACCCACGGGCAACCGGCGGGGACTAAGAATCGTCGCGCGCTGGTGATTGCCGGTGATGATCAGGGCGCCAAGGCTACAGTTACCCATCTGCTCGATCAATTCGGCTTCGACACAGTCGACGCAGGCCCTCTTAAAGAAGGGTGGCGCATCCAGCGCGACACACCCGGGTACGGTCCGCGCCGTACGGCTGAGGAGTTGCGGCGAGACCTCGCCGCGGCCAAGCGATACGCGGATCAGTAAGGAACGGGGTGCTCAACCTGGCCTGGCTCCGTTTCAGCGGCGCGGCGGCACATATTCATTCCCATTTTGGCGACATGCCAACGACTATACGGACAAGTGGATTCCAGTAAGCTGCGGCGTTTCCCATTAGTGATCGGTTGCGACCGCAGAACCCTGCGAACTCACCGAATCAGGAGCTTCCTGGCGGCAGTTCCATAATTTTGATGTTGCGAAAGTGGATCTCCGCTCCTTCGGATTCGAGACAGAGATAACCCTTTCGCTGAGTCGAGCGGCTGATCCCGTTAACGAATTTGCCGTTCACAGAGAGCTTGATAACGCCGTCGATCGCGACAACATCGTACGTATTCCATTGGCCTCGCCCTTTACAGCGGTTTTCGATAGACTTGCTTCGCTCTCCTCTCGGATTATCGGGCACTGTCTTCACGCCGCCAACACCAAACAACTCGCCATGTACGTATGCGATGGGCGGAGTTTTTCCATTCTGTTTGTGCAGATTGGGCCACTCCAGTTCGAGCATTTGGATTTCGACGCCGTCAGGCAATCGGCTGCTGGTGTCCGGACGGGCGCTGCTCCACGCAAATACTCCGGAGTTCCCTCCAGGTTCGATGTGCATCCACTCTATATGGAGAACGAAATTCTCATACTCCTTGGCGCTCCGCATCACGCCGATAGGATGACCGGTGCAGATCAGCACTCCGTTCTTGATTCGCCAGGTATCTTCGGCCGTGTTGACGTTCAGCCAGCCAGTCAGATCTTTGCCGTTAAACAGATCGCGGAATTCCGGAACGGGAACATCTCTGGCGGTGAGCACCCCGAACATCGTCGGCAGACACATCAAAACGCCTGCAGTCGCAAATCGTTTCATAGTCTTTCATGTTCTCAATCTTTCGTCGATCGCGCCTCTGTCCCACTTCTCGGTCGGTGACGTGATAATCAGTTTCAAGTTTGGTTGGCAGCTCTAGTGCCGTAATATTCGCTATACTTCGCGCGGATGTCCGTCGAACAGGTACTCCTGACCGTAGTGGTCACCGTGTTGACGACAATAGTCGTCATGTCGGTTAGCGGCGGCATGCTTTTGTTCATCATCGCCCGAAAAGTCAAGGCCCGATCTATGGCGCTACGCAGCCGCAGAGGGTTGCCTGACACCTCCGCAACGCGCTCTGCCTTGGTCCAGTCCGCAAAATCGCCTGACTGATGGATTCCTCCCTACCTCCTCATGCGAATGGCCGGCAACGCACACTGATTAACGCGCTCCTCGGCGCTTTCCCTGTACTCGGTGTTGTTACTGATTCTGCCTTCAAAGCGAACATACGCAACTCAGCAATTTTCGAGGAGTTCCTGAAGAATCAGAGCGGGCCGGTATCGTCATCGATGTCGAATCTCAGTCGACAACCAATAGCTGCCGTTCTCCCGGTCTATAAATTGCAAGGTTTACACCCCCAATTCTCAATTTGCATCGGTCCCGATCTTGCCGCTCGGAGTGTCGAGCGCCGAAAACAGGCGGTCGCGCCCTCTCCGGAGATATCGGTGGTATCGGCGTTTTTCAGGACTGAACGGCACCTAAGTTTAGGGCGTGTATGTTCACGATCCTTATCTGAGGTTCTGCAAAGGTCCAGCGGCCTTGTAGGTATTGATGACGATGCCCGACGGCAAAGCTTGCGTGCTATCCAGCGCAAATGCGCGCGGCGGAGTTCCCTCCCCAAAAATGCGCTTCCCTTTGCCCAGCAGGACAGGATTGACTAGCAGAACCAGCTCGTCTGCGAGCCCATGCTCGAGCAGAGCCGAAGTCAGCGTCGAGCTGCCCGAGAGGATCAGGTCCGCACCGTCCTTCGCCTTGATTTCGTGAACGCTGTCCACGAGGTCCGGTCCAATCCCCTCGAACGGCCCCCATTCCAAGCTCTCCGACCTGTGGGTTGCGACGTACTTCGTCGCCGCATTCAGGCGATCTGCCATCGGACTCTTGGGTGCCCTCGGCCAGAAACCCGACCACAGATCGTAGGTTCGGCGGCCAAGCAGCAGATCGAAGGCTTCGCCGTACATCGCAAGGACTATCTCTAACCCAGCAGGAGTGCGATACGGCGCGGTCCAATCGCCGTATGGGAAGTCACCATCGTTCGGACCGCCGGAAACCTGGATCACGCCGTCCAGCGAAATATGTTCCATGATTTTGAGCTTGCGCATGCTGAATCTCCTCTATAGGTTTGTGCCGCTGCGTCAGCCGGGCTAGTTGCCCCCGTCACTCTCAAGACGAACGGCGAGACCGGAATTCGACAAATTGTCCAGGAGAATTTCGGTTGTTAACCTCGAGTGGCAGTGTTGCACTCCTCGCCTACTGCAGCCGCTTTAGCGTTTCACCCACCAGTACCGCTTGGCCTAATCCTCGCCTCCATGTCGCTCCGAGATTTTAGCTGCCCGGCACACGAATCGGTTACAGGAAGTCCCCACGGCATCTGGAATGGGGCGTTTGCGAGGATCTATTTTGCATTCTAGTGCAAGGGCGTTCTTAATCAGTGAATTAGCCCATTACTGAAATTGTGGACAGACGAAGCCACTCGCAGTTGTGTCGATTCCGTCTCTCTGCTAGTTTGGCGTGGATGCCGTTGCGGGTGCCCGAACAGTTGAGCAAGACCATAGAGACTCTTTATGGATCCGAATCGGGCAGGATTCTGGCGACCCTGGTGCGCCTGCTCGGCGATCTCGACCTTGCCGAAGAGGCCATGCATGAGGCTTTCGCTGCCGCCCTGGACACCTGGCCGCAGACTGGCATACCCGAAAAACCCCGCCCCTGGCTCATATCGACTGCGCGTTTCAAGGCCATTGACGCGATGCGCCGGCGGGCGCGATTCGACGCCGCACAAAGAGACCTGGCACTCCACCTCGAAGCGCGCATCAACGAAGCATCTAACGAAGACGAGGAAATCGAAGACGATCGCCTCCGCCTCATCTTCATCTGCTGCCATCCCGCTCTTCCGCCGGAAGGACAAGTTGCGCTCACCCTGCGCGAAGTCTGCGGCCTGACAACAGAGGAGATTGCTCGGGCATTTCTCGTTACGCCGGCGACGCTCGCGCAACGCATCGTGCGCGCAAAGGCCGTAATCCGCGATAAGGCAATTCCTTACCAGGCGCCCGACTTGCAGGAATTGCCAGCCCGGTTGGGAGCCGTCCTTCAGGTGGTGTATCTGATCTTCAACGATGGGTATTCGGCCGAAGCAACACGAGCCGAACTGAGCTCGGAGGCGATCCGTCTGGGCAGACTTCTCCTCGACCTACTTCCGGAACCCGAGGTGATGGGCTTGTTGGGGCTTATGCTGCTGCAGGAATCACGCCGCGCAGCCCGAATTTCTCCGGAAGGAGACCTGATCTTACTGGACCATCAGAATCGCGCCCTATGGAACAGAGACCAGATCGCCGAAGGCATCTCGCTCACGGAGAGCGCCCTTGCATCGCGCCGTTTCGGCGCCTACACGCTGCAGGCGGCCATTGCGGCAGTTCATGCAGATGCTTCCATCGCAGCTTCCACGGACTGGCGGCAGATCACGGCACTCTACGACCGACTGCTGCGCATCCAGCCATCTCCGGTTGTGGAACTCAACCGCGCCGTTGCAGTCGCCATGTGCGAGGGGCCGGAGAAGGGCCTTCGCCTTATCGACGACCTGCTCGAACGTGGCGAACTCGCTAACTACCATCTTGCGCACTCTGCCCGAGCGGAACTGTGCCGGAGGCTGGGACGGATTCCGGAGGCTCGTACTTCGTATGAGAAGGCGTTGTCACTGGTCCGGCAGGAGCCCGAGCGCCGATTTTTAGCTGGTCGTCTGCGGGAATTGAAATAAAAAACTGGCTCTGCTGTCGATTTCCCCTCCGCCCGACGACTATAGGGTGAACAATCCAGTGCGCGGGTTGCGCTGCTGGCAACCAGCATAAGGAGAAACATATGAAATACATCTGTTTGGGATACTACGAGCCAGCAAAACACGCGGGCATGACCGGGGACGAGCGAAACGCAATGTTCGACCAATGCTTTGAGTACGACGACCATCTTCGTGCCAACGGGCACTTTGCCGCAGGAGAGGCTCTTCAGCCTCCAGAAACCGCGTTGACCTTGTACTGGAAGAACGGCAAAGTCGCGACTACGGACGGTCCCTATGCGGAAACCAAAGAACAGCTCGGGGGCATTCTAGTGCTCAAGGCGCGAGACCTGAATCATGCCATTCAGCTCATGTCGCAGCATCCGGCTCTGAAGTATGGGTCGCTTTTCGAAATACGTCCAGCTGCCGATTTGAACGAAATGATGAAGGAAAGCGAACAGCGGCGGAAAAATACCGCACGATGAACAGCTCCGGTCTGGAGCAAAATGTCAGCACAAGAATCGGGGAGGAACGAGCACAGATGTCAAAAGTTCGTGTAGCGGGTTTTAGTGTTTCATTGGACGGTTTCAGCGCTGGGATCGAGCAGAGCCTGAGCGATCCGCTCGGCAAGCGTGGAACCGAGATCTTTCAGTGGTATTTTCACACGCGGAGTTTCCGCTCAATGCACCGGCAAGAGGGTGGATCCGCCGGCGACGTGGACGATGAGTTTGCCCACCGCGCGATGGACAACTTTGGCGCCTTCATTCTCGGCCGCAACATGTTCGGTCCAGTGCGTGGCGCATGGCCGGACAACGCATGGAAGGGCTGGTGGGGCGACAATCCGCCGTACCATGCTCCAACCTTTGTGCTGACCCACTACGAGCGTGAGCCCGTAGTCATGGAAGGAGGAACGACCTTCTACTTCGTTACTGGTGGAATCGAAGAAGCGGTCGAACTCGCGAAGAAAGCCGCAGGCAGCAAAGACGTCAAGATCGGAGGCGGCGCGTCAACAGTGCGGCAGTATTTGAACGCTGGACTGATCGACTCCTTGCACCTTGCATCGATGCCTGTCCTTCTCGGCCAGGGTGAACCGCTGTTTCAGGGCCTGGACCTGCATGCGCTTGGATTCTCCGTAACCGATCGCAAGGACTCGGAATACGCGACTCATCTCACGTTGGAGAAGGTCTAGGGCAGAGTTGTGAGCGAAACCTCATCACGCGAGAACGCGCGCGATGAGGCTGTCACGAGGATGAGTACCGAGACGGCTTGTCACCTGTGATATGTGATATCAGCAAGCCAGCCAAGTTGACGAGAAACGCTACTCGCGGATGTGCCGCGCCGATCCCGAGTGGGTCGGCGGCTCTCTGGAAACTAGGACGCAGTGTCGCCGCGCCTCCGGCTCCGCGACACCGCTTCCGCATACTCAAAGAGAGGATTGCTACCCGATCCTGGGATCCTGAAACCGCCGCCGGCCCGTACGCCCATAATCCAGACTCGCGAGCATAGACTATAGCTTCAAGTCCACGCACACAGGCGGCACATCGCAAATCGTGCCCCTGCCGTCACTCTGATTTCGCAAAACGCCGGATTTTTTCTCTAAGCAATCTCAACCACTTACCCGCCAAAGCGCCCCTCGCCCGCACGCCTCATGCGCCAAACTCGCACACGTATGGGCAATCTCCATCCGCAAACCGGACCTGTCACGGACACCGGCAAGGAAATCTCCAGCCGCAACGCGCTCACGCACGGCGGCACATCTGAAAAACTCATCGTTCCCGGCGAACGCCAGGAAGACTTCGACGCGCTCCTGAACAACTTACTCGAAGAGTACTCCCCCGAAACTCCCGGCGCGCGCAACCTTGTCGAAGATGCCGCGCTCGCCCGCTGGTTTCTCTGGCGCCGCCAGCGCGCCTTTAACTCTGTCGAATCCGCCCTCTATGCCGCGCAAGCCGATCCCGCCGCCTGGCCGCCCGAAGCCTTCCATAAACTCGCTCTCCTCGACCGCTACAAAACCGCCGCCGAGCGCTCCTTGACACGCGTCCTCCAAAACCTCAACGGACTCCAGCGCTCCAAAAAACAGCAAGTGCAATCCAAACTCGCCATCGCCCGCGCCACCGCCGCTCTCGAGCAGCATGACCGCGAGCAATGGAAAAAAGCCTGCCAGGGCTTCGATCGCCCCACTCTCGTCCAGAAGATTATCGTTCGCGTCCGCAATGGCGAAACCGTCACGCGGATGTCGCCCAGCAACAACGAACTGTTCCGCGAACTCGAGCGCACCGTCTACCCGCCCGAGCAAGTCCATCGCTACTTCGAATTCCACAACGGCATCCCGACCGAGTACTACTCCTTCATCGACTGCGAAGAGGATCGCAACGAAAAAGAGCACACCATCGAACAAACCGGTCCCGTCGAAGCCTGGATCGCCACCGCCACCGAAGAACAAAAGCTCGCGACCGGCCACGCCGTCCCGGGCCCCAGCAATTAATGAAGCAAAGAACCGCGCACGTAAGTAAGCGGATTTCGTTTCGTAAAAATGCCGCATCTCACTGATTCAGCGCCGCCTAGTGAAACTGAGCCGCGACCGCTAGGGAGTCGGTTGGCCATTTTTTCACATCGCTATATTTGGTTCCATGGGTCTCGCCAGAGCCTGCTTGTGTTTCTTTCTCGCCGGAGCCGCTCTCGCTGCACCGCCGCCAACAGGTTCCACTCTGCTGCGCGGCTTGTCGCTGCACGACCGCATTGCGCAGCTCATCGTAGTGCGCGGCTACGGCGATTATCCGCCGCCAACCAACGCCGAATATCGCCGCTTTGTCCATTGGATTCGCGACGATCATGTCGGCGGTTTCATTGTCGCCGGGCACATCCGTAACGGCAATGTCATCTCCGCGCAGCCGTTCGAAATGGTGGCGTTTCTCAATCACATGCAGCGGCTGGCGAAAATTCCGTTGCTGGTGGGCTCCGATTTCGAGCGCGGTGCGTCCATGCGCGTAGCCGAAACTGCGCGTTTCCCGTACTTCATGGCGTTCGGCGCAGCGGGCGATTTGAATGCAGTGCGTGAGTTGGGAGCGGCCACGGCGCGCGAAGCGCACGCGCTCGGAGTGAGCTGGGTCTTCGCTCCGGACGCCGACGTCAACAACAATCCCGACAATCCGATAATCAACGTGCGTTCGTTTGGGGCCGACCCGCACGCGGTTGCCTCGGCTGTCTCCTCTTTCATCGAAGGTGCGCACTCCGATCCGCGGAATTATGTTCTGGTCACTGCCAAACATTTTCCAGGACACGGCGACACCGCTGAAGACAGTCACCTGAAATTACCCAAGCTCGACCAGCCGAAAGAGCGCATCGAGTCCCTTGAACTCGTGCCATTCCGCGCCGCCATTCAGCATGGTGTGGACGCGATCATGACGGCGCATTTATCTGTGCCTGCTTTCGAGCCGGAGTCCGAACCCGCCACCGTCTCGCACAACATTCTCACCGGACTGCTGCGCAACGAACTTCGCTTCAAGGGCATTGTGGTGACCGATGCCATGGAGATGCAGGCGGTCACTGCGCTCTACCCCGGCGGCGAGGCTTCCGTTCGCGCCATTGAAGCCGGAGCCGACGTCCTTTTAATGCCTCCCGATCCCGGTGCGTCCATACGCGCTATTGAAGCGGCCGTGCGCGCCGGCCGTATTTCGCGCCGGCGTATCGACGCGAGCGCCGCCAAGGTCTTGGCTGCGAAACGGCGCGCGGGCCTCTTTCGGTCGCGTCTGGTGAATCTGGACACGATCTCCGAACAGATCGAAGACGAAAAGCTGGATGCACTTGCGCGTTCGGTAGCCGAGCGGGCGATCACGCTTGTCCGCGATGAAAAGCATTTGTTTCCGGCGCCGGCGCTCGATGGGTCCTGTCTCGTTGTGATGTCGGAGAGTTCGTTTTCGACGCGCGGCGAAGCTTTGGCTCGAGAACTCGCGCGCCGCATGCCCGATCTCAAAACCTTTGTGACGAATCCTGCTATGCCGGACGCGTTGCTAAACGCCATCGCGAACCAAACCACGCGGTGCAAGCAGATTTACGCCGCCGCGTTCATCACCGTGGCCGCCAGTCGCGGCAGCGTGGCTCTGGAAGGTGGTCTGGATAGTTTTCTGAAGACGCTGGTTCACAATCCTGTGCCTATCGCGCTTATCGCGTTCGGTAATCCTTATCTACTCAGGGCCGTTCCCGATATCGGCTCGTACGCGGCCACCTTCAGCACCGCCGTCACGTCGGAATCCGCCGCCGCCAAAGCCATCCTGGGGGAAATACCGATTGGCGGAAAAATGCCGGTCGATATTCCGGGCCTTGCAAAAATCGGCGATGGCCTGACTGTACCAGCTAAGCCCAAAACGGCATCTAATTCCGCGGACCTGCTTCACAAATGAACATTACCTGGCTTGGTCATTCGCATTTTCAATTGCAATTCCCCACGGGCGAAGTGTTGATTACCGATCCCTGGATCGAGGAAAATCCCGCTTACCCAAAGGGCTATAAAATCCAGCGCGTCGATGCGATTGCGATTTCACATGGGCACTTCGATCACACTGGAGATCTCATTCCACTCGCCAAGCAGTTCGAGCCGAAGGTGGTGGCCATCTTCGAAGTCGCCTCGCATTTCGCCACGAAAGGCGTGAAAAATACCATCGGAATGAACAAAGGCGGCACTGTCGATCTGGGTTTTGCCAAACTCACTATGACCCACGCCATTCATAGCGCCGCGATCAAGGATGGCGATCGGATGCTGTACGGCGGCGAAGCGGCCGGCTACGTCATCACCGGCAAAGATGGCCGCAAGATGTATTTCGCCGGCGATACAGATGTATTTTCCGACATGTCCCTGATTGCCGATTTATATCAGCCGGAACTGGCCTTTCTGCCGATCGGCGACCACTTCACTATGGGTCCGCACGAGGCGGCCTACGCCGCCCGCTTGCTCAAAGTGAAGACGGTGATTCCCATGCATTATGGCACCTTTCCCGTGCTCACCGGCCGCCCCGAAGATCTCGCGGCGAAGGTGAAAG
Organism: Bryobacteraceae bacterium; assembly: GCA_025924475.1. Taxonomy (GTDB): domain Bacteria; phylum Acidobacteriota; class Terriglobia; order Bryobacterales; family Bryobacteraceae; genus Bog-105. Next base: position 10,293 of record JAICIH010000148.1, read on the forward strand.
ACGACGGCATCCGCATCTGGCCGCTAGATAAAGGCAAGTCAGTGACCTGGTAGCCAAAAGAACCGCGCACGTGAGTAAGCGGCCTGTTAATATCTCTGCACGATCACATCCCGAAACCCGTTGCTCCGTAATTGATCGCGGGTAGAAGAAAGATCCGCCGTATCGCGAATTGGCCCGATCAAAACGCGATAAATCGCCGTGCTTCCCGGCTTCGCCACCGAATGCGCGTGAAATCCTTTCTTGTTCAGCACGTCGGCGATCGCATCGGATTCGTTGCGTCCGACGGCGGCGACCTGCAGAAATGTTTGGCCGGTCTGCGGCAGATATGAGGCGGAAGGATTTTCCACCGCGGCTGGCATGCCTTTGGCTGGAATGGGTTTCCGCTTCGGCGATCCTAACGGCGCTTCCTCCGGCGGCGCGGTCTCGGCGGCATGCGTGTCTGCCTTCTGCGGCGCGCCGGCCGCATCGCCGCTTGGCGGCGGCACTGAATGTGTTTCCAGATTGCTGGGCGTGGCTGGTGTGGCCGCCGCATCGGGCGTTCCCGCAGAGACTGTGGCAGTTCTTTTTTCGGCGGACTTCTCAGCGGAATTCCGTCCCACCATATAACCCCCGGTAAATGCGACCCCTAGCAGAATCGCAATTACGAAAAAGATCCCCAATAAATGCTTGTTTCCAAGCAAAATTTCGGTTTCTGAATTGTTGCTGGATCTCATTTTCTATTTAGGATTGTACTTAACAAATAAGATCCGGAGAAAGTAGACCGGGCCGCGATACAGTACTTAGAGAAGCTATGAAATTCTGTTTTCGGCGAATGCCCGCCTCACGGGCAGGCGCACTGTGGGCTTTGTGTGTTCTGAGTGCCGCGTCCGCCGCCGCGCTGGACATGTTGCCTGGCATGCCGCCCTTGCTCGATCCGCACAATGTCTATGCCGCTGCCGGGCCGGGCAAGTTGGCGGATGCGGTGAAAGCCTTCCCGGCGCGTGTTTACGTTCCGAACTCTAAGAGCGACACGATCGATGTGATTGATCCCGCGACCTTTAAAATTGTCGGTCATTTCGCACTTCCCAAACGCACCAAACGGCTGCTCGAGCCGCAGCACGTCGTGCCCTCCTGGGATCTGAAGAAACTTTGGGTGGCGGAGGATTTGGGCGATCAGCTTACTATGATCGATCCGGCCACCGGCAAAATGGGCGAATCGATCCACGTAGACGATCCGTACAACATGTATTACACTCCGGACGGCAAATACGCCGTTGTCATGGCCGAGCGCGAAAGGCGCATCGATTTCCGGGATGCCCAAACCATGAAGGTGGTCAAGCGCCTTCCGGTAAATTGCGACGGTGTGAATCACGCCGATTTCACGCCGGATGGCCGCTTCATGATCGCTACCTGCGAATTTTCGAGCGAATTGATCAAGGTGGATGTCGCCGCGCAAACCGTGCTCGGTCATCTGAAGCTGGAGCCGAAAGGGATGCCGCAGGATTGCCGCCTCTCGCCCGATGGAAAAGTTTTCTATGTGGCGAACATGGACGCCAACGGCGTACACGTAATCGACGGCAACGCCTTCCGCCAGATTGAATTTATCCCGACGGGTAAAGGGGCGCATGGTCTGTATTTCAGCCGTGATGTGAAGTATGTTTACGTCTCGAACCGCGGCGAAGGATCGGTCTCCTTGATCGATCTGGCTACCCGCAAAGTCGCGAAGAAATGGATGATCCCGGGCGGCGGTAGTCCGGATATGGGCGGCGTTTCGGCGGATGGCAAGCTGCTTTGGCTCTCCGGCCGCTACAACCGCGAAGTGTACGTCTTCGATACGTCCAATGGCAGTCTTCGCGCGCGCATTCGAGTGGGCGACGGGCCCCACGGGATGTGCGTCTATCCCCAGCCAGGCCGCTATTCGCTCGGCCACACCGGAAACATGCGTTAACGTGAAAAGCGATCCGCCACTTCCCGAACCTTGGCTGCGAGGACCTCTACCTGGCGTCCACTCTTTAGTGATGCCGGTATTTTTTAGTTTTGCCCAGGTGCGCGAAGATCTGGCCAAGCATACCGCCGGTCTCGAGCCAGCGCAAATCTGGCGCACCATCGGCGCCAACTCGCTTGGATTCCAGCTAAAACATATTGCCGGCAGCGTGGATCGCATCACCAGTTATTTGATGGAGCAGCCGCTTACCGATGCGCAAATGGCGTTCTTGCGGCAGGAATCGTCAGGCTCTGAAGATATCGCAGATCTGCTGGCATTGGTGGGCGCAAACCTCTCTCAGTCCGAAGACCGCCTGCGGCAGCTCGATCCGAACTCGATTTATGAGGCGCGGTCGGTCGGCCGGCGCGCCCTGCCCACTACCGTCATCGGCCTCCTGGTACATCTGGCCGAGCACACGCAGCGGCATCTGGGGCAAGCAATTACGCTTTCGCGGCTCGCGAGACAACCGGGCTGATGTCCAGTTTCGCGCAGCTCCTCGCACGCAATCGCAATTATCGCTTCGCCTGGATGGGCCAGATCGTCAGCGAAGTCGGCGATCACTTCAATAACATCGCCGTCCTCAGCCTGGCGGTGGAAGAAACCCATAGCGGAGCCGTAATCGCCGCTTTGATGCTCTCGCGTGCAATTCCCGCCGTGCTGGCCGGGCCACTCGCGGGCGTTCTGCTCGACCGTTTCGATCGCAAGCGCATCATGATCGCGAGCGACCTGGTGCGGGGATTCATCGCGCTCGGCTTTATCTTCGCTATCGGCCATCGACAGGTGTGGCTGCTTTATTTA
>JAICIH010000149.1 GCA_025924475.1 Bryobacteraceae bacterium
GAGCGTGAAGAAAAGCTTCGTTTCCAGGCCGGCCAGCGGCTGTTCCGGATCGAGGCGGAGTGCGGCTGTCAAATTCTCGGATCGCGACGGCGTGAGCGCGGGAGAAAGGCGTGCCGGGTCTCCATGACCGGCTACAAACAACGTGCTGACAGCGAGCTGCGGTACCGAACCGACGGGATAGAAATCGGCAAGCAGGCGATACATGCCGCCATACGGAAGCTTCACATTCAGCCGAAAGCTGCCGTCGTCCTGCGGAACCGGATGATCGTGCAAGAAGAATTCGAGATTCTCGCTCACCAGAAAGAAGTGCATCAATTTCTCGTGAACGATCTCAAAGCGCCGGACGGTCCGGTTAGTGGCCGGATCGAGCACCCGCAAAATGAGAGTGGCCGTCTCGCCAGGCCGCAGCGCCGCCGGCGAGGTGGTGACTTCGATCGGATACTCTACCCGATCCGGCACATACAACACGAGCGTCATGCCGCAGCGCGGGCACTTGCCCGGCTGGGAGGCGTGGACATCGGGATCCATCGGGCAGACCCAATCCTTCGGGGAATCGGACGATGCGGGCGGTTTCTGCCAGCCCAGCAGCGTTGCCACCGCCGCTCCCTGTACGAGGAACAGCCGGCGGGTTAATGCTAATTCGCTAGACTGGAGTTTCATGGCCGAACAGAAACAAACACCGGCGAAGGCGGCGCACGCCAATTCGCCCAATATTAAGCAAAAAGAAAATATCTACGAAGCCGAGTATCTCGGCAGCGGTACGTTCCGCATCGTGAAGCCGAAGCGCAAGAACGCCAAGCGGCGACAATCTGCCCTGAAGGGTACGACGCGCGGCGCTCGCAAATAGTTCTCATAAAGTCTGTGTCACCTTGCTCAGCGTTCTCGGCTGATCCGGATTGAGCCCTTTCACCTTCGCCAGACTCGCTGCCAGCAATTGCGCGGGAATGATGTACGGGATCGGCGTATAGAGTTCTTCCGGCAGCGGACCCTTATTCGATAAATCCGCGGGTATGGTGAGCTGCATTTTTGCCGCTCGCTTTTCGGCGGCTGCTTCCCGGTTGCTGCGATCTGTAATGGTCAGCGTATCGGCTCGCAAGGATTCGAGCTTGACGAGCGTCTCACGCATCGACTTCCAGGTTTTGCCCGGCGGGCAGAACAGAAATGCGGGAAAGGCTGTTTCGAGCATCGCAATCGGCCCATGCATCAGGTCAGCCGACGAGAAACGTTCGGCGACGACGTAGCAAGTCTCCATCAGCTTTAACGCAAACTCGAACGAATTCGAATAATTCAAACCGCGGCCGATGCACACGGCGTGGCGCATGAAGCAATATCGTTCGGCACGCTCGCAAATCTCGTCCTCGAGTTGCAGCGCCGCGCCGCACCACTCCGGCAGCCGCTCCAGATGGGCCAGTTCGATCGGCGCGCCGAACGCCCGCGCCAGCAGATAGAAGCAAGTAAGCTGGCCGGTGTACGTCTTTGTGGCCGCGACGCTTTTCTCTTTGCCGGCGCGAACCAGCAGCGTGTGCGCGGCAAGGCGCGCCAGCGTGCTTTCGCTTTCGTTAGTTATGCCGACGGTGAGCGCGCCTGCCTCTTTGGCCTGTTCCAAAACCACGTTGGTATCGGTCGATTCACCGGATTGCGAAATGGCTACAACAGCCGTGTCTTTCAGATCCAGCCGCGCCCGATAGAGCGTGAATACCGACGGCGCGGCGAGAGAAACCGGAATGCCAGTTGCGATTTCGAGCAGATAACGGCCAAATTGGGCGGCGTTGTCGGAGGTGCCGCGCGCTGCCAGAACGATCAGCCGCACCGGATGGCGCTGAAAGTAGTCGCGCAGCTTCTCGGCTTGCCGCCATTCACTTTTGAGTGTGCGTTCGATGGCCGCCGGCTGCTGGCGGATCTCATCCCGCATGGTTGACATGCTGTGAACATAACAAACGGCGGGATTACGTTAGAGTACGACGCGCTCGCCGCGCACGGGTCCGAGCAGATACTGCGGCGTAACGGTATCGGACATCGGCAGCCGGATGATGGTGGGCTTGATCACCACCAAAGTGCTGCTCGCCGTCCGCGTGCGGGTGTTCTCGCTGAGCGCTTGATTGACGCCGGGGATATTCGCGATTCCCGCAATTCCGTTGCGCGTCAGGTTGGTGGAGGTTTCATCCATGCCCGTAAGGACCGCCCACTCGCCTTCGCGCAGGACCACGCTCCCGCTGAATTTGCGCTGCGCTATCGCCGGCACCGTGTTGAAGGTTTGGCCGGATAGCGTTTTAAATTCGGCTTCGACATCGAGGGAAATGTTGCCTTCGCCGTTCACATGCGGAATCATTTTGAGAACCAGGCCCAAATCTTCCAGCGTGATTTGCGCTGCGGGAGTATAAATCGAGGACTGGGACTGTTGGAACCCTGTATAGAGCGTCTGCGGAATCGGATACTTCTCTCCCACATGCAAATTGGCAGTCTGCCCATCGCCGGCGACCATCACGGCGTCGTACGTTGCGTGCGCCACATTTTTCGAGTACGTGGCCCAGAGCGTGGCATCGCCGATTCCTATGCCGAACAGCGTCGATCCACCGCCAAACATCGCGATATTCATGGCGTTCGTCAACGTGGGCAAAATCGAGCGGAAGCCACCCAGGTACCCGAAATTCAGCAGTTGAAAGGAAGCGGGCAGCGCCAGGCCGTAATGATAGTTAGTGGTGGAATCAAGCGTCAAAAATTGCACCTCAAGGGAGACTTGCGCCTTGGGCAGCAGCAGCGCCTCGAGCAAAGAACGCGCCACACGCGCCCGGGTCGCGCGATCTCTTATCAGGACGGTCCGGTTCACCGAATCCCATCCGAAAGACCGCAGACCGAGTACTCCGCGCACCGCGTTGGCCGCATCCACCACGTCTTTCTCAGTGAGCGCTTCCGGAACGGTTGTGGTCAGCAGAATCAATGGCTCAAATTCATTGCGCTTGTCTTCAGTGTTGCGGGCAAAGTAAAGTGTGTGCGCCGAAATGGGAAACACAAAGGTGTTAGTCACCGCGGTAAGGGCTTCGAGCGCGGTCTTCCAATCGGCGTCAGTCAAGTCGAACCGGATATCAGGCTGGCTGGTTAACTGCGGGTCCCAAATCGCCCGCAATCCATAGCTCGAGGCTACGTTCTGAAACAGAACCGTCTCATTCGCCCGCAACGCAAAGGTGTGTTTGGACGAGTCCGCTTCAAGATGTGGAATAGGCTCGAGTTTTTCTCTCCAAGCGGCTTCGGTCGCGGCTTCCAATGGGGACGCTGGGGGATGATCGGCGGCCTGTTCGGCTTCTTGCACATCGGCGGTGATATCCGCCGATTCAATGCCGTTGTCCCGCAGCAGCTTCGCGGCGGTCTCGATCGAATCGCGATTGGCCCGATAGGTCGGATTGCGCGGGTCGCGTTTCACGGCTTCGTCGAAGAGCAGATAGGCGCGCAATGTTTCGCCGGAAACCTGGGCCTTGACCGCGCGCACGTATAGCTCGCGAGCTACGTCCCGACCGGTAGCCGCCCAACAGACGGCCGCCGTTGCAAGGCAGACCAATATGCGAAGGATCAAAGAAGCTTGACGTGTACGCCGAAGCAGGCGTGGAGAGCGGCGGCGCACTAAGGGTTTTAGATCTAGTGGCCCGGAGCGACGTAACCGGGCGGATGGGCGGCGCCTTCGCCGAAGAAGTACTCTTCCATCTGTTTCAAAATGAACTCCTGAGCTTCTGGAGTGCCCAGATTCAGGCGGTACTCATTCATGATCATCTTCATCTGCTCGACCCACATGGCCCAAGCCTCTTTCGAAACGTTGTCATAGATGCGCTGGCCCAGCGGATGTCCGTCGAAGGGCACCTCGGCAAGCCCCGGTAACTCTTTGTGCAGTTTCACGCAGAAGACTTTACGCTCAGTCTGCGGGGCCGGCGCGGAATTGCTAGCCATGGCTATTTCTCCTCTTTTTCCCTAATTTTGAGGATAGCCCACCGACACGTTAGGCCGCTTTGGCGGCGGCCAGCCTGGCTTCGTTTTGCGCGGCCAGGAACGAGCCCAGGCGCGGCGGCTCCAACGCTCCAGCAGCCTGCTCTTGGAGCACGAATTTCAGATAACGGCGTAGCAGAACGCTGCGCTCGGTTTTGCTCATTGCCGATAACTGCAGATCGAGCAGCAAATCCAATTCCCACTGCGAAAAGATATGACGCCGGACAACGCCGCCAATGAGTTCCTGAATGAGTTGGCTGAACGACAACCATTCCGAATACGACCGTTTCACCAAAACTAAGGTGGTTTCGTTTGCAGAAAAGTCTACAGATTTCTGCGATTCCCGGAAGGTAAGTACCGCCTTTTTATGAGGAATAAGCCGGTCGCAAAATCGTGGCATCCTTCGTTTTTTCTTCACTTTGGCCGTGGCTGCTCGGCACGTTGGCTGTCGCGTTGTTAATCAGCGGGATCGACGATTTTATTCCTGTGCTCATCTGCCTGTTCCACCGCCTCCGGCATGGGAAGGCCGGCGAGCGGGAAATCGGCACGCCGGCAGAACGGCGAATCGCCATTTTCGTGCCGTGTTGGAAGGAATCCGAGGTGATCGGAAACATGGTGCGGCACAATCTGGCGGCGATCCGCTACCGCAACTTCGATTTTTTCCTCGGCGTGTACCCGAACGACGAAGCAACGCTGGCGGCCACAACGCAGCTTGCCGAGGTCTTTCATAACGTTCATGTGGCCGAATGTGCGAATCCGGGCCCTACGTCGAAGGCCGATTGCCTCAACTGGGTGTATCGCCGCATGCTGCGGTTTGAAGAAGATCACGGAGTGTACTTCGACACGATCGTTCTGCACGATGCTGAGGACATGATTCATCCGGAAGCGCTGGCTCTCATCGACCGGGAACGTGCGACGTATGCCATGGTGCAAGTGCCGGTCCTGCCGCTACCGACCAAGCTGCAGGAAGTGACGCATGGCGTCTATTGCGACGAATTCGCCGAATTCCAGACCATCGACATGCATGCGCGGCAGTTCAGCGGCTCGTTCGTTCCCTCGAACGGCGTGGGAACGGGTTTCGCGCGTGAGATTCTCGAACGTCTGGCGGAGGAGCGCGGCGAAGTTTTCGATGCCGAAAGCTTGACGGAAGATTATGAGATCGGCGTGTACATTCATGCCGCCGGCTACCGGCAGCTCTTTGCGCCCTTGCGGCGGAAAGATGGCGAGTTCATCGCCACGCGCGAATACTTTCCGCGGACGGCGCGGTCGGCGATCCGGCAGCGTACGCGCTGGATCACCGGCATCGCGCTGCAGTGCTGGGAGCGGCGCGGCTGGCAGGGCAACTGGCGAACGCGCTATTGGTTCTGGCGCGATCGAAAGGGCCTGATCGCGAATCCCATCAGCCTGCTGACGAACGTGCTGTTCCTGGCCGGCATTACGAGCTGGTGCGTAGCGGCCGCCCAACATCAGCCTTGGCCGCTCGCGGTGCAAGATCCAGCGCTGGTGTTTCTATGCTGGCTTACTCTTACGATGCAATGCCTGCGCACCGGTCTTCGCATGGTCTGCGTGGCGCGGATCTTCGGTACGAGTTTCGCGCTCGCCGTGCCGCTGCGCGCTTTTCACGGCAATCTGATTAATTGTTCCGCCACGCTGCGTGCTCTCTGGAGATATGTATACAACCGTTGGCACGGCCACACGCATGCCTGGCTCAAGACGGACCACGCTTACCCGGCGCATGAGGCGCTGGCGCAACATCGCGGCGAACTGACTGACGTGCTGGTGAGCTGCGGGTTCGTTTCCCACCAAAAACTATCGCTCGCGCTCGCGGGCTTGCCGTCCGGCGAAAATCTGGCCGAATATCTTCGCGCGAGCGGAGTAGTCTCCGATGACGACGTGTGCAAGGCGCTCAGCCTGCATACCGGGATACCGTCTTTGAAAGTCGATGCCCGCAAAGTGAAAGCGTTAGTGGCACGTAGCCTACCGGCACATCTCGAAAAGCGTCATGGCATAGTGCCGGTGCGCGTGCACGGTGGCAAGCTGCTGGTGGCGGGACGCAATGTGCCGTCGTCGGACGCACTTGAGGAACTACAGAGTTTCACTTCGCTGCCGATCGAATTTCAGCTCGTTACGCAGCGCAATTACGAAGAACTGCAGAAATTGCTTTAACCGCTCCCTTTGGTCGCGGCTCAGTAACGTTTGATGTAGCCCTGGGGATTGAACAGCTCCACTGGCGAAAACTCCACGATCTTCCACGTGCTTTTCTTTCGCACCAGCCGTATGTGGACGCTCGCATTCCGATTCTGCGAATATCCGTTTTGCGCATTCACGAGCGTGAGAGTCCATTCGACGGTGAGCGTCGCTTCGTCGGTTGCATCCTGCTCCTCGGTTACTTCCAACTGATTCGTGACATCGAAAGCGGCGGTCAGTCCGCCGAAGTAACCACGCAATTTGTCGTAATCGGCGAAGGATTTGTCGAACGGTGTCATGGCATCGGCCGGCTCGCGCGCGGTCAAGGCCGAAGCAACGTGACTGACCTGCTGGCGCGGCGTGTTCGCTCCGAAGGCGACTGCGGCCAGCAGCAAACTGAGGAACGCGCTATGTGCGATAACTGCCATTGATTTGAATGTAGCCTTCGGTGAGATCGCAGGTAAAGAATCGCGCTTCGCCTTTTCCTTCACGCTGGTGCAGGATTTCGATCTCCACTTCGGAGGCATCTAATTTCGCCTTGAGCGCCGGCTCATCATAATCCGCCGCCAGACCTTTGCGGCAGACCAACGTTTGCTGGAGACGGACATCGACATCGCGAGGATCGAAGACTGCGCCTGAGTATCCGGCGGCGGCCAGGATACGGCCCCAATTCGCGTCGCTGCCAGCGATGGCCGTTTTCACCAGCGGCGAATTCGCCACTGCGCGTGCAATGCGCGCCGCTTCTTTCCGGTTGCGGAAGCCGGCCGCACGGATGACGATCAGTTTGCGCGCGCCTTCGCCATCGGCGGCGATCTGCCGCGCCAGGCTTTCCATGACACGGGCCACGGCATCGGCAAGCGCATCGCGTTCCCTGCCCCGAGGTTTAATGCCCGAAGCGCCGTTCGCCAGCAGCAACGTCGTATCGTTGGTCGATGTATCGCCATCCACGGTGAGCGAATGGAATGAGCGTTCAACCGCGCGCTCCAGCATAGCGTCTAAATCATCGGCCTTTACCACGGCGTCGGTCATGACAAAGGCCAGCATGGTCGCCATATTGGGCTGGATCATGCCGCTGCCTTTCGCCATACCGACCACTTGCACCACGCCGCCTTCGCAGCTCACTTCTTCCCATGCAATTTTTTGGCGCGTATCGGTGGTCATGATTGCGTTGGCGACATCCTCGAATGCATCGGGAGAAAGCTTCGCCACCAGAGGCGTCAGGGAACCGGTGAGTAAGTTCGGATCGAGTTCCACTCCTATGACGCCGGTAGAGCACGGAAGCACATGATCGGCGCGGCAGCCAAGCGCCTTGGCCGCGGCTCGCGTACTGAGCAAAGCCACACGATCGCCGGTGCGGGTAGCGCAGTTGGCATTCCCTGCGTTGATCAGCACCGCAGCCACGCGGCCTTTGGAAGACGCAAGATTTTTGCGCGCGAGCCGGACAGGAGCGGCCTGCACCATATTGCGCGTGAACATCGCGGCGGCCACGGCCGGCGGAGTCGATACGATCAGCGCCAGATCGTTCTTTTCCTGTTTGCGAATGCCGGCGTAGATTGCCGCATAGGTGTAACCTGTCGGAAATTTCAAGCTAGGTCTCCCAAAGAATCGGTATCCGTTATTTTGTAGCCGTTGAGGAACGCTTCGGCCGTCATGCGCTTCTTGCCGGCGGGTTGCAATTCCAACAATTCGAGGGAAGTACTTTCTCCGCAGCCCACAAACAGACGACGTTTTTCAGGGCGAAGATGTCCCGCGGGGAGGCCATTCCCTGTAGAAGGCTTGGCGCGTGTAATAGAAAGCTGCTGACCACGAAAGCTCGTGTAAGCGCCGGGCCAGGGCGTAAACCCGCGCAAACGGCTATCGATGCGCGCCGCCGGCAAATGCCAATCGATGAGGCCATCTTCTTTCTTGAGAATTGGCGCGAGTGTTGCCTCGGCGGGATTCTGTTTTTCGCGCTGCACCGTGCCGTCCTCAATGTGCGTGATTGTTTCGCACAGCAGTTCGGCGCCGAGCGGCGCGAGCCGCGCGCTCAGTTCGGGCGCGGTTTCCTCCGCGCCGATCTTGGTCCGCGCTGTCGCGAGCATGTCGCCGGTGTCGAGGCCGGCATCGATCTGCATGATGGTCACGCCGGTCTCCGATTCGCCGTTGGCGATGGCCCACTGAATGGGCGCGGCCCCGCGATATTTCGGCAGCAGCGAGGCATGCACGTTGAGAATGCCGTGACGCGGCAAGTCGATAATATTTTGCGGGATGATCTGCCCGTAGCCCACTACTACCATTAAGTCCGACGCCAGTCCTCGCAGCAGCTCCACGCTTTCGGGGCGCCTCACACGTTCCGGCTGATGGATGGGAATGCCGAGGCGGCGCGCGGCAGTTTTCACCGGCGATTCGGCAAGCTGATTCCCACGTCCTTTCGGCCGATCGGGCTGCGTGAATACCGCGACTACCTCGTGACGGACGGCCAGCGCTTCGAGTGACGGGACGGCGAATTCCGGCGTGCCGAGAAACACCACGCGCACGGCGCTAGTCCCACTCGCCGGTTTTTTGCAGCTTTTTGATTTTGCGGCGGATGATATCGCGCTTCAGGGCACTGAGATGCGCGATGAACAGTATGCCGTTCAGGTGATCGATCTCGTGCTGGAAGGCGCGCGCCAACAGTTCTTCGCCGTCCAGTTCGATGGCTTCGCCTTTTTCGTCCTGCGCACGCACGGTGACTTTATTGGCGCGAGTCAAAGGCTCGCGAAAACCCGGAATACTCAGGCAGCCTTCTTCGCCCGTCTGACTGCCTTCTTTGGACAGAATCTCGGGATTAATAATGACAACCTTCTTGCTTTCGTCCTCGCCTACGCTGGTGTCGATCACGGAGATGCGTTTGGCGATGCCGATCTGCGGCGCGGCCAAGCCCACGCCTTTCGACGCGTACATCGTCTCCCACATATCGGCGATCAGCTCGTGAAGCTCCGGTGTATCGAATTCGGTGACCGGGCCGGCGGCCTGCTCCAAAATGGGCTCGCCGTATTTCAAAATTTTTCGAACCATTAATAATTGCTTACCTGGGCGACATATCCTTCATAGTTGCGCCGGGTCTCCCCCAGCGAATCGCCGCCGAATTTTGCGAGGAACGCTTCGGCCAGAACCAGCGCGGTCATCGCTTCGCCAATGACTCCGGCCGCGGGAATGACCGCGACATCGCTCCGCTCGTATGCCGCCAGGGCCGGCTCGCGAGTTTCGAGATCCACCGATTCGAGTGGCCGACGCAGCGTCGAGATCGGTTTGAGGAGCCCGCGCACAACGACGTCTTCGCCGTTGGTGATGCCGCCCTCGAGTCCGCCGGCACGATTGGAACCGCGATGGAATTCGCGCTTGGGCTTCTCGTAGTGGATGGTATCCTGGACCGCCGAGCCATACGCCGCCGCGCCTTCTTCCGCCAAGCCGATTTCGACGCCTTTCACAGCCTGAATGGAGACGATCGCCTGCGCGAGGCGGCCATCCAGCCGGGTGTCCCAGGCGATGTGCGAGCCGAGTCCGGGCGGCAAGCCGTGCGCCACTACTTCAAAGATGCCGCCCACAGTGTCTCCGGTGCGATAGGCGTGATCCACGGCTTCCTTCATCTTCTGCTCGGTTTCCTGATCCACGCAGCCGAGCAAGACTTCTTCCTTTTGATTGAGCGCGACAATTTCTTCCCAGGCGGCGCGCCGGGCGAGCCGCACCGGCCCCACGCCGATCACATGGCTCAGAACCTCGACGCCGAACTGTTGGAGAAACGTCTTCGCGAGCGCTCCCACCGCTACCCGGGCCGCGGTTTCGCGTGCGCTGGCGCGTTCCAGGATATGGCGCGCTTCACTGAAATTGTATTTCAGGACGCCGGCCAGATCGGCATGGCCCGGCCGAGGCCGGTGCAGCGGCTTTTCCTTGCCGTCAACGGCATCTTTCGCTTCGACAGGTAAAGTGCCGGTCCAGTTCTTCCAGTCCTTATTTTCGATCAGGATCGCGATGGGCGAGCCGATGGTTTGGGAATGCCGAACGCCGGAGACGATGTGCACCTGATCGGTCTCGATCTTCATGCGGCCACCGCGCCCGTAGCCTTGCTGGCGGCGCCAAAGCTGCCGGTTCAGGAAGTCGATGGACACGGGCACACCGGCGGGCAGCCCCGTCAGGGTCGCGACCAGACATTCTCCATGAGATTCCCCTGCCGTTTCAAAACGCAGCATTTAGCGAATATTTCATGGTAGCGGACGGGGAGAAGAAGTTAGGAGACAGGAGTCAAGAGACAGGAATTAGGAGCGGCGGTTAGAGGTGCGGGCTCATGATAGCGGTTCTGGGCCAGCGCGACTGATTCGATTGGCGGAGCCGAAAAAACGAACCCATTCGTGGGAATCTCCTGCTGTTGCTTTTGGATACGCTCAGCTTGTAGTTTGCGGAGTTCGGCGATTTCTTTTTCACGGCGGCGGGCGAGGCGGGCTTCCTGGAGTTGCAGATTGCGGATTTGCTTTTCGTAGGTGATGAAGGTGTGGGCGTCGATCAGATGCGGGCGGGCGGCGAGGTCCTGTTCGTTGAACAGCTCGGCGAATTCGATGCGGCCTTTGGCGAAGAGAGCGGATTCGAGGGCAGGAATGCGGCGCAGACGCCAGTCGGTGTCGGCGATGGACTGCACCAGATTCGTTTCGAGTAAACCGACGGGTGCGAATTCTTCGGCGTAGGCGGCTAGGTGATACTCGTATTCGGCGACGTCGTCGGAGGGCAGCAGAACGGTGCGGCCTGTTAAACCTGTTTTTACGGCATTCAGGGACGATTTGGCTAGGCCTTCGGGGGTGCGCGGACCCGTAGACAGTTGGGCGTTCGCCTGATTAGCGAGCAGGCGGGCCTCGGAGGGCGTTTCGGCCTGGAGGCGCTTCTTTTCGAGCTTTTTCGCTTTGCGCTCCATAGCGCGGCGGATGGATCGGGCGGTCATGACTTTTGGGCTCCTTGGAAATAAAAAATGGCCCGCCGGGCTGAAAGCTAATAGCTTTCGGCTCAGCGAGCCTGCCTGACAATGGCACACGGCAGCCTGGCAGATGAGCTTTCTACCTGTGGAAAAGTCACACAAGTTACTGGGCTAGCAGGAGAACACGATTTTTTCGAGTTTTGTGACTGAAAATTTGAACGGGGCTGGAGTTGCGCATTCGCCCTCATGAGCGAGGAATAGCGCTGGCGCCGATCTGCTGCAACATGCCGAGTTGATCTGAGCTGCCCCAACGCTCAACCATTTTGCCGTCACGGAATTTCGAGATTTGCAGCCCGCGGATCTTCACCTTTTTCCCCGTTGGCGCAATGCCCATCAGCGGGCCATCTTGTGTTCCGGTGAATGTGTACGCAAAGGCTATAGCTTCTTCATCGGCCACAAGCGCTGCGAGTTCCACCTTCATATCAGGGAAGGCGCGGCGCATTTCGGTAAAAAGAGACCGATATCCATCGGGTCCAGGAACCTGTCCCGGAGCGGGATCGTGCTCGACACAATCACTTGCTACCACATCCCTGAATAATTCGTAGTTTCCTGTATTCACCGCTTCAGCAAATTTGCCTAGAGCTGCCGCGTTTGTTTCTTTGCTCATGGTTTCGCTCCATTCCGGGAAAGCTTAGCACTGTTTCGGCGCAACGGCGACCAGATCAATGCAAACGCCGGACTCAGACTGCAAATGTGGCAACAAGCGGCAGGTGATCTGAGGCAAGGAGGGACAGCTTGGTCCGATATAAATGCATGTCGCGCAATTCGAAGTCGCGATCGTAATAAATATGGTCGAGGTGCAGGAACGGCAGTATGCCTGGGTAGGTGGTTCCGCGTTTCAGGTGCATGACGATGTCGGCGCTCTCCATGTGTTGGCTGAGGAGCTGGCTCGCCAGGCCGCGGGTCCATTCGTTGAAGTCGCCGACGACGATACGATGCGTCTGAAACTGAGCGCAAGCCAGGATGTCCGAAGAAAGAAGCTGCCGTGCTTGTTTGCGACGTTCCGTGAAGGACGTTCCCAAATGCAGTGCAAAGAAGTGGACCGTTCGTCCTTCGGGCAAGAGCAAGGAGACGCGGAGGCATTGCCGCTGCTCGCGTCCGGATATGGTGAGGTCGTGGTTCTGGTGCGAAACGAAAGGAAGCTTGGTGAAAATCGCATTGCCGTAGGGCTCCCCTGCATGTTGCCGCGCCGTTCCGAAGATGAATGGAGTGCCGAGGCGCTTCGATATCTCGCCCGCCTGGGACAACAGGATTTCCTGGGTTGCGAGAATTTCGCTTTCGAGGCACCCGATTACATCCGCGATGCGCGCCGGGCTTACCCGCCAATCCATTCCTTTGCACTTGTGAACGTTATAGGTGGCGACGCGGAAGACCATCATTGCTGGCGCTCCAGCACAGAGAGCAGGCGATCTGCAAAGCGGAACCGGCGCTTGCGACACCATTCGGTGTAAGTAATCTCTCTACTTTGCGACAGATCGCGCTCAAAATCCTGCCCTACCCGGCGGGTCAGCGCCGCATCCATAACGGCGAGGTTGACTTCATCGTTTATCGAGAATGAGCGGTAATCGACGTTGGTGGAGCCGACAACCGCCCATATATCGTCCACCATGAGAGCTTTGGTGTGATTCATGGATGGCAGATATTCATAGATTTTGACGCCATGCTTGAGGAGCGAACCATATAAGTTGCGGCTGGATGCGCGAGTGAGGCGCTGATCGCTGTTGTCTCCGGGCGTGATCACCTTGACTTCAACATTGCGCTCGCGGGCGGCCTGAATGATCGCGCGCCGGGCGCTGCCGGACGGCAGGAAGTAGGGTGTCGAGATATAGATACATTTGCGCGCGCTGGTAATGAGCAGTTGGTACAGAATGCGCGCCTGCGTGGAGCCGGCGGCGGGGGTACTGCC
>JAICIH010000150.1 GCA_025924475.1 Bryobacteraceae bacterium
AAGCGCAGGAATCATGTCTTTGAAGACATGGCGGCGTTGAAAGGCGATTTGTATGCGCTAACGGGTGCGGGCACTCCAGAACAGGTGGAAGGCAGCCCGGTGACCGCCAACCTCTTTCCGCTGCTCGGTGTCTCGCCGATACTTGGGCGAAACTTTTCAGCCGAAGAGGACCGCCGTGGCGGCCCGCGTGTGGTCGTGATCAGCTATGGTCTCTGGGAGCAGCGCTTCGGCGGCGATTCTGCGATTGTGGGCCGCGAGATTTGGCTCAATAACCAGAAATACACGGTCATTGGCGTGATGCCGCGCGGCGTCACGTTTCCGGAGAAATCGGAAATCTGGGTGCCACTGGGCCTTAGCCCGCGCCAACTGGCCGAGCGCGACAACCACTATTTGCGCGTGTTTGCGCGTCTAAAGCCAGGCGTGACGTTTGCCAGCGCCCAGCGCGAGATGGCGGATTTGGCTGCTCAATTGGCTCGTGAATATCCGAGATCCAACACGAACATCGGAGCCACGGTGGTCAGCCTGCGAGATCAACTCGTCGGCGACTTAAAGCTGACGCTTTGGGCTGTGGCGGCAGGAGTAGGCTGCGTGTTATTGATTGCTTGTGCCAACCTGGCGGGGCTGCTGCTGACCCGCGGTGTGGGCCGCGAGCGTGAGTTCGCCGTACGCGCAGCTTTGGGCGCCGGCCGGGCCCGGCTCGTCCGGCAGACGCTGATCGAAAGCCTGCTTCTCGCCGGTCTCGGCGGAGCCGCGGGCATACTGATCGCGGTGTTTACGCTGCCCTTCTTGCGTCATCTCGTTCCAAGCACGCTGAGCGCCTGGTCGCAGCTACGGATCGACCTGCCACTGCTCGGCTTCCTACTGTTTCTTTCGATGTTGGCGGCGGTCCTGTTTGGAACCTTGCCGGCTTTCCTTGTTTCGCGCCCCGACCTTTCGAGCTCATTGCAACAGGGCGGCCGGGTTGCGGCCAGCGGTAGCGCCCGAACACGAAAAATCCTCATCGTGAGTGAAGTGGCGCTGGCGGTTGTACTCCTGGTGGGCGCCGGACTCCTGACAAGAACGCTATGGGCTTTGGCGCATGTACCGCTTGGATTCAATCCCGAAGGAGTCATGACATTACGGACGGCCCTTCCGGTTTCGGCGAATACGCCCTATCGCAGCTTTCCGGCACGGTCCGATTTCTACCGCCGCGTCCTGGAGAAAGTTGTCATCATTCCTGGTGTTATTTCGGCCGGTTACACAACTTTCCTCCCTCTGACAAATCCCGGAGGCACGAGCCCCTTCCTCGTAGAGGGCGCGCCGCCGCTTCCGCCAGGGCAATCCAATGACGCCAATCATCGAGTGATTAGCCCGGATTATTTTAAGACCATTGGCGTCCGGCTGCGCGCCGGCCGGTTCTTCCGAGACTCGGACGCTGCCGATGCGCCGCCGGTAGCCATCATCAACGAAGCCATGGCTCGGCAATATTGGCCGGAACAAAATCCTCTAGGGCATCGTTTTCAACTCGGCAGGGTTGCGGGCGTTTCGTTCACGATCGTCGGAGTGGTGGACGATATGCGGCAGGCGGCATTGGATGTGAAAGGCCGGGCCGAGATGTATTTTCCGTACACTCAGCCGGCCGGGACGCAGGGCTATCTTACGCCGCGCGACCTGGCGGTGCGAGTGAAAGGCGACCCGATGGCTTACGCCAGGACCCTGGAAGCTGCGATCTGGCAAGTAGACCGCAATCAGCCAATCGCAGATGTGATGCCAATGAAGGAGTTGATCGCAGACAAGCTGGTTTCACGCGAAGTCGCCTTGCAGTTGATCGCGGCATTTGCGGGGCTGGCACTGCTACTGGCCGCATTGGGCTTATATGGGCTGTTGGCGTATGTGGTCTTGCAGCGGCGCCGCGAAATCGGCGTGCGGATGGCGCTGGGAGCGCAACCGCGACAAGTTTCCGCCGCCGTACTTCGGGAGGGATTGCGCCTGGTGCTTTCCGGAGTGGCGATTGGCGCGGCTGGATCGTGGATTGTAATGCGAAGTCTGAGGTCCATCTTGTACGGTGTCGCCGCGACAGATGGTTTGGTCTTAGCCGGATCGGCGTTCGTTTTGATTTTGGTGGGACTCCTGGCATCCTATCTGCCCGCTCATCGAGCAGCGGGAATCGATCCGATGACGGCCTTGCGATACGAGTGATTGGATTGCGCTATGAACTGGCTGCGCCGAAGACGGCGAGAACAGGATTTGGAGCGTGAACTGCGCTCGGACCTGGAATTGGAAGCCGCAGAACAGGAAGAACGCGGCATCTCGCCGGCGGAGGCACGCTATGCCGCCCAGCGGGCTTTCGGCAACACGGCGTTGATAAAGGAGGAGGTACGCGAAATGTGGGGTTGGAATTGGCTGGAACAAGTAGCGCAGGATCTGCATTACACGCTTCGCACAATGCGAAAGAGTCCGGGATTTACCTTGACGGCATTGTTATCACTCGGACTTGGCATTGGAGCGAACACTGCTATTTTCACGTTGCTGTATACGGTGCTGCTGAAACCACTGCCGGTACCGAATCCTGAAGCATTGGTCGTATTAGGAGTTCGCGATTCCAGAAACACAAAAGAGCCGCAAACTCGCTTCTCCTACCCTGTTCTTGAAGCCCTGCGCGCCCGAAATCAAGTGTTTGCAGGGCCTTTCACTTACGTATCCGATCTTCTCAAGCTCAACACAAATGGGGAACCCGAACCCGTAAGAGTTGCGCTGGTTTCAGGCAATTATTTCCCGGCGCTTGAGGTCGCCGCTGAGCGCGGGCGGATATTTTCGGCGGCAGACGATCTCAAAGGCGACCCTCATCCGGTCGCCGTTCTTAGTCATCGAATGTGGCTGCAAAGATTCGGTGGCGATCCTGATTTGATTGGGCAGGTGGTCCGGCTCAACGGATATCCGGTCACGACTATCGGCATCATGGGCGCGGATTTCTTTGGCACGCAAGTTGGAGTCGCGCCCGATATCTGGGTTCCCATCCGGCTCATGGACCGTCTATCTCTGCCCGGCATGATGCTGGACAATCGCGAGGCGATCTGGATGCCCGCTATGGCGCGTTTGAAACCGGGA
Source organism: Bryobacteraceae bacterium (assembly GCA_025924475.1). Taxonomy (GTDB): domain Bacteria; phylum Acidobacteriota; class Terriglobia; order Bryobacterales; family Bryobacteraceae; genus Bog-105. Next base: position 3,088 of record JAICIH010000150.1, read on the forward strand.
GTGAGCCGCGAGCGTGCGGAGGCCGCGGCGGATGCGCTGACTCATCAGATTATTGCGGAGCTGTACGGAAAGCATGCATCCAGCGACCAGATGCATCTGGTCCTTTTGCCGGGGAGCCAAGGGCTTTCCAAATTGCAGCAACAGTTTTCTAAACCGTTACTGGCGCTGATGGTCCTGGTTGTGCTAGTGCTGCTGATTGCCTGCGCAAATGTTGCGAACCTTCTGCTGGCACGGGCGATAACGCGACAAAAGGAAATCGCGTTGCGTCTGGCAATCGGTGCGAGCCGTGGCCGTATCATTCGCCAACTGCTGACGGAGAGTACAATCGTTGCGTTTGCCGGGGGTGTTCTCGGCATTCTTCTGGCCCTCGGAAGCACCAGACTACTTGTACAAATCCTTCCTGCCACTCGAGACCTAGCGCCGCGGATCGATTGGCGCGTGCTGGCGTTCTGCTTTGTCACCTCAATCGTTGCGGAAATTCTCGTCGGATTAGCGCCGGCGTGGCAAACCAGCAGGCCTGAGATCAATTCCACGATCAAAAGTAGTGATGCCGCTCAGTCAAACCGCTCCCCACGGCTGGGAGTTCGTGCTGCCTTACTCGTCAGCCAGGTTGCTCTTGCCGTCATTCTGCTGGTAGGCGCGGGCTTGTTTGTGGGTACGCTGCAGAACCTGCGCTCGGCGGATTCCGGATTCCGCAGTGATAATGTTCTGCAGCTTTCTCTCAACCCGCGTCAAATCGGCTACACCACAGGTCAGATGCGCAGCTTCTATGACCGACTGCTGGAGCAAGTCCGTGCCGTGCCTGGCGTACACGCCGCAAGCTTCATCGATTCCGGGTTGATGAGCGGCGGCAAAAAGACAGAAGATCTCTATCCGCCTGGCTACCAGCCGCGCCCAAACGAGGACGTGTTCTCGGAGTTCAACGCCGTCGGTCCTGGGTTCTTTAAGACCCTCGGCATTAGCCTGCCGCGGGGCCGTGATTTTGAAGCGCGAGACAATGCAGCAGCGCCAAATGTCGCAATCGTGAACGAACCCTATGCGCGTCATTTCTTCGGAATGCGAGATCCAATCGGGCAGCGTATTGGCGTGGGTGGCAAGCCTGAAATGGAGATCGTTGGCGTCGTTCGGGCGGCAAAATACCGGACCATGCGTGATGAATCGCCGCGAATCGTTTATCTGCCGTTGGGATACGGGGGATTCGGGCAAGCAACCTTATACGTGCAAACCGGCGTGGCTCCGCTGAGCCTTATTGGATCCATTCGCAGAATCGTTAGCGGCCTCGATAAGGATGCGGCGGTTTATGACGTTAAGACACTGACTGCACAAATCGACGAGTCCATGGCCCAGGAGAGGCTGACGGCATGGCTCGCCAGTTTCTTCGGGATTTTTGCGGTGTCGCTGGCGGCGATGGGTCTCTATGGAGTGATTAGCTATAACGTGTCCAGGCGCACGCGCGAGATGGGCATCCGGATGGCTCTCGGCGCGCAACGGATCAAGATCCTCGCCTCTGTATTGCGAGAAATCCTATCACTCACACTGGTCGGCATTGCGGCTGGCATCCTTGGAGCACTGGCACTCACGCGTTTTGCCGCTGCCTTGCTCTATGGGCTCACACCCGGAGATCCACTGGTACTGGGATTCTCAGCAGCCATGATGTTGGCGATAGCCGCTATTGCAGGCTATCTGCCGGCGAATCGCGCAACGAAAGTCGATCCGATGACGGCCTTGCGATACGAGTGATTGGATTGCGCTATGAACTGGCTGCGCCGAAGACGACGAGAACAGGATTTGGAGCGTGAACTGCGCTCGGACCTGGAATTGGAAGCCGCAGAGCAGGAAGAACGCGGCATCTCGCCGGAGGAGGCGCGCTACGCCGCCCAGCGGGCTTTGGGCAACGCAACATTGATCCGAGAGGATGTCCGCGAAATGTGGAGCTGGAGTTGGGCTGAGCGGCTGGCACAAGATATCCGCTACACCAGCAGACTGCTTCGAAAAAATCCTGGGTTTGCAGCGGTTGCCATTCTTACACTGGCAATCGGCATCGGGGCCAACACCGCGATCTTCAGCATCATGGATGCGGTTTTACTGCGTCCTCTCCCGTACCCGGATGCGAAGCGCCTGATTCGCATCTGGCAAAGCGAGCCCAAGATGTCGGAAGGGCATCTTGGAGCGGCTCCGCCGGAGTTCGCTGCGTATCGGGACCGTACGCGTGCATTTTCCGGCATTGCAGGTTATCAGCCAGGCAGCTTCGACTTCGTAAGTGAAGGTGAAGCTGAGCATATTTCCGGCTATAACACCACAGCAAGCCTGTTCCCAGCGCTCGGTGTCCAACCGCTCCTTGGGCGCACATTCACGGCGCAAGAGGAACTCCCTGGCGCCGCGAAGGTCGTTGTACTCAGTTACAAATTCTGGCGAAGCCACTACGAGGAAGATGCACGTGTCATCGGAAAGATCATCCGGCTGAATGAACAGCCGTATCAGATTGTGGGTGTGATGCCCAAGGGCTTTACCTTCCCATCGACGGCGGCAAGCCCCGGCGAACCTCCAGCCGTTTGGGCTCCGCTGTCATTTACCAGCCATCAATTGAGCGATTGGGCGAGCAGCTTCGATACGAACATCATCGCGCGGCTCAAAGATGGAGTGTCGCTCGCGCAAGCACGGGACGATGTGAAGCGAGTGGCGGCTCAATTTCAACAAGAGCATCCGGATATTTACTCCGGGAACGCGATCCTGGCAGCGTCGGCTGAGCCTTGGTCGCCTCAATTTGGAGTACATACTCGCCTCGTACTGCCGATGCTCGGCGCGGCGGTCGGATTTCTTTTGCTGATTGCTTGCGCAAATGTCGCCAACCTGCTGTTGGCTCGGGCTGGAGCACGGCAGCGCGAAATTTCTATTCGAAAAGCTTTGGGAGCGAGCGCCGGCAGATTGACGCGGCAAGTTCTGACAGAAACGGCAATTCTCACACTCAGTGGAGGGATCGCAGGGTGTGCACTAGCGTACGGCTTACTTCGTTCCATGGACGCCGCTTCCATAAACGAGATCAACACCAGTGCAGTGGGTATCGATGTACGAGTGCTTTTGTTTGCCTTTGTCGTGTGCGGTATTACCTGCCTGCTTTGCGGCATTGCACCCGCGTGGATGTTCCGGAACTCCGGCATGCACGATGCGCTTAAGCAATCCGGCAGGCAATCGGGACAGAGCCGCACCAGCCGGCGTTTTGCTCGATCCTTGGTCGTTGTCGAGATTGCTTCTTGTGTGGTCGTCCTCATCGGATCTGGACTGCTCCTGAGGAGCTTTATTCGAGTTCTCGAAGTGCCGCTCGGTTTCGATCCTGAACAAACGCTACTTGTCCGCACGACGCTCAATCGGCAGCGCTATTCTCCCGATCGACGCCACACAGTGGAGCGCACGATTGAAGCGCGCCTGGCATCTTTGCCGGGTGTGTCAGCGGTTGCTGTAACAACACATGTGCCGCTTGCCGATGAGCGCCTGATTGGGTTCGTTATCGATGGACGGCCTCCCGACGAGTTTCACTGGGCCGACAACGCGCTAGTCAGTGGCAACTATTTTCGCGTCATGAAGATTTCGCTACTGAGAGGACGAACGTTTTCTGACGCGGATACCGCAGGATCGCCGCTGACCGCCGTAGTAAACCAGACCATGGCCAGGCAGTACTGGCCTCATGAAGATCCCATCGGCAAAGGGTTCCAATGGGGCGGGCGGCATCTTACTGTGATCGGAGTGGTGGGGGATGTCCACGTTGAGGCTCTAGATAAGCCAGTCGCGCCGACTACATACAATTCCATTTATCAAGTCGAGAGCGGCGCGACGCCAAGCGGCGTATTCATCATCCGAACACGCACTGGACGAGATCCGATGCAGCTCGCTGCGTCTGCGCAGAGCGTGATTTGGTCGGCAGATAAGGGCCTGCCTATCTTGGGCTTCAGCACTCTGCACCAAATAGTGTCCTCATCGCTGGCGATTCGCCGGCTCTCATTGGAACTCGTCGGCAGCTTCGCCTTGATCGCGCTGTTGTTGTCGCTTATCGGTATCTACGGCGTTCTCTCTTATGCCGTCGCACGACGTACGCAAGAGATGGGTATTCGCCTGGCGCTTGGAGCCAAGCCAATTGAGATTAAGAGCCTTGTACTAGGCGAGGGAGCGCGGTTGGCAGCTCTGGGTCTTGTGTTTGGCGTGGCCATTGGAGCGCTAGCCGCGCAGTATCTTTCGAAGTTTTTGTTTGGCATCCCCACTTTTGACCTTGTCTCGTTCGGGGCCGGGGTGTTGTTGCTTTTCGTAGTCGCTCTTTTAGCGAGCTACGTTCCCGCACGAAGGGCCGCTCGGACCGATCCTATGGTCGCACTGAGATACGAGTAGACGCATGTTTTTTTGGCATCGGCGGAAATCAAAAGAAGAGGATCTGGAACGGGAGCTGCGTTCCGATCTGGAATTGGAAGCGGAAGAACGCCGCGAGAATGGCCTTTCGCCGGAGGACGCTCGTTACGCTGCGCGGCGGGCGTTCGGCAACACGACTTCAATCAGAGAGGAGACGCGCGAAATGTGGGGTTGGGGGTTTGTGGAACGGATTTGGCAAGATTGCCGGTACGCGTTCCGCGGATTACGAAAGAATCCTGGCTTTTCTCTTACTGCCGTCGTGATCCTTGGATTAGGAATCGGCGCCAACGCCACGATATTTAGTATCGTCGACACCGTATTACTCCACCCGCTGCCAGTTCCCGACTCGCAAGCGATCGTTCATCTTCGACGTAAGGCCGATTTTGGGAGCAGCTCCAGCTTTGACATGCACGACTACGTCGGGATCCAAGCGACGCGGAAGATCCTTTCCGCGCTTGCCATGTCCGACGGTGGAATTGGCGGGTACAACTTAACTACTGGCGGGATGCCCGAGCAGATCTCAGGAATACACGTGAGCGCTCAGTATTTTTCCGTATTTCAGGTCCAGCCCGTCGCGGGACGATTGTTCATCGATGGCGACGACGTTCCCGGGCAACCTCGCCTTGTTGTTATCAGCGAAAGCTTATGGCATCGCCGCTTTGGAGGAGAACGATCCGTTGTCGGTCAGGTGTTGAATATCGCCGGACAGGGATATACGGTCGTCGGCGTCGCCCCTGATCTGATGCGAGCCTTCATGCCAGCGGACGTTTACTTATCTCTAGCTGTGCCTCGGGAAAGCTCGGACCGCACAAACGGATTTACTGTTATTGGGCGGCTTCCACCGGGAGGCAATCTCGCTCAAACGGAGAGCCAAGTAAACACGATTGCGCAGCGGTTTGCGCATAGTTCGCGGCTAACCAATATGCCTCATGGCATCGTGCTGCGGCCGATCCAAGAAGAAATAGCCGGGCGAGTGCGGCCTGCGCTGGAGATTCTTTTCGCTGCCGTTCTGCTTGTCTTATTGGTTGTGTGCTCGAACGTTGCCAATTTGGTTTTGGCGAGAGGAGTGGGCCGGCGGCGTGAACTCGCGGTGATGGGAGCTTTAGGGGCGCGCCGCTCGCGAATCGTGGGCCGCCTGCTTACCGAGGGTTTTATTCTCGCTGGTGCAGGCGGCGCAATCGGCATCCTGCTAGCTGAGCTAGGAGTTCGCGCTCTTCCAGGGTTGTCGGCGGATCGACTACCGCAAGTGGCGCAAATTCATGTGAATTTCTCCGCTTTCGGTTTTGTCCTGGCGGCTGCCGTTGTATGCGGAATTTTGGCTAGCCTCGCCCCCGCCATGCAGATTTCTAAAACAAACCTGACTGACGCTCTTAAGCAGGCTACAGCGCAAGGCGGAGCGGGACGCGGAGGAAACGGCCTGCGTAGCACGTTAGTTATCGCGCAGGTCGCATTATCGACGTTATTGCTCGTAGGTGCAATGCTGTTAGTCCGCAGTTTCTGGAATCTCAATAGTGTCGATCCCGGATTTAGAGACGATCACCTCCTGACCATGAACATCAGCATGGCTCCGGGCCGTTACTCCGACAGTATTCGTGAAGCCGACTATTTTGAGAACGTAGCCCGGAACATCGAAAGATTGCCTGGCGTTGTCGCTGCGAGCTCTACAACGCTTCTGCCGTTCGAACCGGTTTTTGATTTTCCTGTTACGCCCATCGGAGGCAAGCCTCGTCCATCACCAAGTAGATCGGGCGACAACAGCGAGATGGATGGCTGGTACCGCGCCATCAATTCCCATTTCTTCACCGCAATGGGTATTCCGGTACTTCGTGGACGAACGTTCAATGACCGTGATAGAGGAAATTCCGCGCCGGTCGTTATTATTAACTCTACGTTAGCAAAACAAGCGTTTCCCAATGAGGACGCACTTGGAAAGTCTCTTGTCATTGGGACGGGATATCTTACCGACCCACGCGATCTCCGGCCCCGGACTGTAGTTGGAATCGTGGGCGACACTCGGGAAGAAGGGCTCATGTTTCGCCCGCCGGGTGTGATCTTCGTCCCGATTGCACAGTCACCGGATAGAATCACGCAAATCACGTTAGACAAGATTCCTACGAAATGGGTAATTCGGACAACACGCGATCCGCTTGCAATGATCCCGGCTGTTCGACACGCCGTTCTCGAAGCCGATCCTTTGCAGCCTCCCGCAGACTTTCAAACCATGGAAAAGCTGGTGGCCCGGTCCATTGCGCCGGCCCGATTTAATATGCTCATGCTTTTGATCTTTGCGGTTCTCTCGTTGATGTTGGCGGCAATCGGAATCTACGGCCTGGTGTCGTATTCCGTGGCCGTGCGCACACGAGAGATTGGCCTTCGTATTTCACTTGGAGCGCAGCCGTTAAAGTTAGTAAGCTCTCTTATCAGGCACGGGATGGCGCTTGCTTCCGTGGGCGTTGTCATTGGAGTGATAGGCGCTTTGGCGTTAGGACGTTTCCTGCGGACACTGCTGTTCGGTGTTCCCGCATCGGACCCGCTTACGTTGGCGGCAGTGGCCGGCACACTGCTGATCGTGATACTCCTATCGACTTCTATTCCCGCCTCGCGAGCGTCGGCAATTGATCCGATGCGCGCGCTCCGGGAAGAGTAACTAGGAAAGACGATCTTGAGCGGTCTGGCGGAGCCAGAGTTCCGTGGCTTCTTTCAAGTGGAGGAAGAAACGGTTGCGCCGGCGGCGGAGAATCTCATCGCGATATTTTTGCGATTTTTCCAGATTGCGAGCGGACATAGCGCTCATTCGCTCCGGCGACTGGATAACCTCGCGGATTTTGTTTCCTAAAGCCCGTGCGTTGCCTGGCGTCACGAGATCTTGCGGGGTTAGCAATTCCGGAATGCCTCCAACAGTCGAGCCGATACAAGGTAACGCGCGCGCCATGGCCTCAATCATCGCGCGCGGTAATCCTTCGGTGCGTGACGGTAAAACAAAGACGTCGGCCTGATCCAGATGCGCCCGCACTTCGGCGCCCGACGAGATCTGTCCCAGAAACCGCACCCGATCTTCCAGCCGCTTCGCGCGCGCCTCGAGCGACGGACGATATTTGCCGTCTCCTACCACTACCAGTTTCAGATCGCAGCCCGCCGCGATACTTGCTTCCACTGCATCGATCAGGACATCGATACCTTTATATGGCTGATCCAGGGAACCGACGGTGATGATCGTGTGGGGTCCGGAACGAGAAGATACGGAACGGCTTTCCGGAACATACGCCTCCGGCGGCATTTCGACCGTCGAGTAGGAAATCGAGAATGCATTGGGAGCATGCGGATAGATCTTCTGCAGTGAGTCTTCGGTTACGTAAGAAACGGCGGGGGCCCGGCGGCACTGCTTCTTCATCTGACGATAGAACATCGTTTGAAAGAAGAAGCGCAACGGGTGATCGTTTGCTCCCGGCGCGAACATTTGATAGGGATCGCACATGACCTCGAGCGCGTAGGGCCTCCGGCTGCGGTGCAGCATCGGCTCCATGGTCGCAGCCACCTGCGATTGCACGCGGAGAATCACCGCGTCGGGCCTTTTTACCGCGCTTCGAGTCGCGCGCCTCACTTCTGGAAAACGAAGCAGAAATTGCTCCGGTCCTATATAGTGAGGCACGACATGGAAGCTGACGCCATCGCCATCGGCCCTCTTGGCGCCTGCCGGCGGAGAGCTGACATCCCGAACTCGTGCGACTATCTTGGCGCTTTCAAATACCTCCAGATATTGAGAATAGTAAGATCGCGGGAACGCGGCGGTAGTCCAAATGGCCCCGTCGGGGGTGCGATCAAAGCGGTGTTCTTGAGAAATTACGACGTTCACGGTGATTGCTTAGCAAGCTCCATGCAACTTCCCTTGTCTACTGTCGCGCCCGTCAATAGGCGGCCGGCTAACTCGCCCATATTCAGGCTATCCATGCGATTACGAGCGCGTAACGCAGCAAAATGCTCGAGAACCTTCGCGAGAATATCCAGTTTTTTTTGTGAATTGTTCGCAAAATCCTCGGGATGGAACCAGAGATGATACATATGGCCGCGCCTAGCAGCGAAGTCCATACCCTTATAAACGCGCCGGAGGGCTAGTCTTTCGAACGGCCGAATGGTCATCAAAGGTGGGCGCAAGTGCAAACTCCCCGGGAAATTAAATGGTGCGCGTTGACGGGCTATCGTTTCCATCGGCACTGAATTATGCCCGCCAAGGTTCAGGTACGCATTGAGCACCCGAGAGGCTCTCCGGAGAAAAGTCTCGTCGGATCGCTTTCTTGTGCGGTACATCCAGTGCGATCCGGCGCCGCGGTAAGAAACAATTCCCGCTTCCGCGCAGGCATCCAGATAGCTCAAATTGACCTGATTGCGCGGAAACACAATGCTGCGCATTTTCAGGTCACAGTGTTTCGCCGCAGCGACCGCGGCTGTCAGGTCGCTCTGGAATGCCGCCAGAGTTTGGCCGTCTTCCAGGCAATAGTAGTGCGAAAACGTATGCGTTCCAACTTCCTGGTAGGGCGTGTTCCGGATTTCTTTCACCAGAGAGGGTGCATAACAGGAAGGCTCCTGCTGTTCGTTTTCTCCTATCGCTTCGATATCCGCATAGGGCGACAGAGAGCGGGCGCGATAGTCCGGCCGGACAGCAGGCGATGTCTGAATCAGTTCCTCACGATTTTTGAGGAAAAGAAATCCGACTGTCGCCCAGGTGGAATGAATCTCGAATGTCTTAAAAAGATGCAAAATCGACCTTACTGCCGAACGGGCGTTCGCCAGTCGAATTCTGCTTTCTTTTAGAGACTCCAGATCGCGGATTCCCCAGTACAGTTCGAAATCCAGAGAAGTGACGAGGATGCCCTTACCGTTGGCGACGGAGGTATGGGATGACATGAGTTTGAAAGCCTTTAATGGGGAATGATCTGCATGCCGTTAATAGGCGCTCGTTTGTATGGGTCGGTGGAAGTTCCAGGCGTGGCCGTGAGAGTAAAGCTAGTGGCGGAAGCGCCAATGGTGAACTTGACGTAATTGCCCGGCGAGTTGTTGGCTTGCGTGAAAACACCGTTGAAGCTAGTACCAGCCGAGTCGGTGGCGCTGACGCTGGTGGTGGTGATGCCCGGGCCGCTGATTTGGAATGTCGCGGTGCGCGTGGCCGAACCATTGTCGCCGGCGGTATAGACGTAGATGTCATAACCGCTGGAACTGGCAGGAAGATTGGCCACTGTCGCGGTAGCCGGATTAGCGGCGCTGTTGTCGAGAGAGCCATGCATCATGCGAGCGTTGCCGGGGCTATCGGTAATGGGAAGGACCCAGTCATTGTCGGCGTGCCAGGTGACGGTCGCACTGGTAGCGACGCCGGTTTCATCCAG
>JAICIH010000151.1 GCA_025924475.1 Bryobacteraceae bacterium
CACGCCGCCAGTCAATGAAGGAACTCACTGGCTCTTCGGGCGGCGTGCTTGATGCCGCGCCCGTTTTGCGCGTGTTCCTCAGAAGCGCAAAGGGCGCGAATGCACGTCGCCAGACAACGAAGGAACTCGCTGGCTCTTCGGGCGGCGCGCTTGATATCGCGCCCGTTTTGCGCGTGTTCCTCGGGAGCGGTCTTCAACATCCAATGGTGACGAACGTGGGATAGCGCTCAATGCGTGATCCATGACAGGTCAAATTGCGCAAACGTGATCTGCTCGTAGGGACTTCGCTCGCCGCGTTCATAGAGCAGCCCAACCGTTCCGCCCGGCAGCATGGCAAGCGAGGAATAGGCGGAAGGGCCTTCGTACACCAGCCGCGACGCTTTCCAGCTCGCGCCATCATCTCTGCTCAAGCGCACAGTGAGGTGCGTGCGCGTGGTCGCGGCGGGATTGGAAAACAACAGACGTCCGCGGCTGGCCGCAATGAGGCTCGCCTGGCAGACGGGTTCGATCAGCGTTTCGTCGAATTTGAGAGGAGACCACGTGAGGCCGCCGTCACGGCTGCGCTGCACGGCGCGCCGGTGCTTTCCGTGGTAGCTCCTCATATTCAAAAGCAGGCTGCCGTCCTTCAGCTCGGCCACGGCGGATTCGTTGGTTTTATCTTCCGCGCTGCCGCCGATTTTCCAGCTTGCGCCGCGATCATCGCTATAGATGACGTGCGAGCTGCCGTTGTGATCGCAGGGAATCACCAGCCGTCCGCTGCGCATTTGTATTCCGTTACCGGGTCCCGTCGCGTACCACGTCCACTCCGGCTTTTTCACTTGCGCGGTGACGTCTTCGAGCGCGCTCCAGCTAGCGCCGTCATCGGTGCTGTGCGTAATCCAGACCGTACGAACGGCGCCAGGAGTGCGCTCGGTAATCTGCCGCTCGCTCGCCCAGCCGGGATTGCTCGTGAGCAGGAGAAAGATCGTCCCGCTTGTGCGTTCGACCACCGGCGTCGGATTGCCGACGGTGTCTTCACCTTTGTCCGCAACGGTCTGAACCGCCGACCAGGTTTTGCCGCGGTCGAAACTACGCCGCAGCAGAACGTCGATATCACCGGCATCGCCGCCCGAGTTACGCCGCCCTTCGCAGAACGCGAGCAGTGTGCCTTTCGCTGTAACGATCAGAGAAGGGATGCGATAGGTGTGATAGCCGCCTTCACCCGCTCGGAACAGTTCCGTTTGCGTGAAGGAAGCCGGCCGCGCTGCGAAGACGAATAGCAGCGCGGCCGGCAAGCTAAGATAGCGCGTCAAAAAATCAGCTTAGCGCCGAATTCGAATTGCCTGGCACCGGTTCCGTAGCCGCCGGGAAGAGTTTGGCCGGACCGTCCGTTGCCGACACTCGTAATAAGCCCGAAGTTGGCGCTGGTGATATCCGTACTCGGATTCGCCCACTGCGGCGTATTCACGATGCTTGTGGCATTCGCTCGAATCTGCAGCTTGAACCGCTCTTTGATGTCGAACGTTCGGTATAGCGAAGCATCCAGGTTCCAGAAGCCGGGACCGCTGATCACGTTCTTGCTCAGGTTGCCGAACTCATTTGTTCCGGATTGTGCAAAGCACCCGTCCGTAGTAGACGCGCCGGATGAAGTGCATTTTGTGTTCTTGAACCATGGATTGCCGAAACCCGTCCCGTGCAGGATCTGTATACCACCTGCGCCGAAATAGTCCAACGTATTGTTATTGCCGGGAGCGTTCAGGTTGCTATTAGGGGCGCTGAAATCGATGGGCGCCCCACTCGAGATCTGCAATACGCCGTTGACTTGCCATCCGCCTAATATCCAACCCGCCGCACCCGATTGTAGATACTTCTTGTTCTTGCCAAACGGCAGTTCGTAAATGTAGCTCTGCACGAAAACATGGGTGCGGTCGAAGTCGAGCCGCCGCCAATTGCGTCTGGGATTGATATAGAAATCGATACGGCTATCCTCGGACTGGTAACCCAAAGATTTGCTGTAGGTGTATGCCGTGGTCATACCAAAACCACCTGAGAAGCGCTTGTCGAGCTTCACCTGCAAGCCGTTGTAGCTGGAGCTGTAGCCGACGAAATATTGCGTCACATCGGCCGTTTTTCCGAATTTCTGATTTAGCGGCTGGCTGGCCTTGCCGCCGCCGAGAGTCTGCGAAGCGTTCAAGTTGTACTGCGCGGGCTGATCGACGCCATGGTTGCCGACGTAAGCGATATCGAATGTCGCGTTCTTAGGCAACGCGCGCTGGATCGCAAAACTCCAAGACTCCACATAGGGCTCTTTGAATTGCGGATTGATGACCACGTAGCTCTGATTCAGATCGGCGTTCGCAATGATTCCGTTCGAAGGAATCACGGTCTGCTGGAAGGGCGGGAAGCCGTTCTCAAAAGTTGCCGGGCGTCCGTCGGGCAGCGTCGCGCCGAAGAATGAGGATGTGCTGCCGAAGAAGTTGTTCTGTTTTACGGGGTAATTGTAGGCGTAGGTGTTATCCGGGAACGGTGAGTAGCTGATGCCAAAACCGGTACGGATGACCGTTTTATCGTTCCAGCGATACGCGATTCCGATGCGCGGTGCGAAATCGTGATAGTTGGTGTTAATACCGACGTTCGAGGGAACGTTTCCGACACCGCCGATCAGCAGCGAATTGGTTGACGGATCATACTGCGAAAAACCAGCGCTGTGGGCGGGCGTAGCGGCCGGGTAGAACTCCCAGCGCAATCCCAGATCCAGCGTCAGCTTCGGAGTGACCACCCACTTGTCCTGGACAAATGTAAAGAACTGCCAGGCGCGATACGCCGGGAAGATGACGGGGTAGTCGCGGCCAATGTTCAATGGCACATCCAGAAGGAAGCTGGCGAGCGAATTGCCAAAACTGGTACCGGCTATGGAATTCGATGTCTGCGAAACGTTAAATTCGTACCTTCCACGAGGATTGTAGGTTTGCGTCTGCTGCAGGTCGTCGCGAACCCGGCGCAAGTCGCCGCCGAACTTGATCGTGTGGTTCCCCTTGGTCTTGGTCCAGATATTTGTGAACAGGACATTGCTTTCGGCCCGAATCCAGGGGAGGCTGGCTGAGAAGCCGATAAACGGATCGCCAAAATTCGGAAGGTTGATTTGCGGAGGTCCGCTGGTCCAGGGTATCCCGTTGATCCCAGGAATACCCAGTTTGTCGGCAGTGTTGTCGCCATAGCCGAACTGCTGCGCATCATTGCGATAGCGGTTCACGCCGAAGCGTGCTTCGGAAATGAAAGTCGGCGAGAAAATATGAACGTAGTTAATCGCGCCGCTATAAGTGGTCTGAACGCCTGTGCCTTCAAACCCGGAACCGCCGACGCCGCGCGGGCCGCCGTAGATGCCGTAGACCGAAGCATCGGTCGTCACCGGGCGGGAGAAACTCAGTCGCACGGAAAGATGATCGTTGTCGGTCTGATTATGATCGACTTTGACATCGAACTGATCGGTGTTCTTCGAGAACGGGCTATTGACGAAATAATTCTGAGTGAGGCCCGGCAGATTCGGCAGTGGGACGATCGCGAGAATTTTTGCGGAGATGGGATTGATTGAGGAAACCGGGATCTGTTTGCCGGAGAATGCCGAGCGAGTTTTCTCATTGTTCGAGGAAAATGGATCGTAGATGTTTGAGGGCGAAACGCTCAAATCGCCGTTTCGCTCGGCCTCCGTCGGGACGGTCAAACGGTCGTTATTGGCCGAGTGGTCTTCAATCCGCAGGTAGTCACCAAAGAAGAAGGTGCGATTGCGGATGATGGGCCCACCAATCGTGCCGCCGAAGTAGTTATAGGTAAAGTGGCCGCGCGCCGAATCAAAAAAGCTGCGTGCCGAAAGCGCGCTCACACGGTTGTATTCGTAAAGCGATCCGTGGAACTCATTGCCGCCGGATTTAAGGATCAGGTTGACGGCTCCGCCGGTGGCGCGGCCCAGCTCGGCGTCATAATTACTGGTCGAAATATCGACCGTCTGAATCGCCTCCTGCGGCGGAATCAGCACCTGCAGAAGTCCGGTGCGCTCGTTGTCATCGACGCCCTCGAGTTCCAGGTTGTTCGCCAGGCGGGATTGCCCGTTGAAACGCGTGGCATAGCTCGATTGAGCATTAAAGAAGGTGGAATGCTGGTTCTCCGGCTTGGTCGCGCCGGGCACCAGCATGCTGAGACTCTGAAAATTGTGGTTAGCAGGCAGCGGGAGATCGGAAAGGGTCTTCGCCTCAATTTGGCGGCCGGTATCGGCGCGCTCGGTTTTGAGCAGCGCGGCCTCGGCAGTGACGTTGACGGTTTCGCTCACTTCGCCCGGTTGGAGCGCCAGGTCAATGCGCACTGTCGTATCGACCACTACGTCGATATTGGCGCGCGAGGCCTTCTTGAATCCCTGCTTCTCGGCTGCCACCGTATAAGTTCCGGGACGGAGATTGGAGAAAGTGTAATTTCCGCTATCGTTCGTCTGGCCGGCGCGGCTGACGCCGGTATTGACCTCGGTAATGGTGACCTTGGAATCGGGTACCGCGGCCCCGGTAGAGTCTGTAATCGTACCGACCAAGCTCGCGCTGACTGCCTGCGCAAAGCCCACGGCCGAAAAAATAAGAACGAGCGCACACAGAGCGCACATCGAACGGAGATTTGTCATGAATTGTTTACCTCGTAGACTGACCTACTGTTGAAACGATTATAAGGCTAAACGTCTGAAAGGCAAGCCGATTTGGCCCAGTTGTGAGGACTTGACAGCGTTGCTAGACTGATGACTTAAGGTATATAAAGTTCTAGTTTCGGTAGTACGATACAGATTTAGCAGTGTACGTATATGATCGGCCGAGATGACATCGATCCGCTGGCCCCGCAACGCGAAGCGGCGATCTTCTACGGCCTTTTTTTGCGTGGCCATTCGGCGGACGATCTGCGGCGCGACATCGACGTCCCTCGGCCGCTCCTGCATAAATGGCTGCAGCCGCGCCGTTACGAAGAAGGGTTCCGCGAATCGCTGCGCCAGATGTACACCTACCGCAAGCGCGTCCTGGCGATCTTTGACGAGCTGATCCTCAAAGAAAAGCATCGCATCCGAGTCAATTAACTCGGCTCGGTTGCGAACGACACCGGAACTGAGCCGCGACCACAGGGAGCGGTTTTTCACATGGAAATACCCATCTATCAAGTCGACGCATTTTCTAGCGCTGCCTTCGGCGGCAATCCCGCAGCGGTGTGCCCGCTTGAGGAATGGCTGCCCGATGAGACTCTGCAAGCAATCGCCTCGGAAAACAATTTGTCCGAAACCGCCTATTTCGTGCGCACCGGCGAGCGCTTTGCTCTGCGCTGGTTCACCCCCGGCTGCGAAGTGGATTTATGCGGGCACGCCACCCTCGCTTCGGCTCATGTGCTATTTCAGGAGCTCGGAATAAAGGACGATACTCTTCGCTTCGATACCAAATCGGGTGAATTGGTGGTGCGGCGCGATGGCCAACGGCTATCCATGAATTTTCCGTCACGTCCGCCGGCACAGGTCGAAGTGGATCCGGGCTTGATAGCAGCCATGGGTGGCCGCCCGATCGAAATTCTGGCTGCGCGCGATTACCTGGTCGTCTACGGCTCGGAAGCGGAGGTCCGCGAGCTCCGGCCGAACATGGAAGCGCTTGCGCGCATCGACCGCTTCGCCTTCATCGCCACCGCCCGCGGCGAAAAGTGCGATTTCGTTTCGCGCTTCTTCGCGCCGGCCAAGGGCGTTCCGGAAGATCCCGTCACCGGCTCGGCGCATTGCACGCTGGTTCCCTACTGGGCGGCGAAGCTCGGAAAAACCACTCTCGCCGCCAGACAGATTTCCAAGCGCGGCGGCGAGCTGTTTTGCCGCCTCGAAGACGGCCGCGTCGAAATGGCCGGCAGCGCCACGCTATTTCTGCGCGGGCGCATAATTTTATAAGTGATTTTGAAATCGGTCTGCGCGCTCGATTGCCCGGACACCTGCGCGCTCGACGTGCATGTGGACGCTACAGGCCGTGCTATCAAACTCGCCGGCGACCGCGAGCATCCCATCACGCGCGGCTTCCTGTGCGGCAAAGTTGCCAAATACTTGGAGCGCGAATACCACCCCGAGCGGCTGCTCTATCCCATGCGCCGCACCGGCGCGAAAGGCGAAGGCCGCTTCGAGCGAATTGAGTGGGGCGAAGCACTCGATGAAATCGCCGCCCGGCTCTCGGGCGTAGCGCGCGCTGAAGGGCCGGAAGCTATTCTGCCCTATAGCTACGCCGGCACCATGGGATTCCTGAACGGCGCGGGTATGGACCGGCGCTTTTTCCACCGCCTGGGCGCGTCCCGTCTCGACCGGACGATCTGTTCGGCCGCGGGAGGCGAGGCGCTCACCCTTTCCCAAGGCATCAAGCTCGGCATGGAGCCCGAGCAGTTTGCGCACGCGAAATTGATCATCGCCTGGGGCGCTAACGTGCTCGGGACGAATGTCCATCTGTGGCCCTGGATCGTCGAAGCGCGGCGCAAGGGCGCGAAATTCTACGTGATCGATCCGATCCGCAATCGCACGGGAAATGCCGCCGACAAACATTTTGCGATTTATCCCGGCTCGGACCTGGCCTTAGCGCTTGGGCTGATCCATGTAATTCTGCGTGAATCGCTCGAAGACCGGGAATACATCACGGCGTATACCAACGGCTTCCATGAACTGATGAAGCTCGCCCGGGACTACCCGCCCGAGCGAGTCGCCCCCCTCACCGGAATCGCCGCCTCCGAAATCGAGATGCTGGCGCGCGAATATGGAACCGCTCGGCCGGCGGCGATTCGCCTGAATTACGGAGTCCAGCGCAGTGAGCGCGGCGGCAGCGCGGTACGAGCGATTGCCGCCTTGCCGGTCGTGACCGGGTCCTGGCGCGAACTCGGCGGCGGGCTGCAGCTCACCACCTCCGGCGCCTTCGAGTTGAATCGAGCGGCGCTCGAGCGTCCGGATCTGCAATGTAAGTCCGCGCTAGGCCGCGAAGCGCGTGTGGTGAATATGGCCCGTTTGGGACACGCGCTGGTGGAATTGAGCCAGCCACGCGTCTCGGCGCTCATCGTCTATAACTCGAACCCTGCCGCCATTGCCCCGCATCAGAACAAGGTTCTTTCCGGATTGCGCCGCGAAGATCTGTTTACCGTCGTACTCGAGCAGTTCCAGACCGATACTGCGGATTATGCGGACATCGTCCTGCCGGTGACGACCTTCCTGGAGCACACCGATCTTTATCTCGCCTACGGACATTACTACCTGCAGTTGGCGCGTCCGGCGTTACACGCTCCCGGCGAGACAAAGAGCAACGTCGAGATCTTCCGTCTTCTGGCACAACGTATGGGATTCGCGGACGAGTGTTTTCGGGATACCGAAGATGACATGATCCGCGCCGCGCTCGCGAGCGACTCTCCTTATCTGCGGGGCATCACGCTCGAGCGATTGGAGGCGGAAAAATCGATTCGGCTCAGCGTTTCGCCGTCCGGCGCGCCCTTCTTACCATTCGCCTCCGGTGGCTTTCGAACGAAATCCGGCAAGTTCGAATTCGGAGCGGCCTCGCTCGCCTACACGCCCCCTGCAGAGTCGCGTTGGGGGAACGCGGAACTAGCCAAAGCTTATCCGTTCGAATTGGTGTCAGCGAAAAACGACGACAGCATGAACTCTACTTTCGGACATCGCGCCGAAGTCGACAGGCAAACCTCGCTTCTATGTATACATCCGTTAGACGCCGATTCCCGCGGCATCGTGGAGGGCATGCCCGTCGAAGTGTTCAATACCCGGGGCAGTTGTTTTTTCCAAGCCATCTTCGATGATCGTCTTCCACGGCGCGTGCTGCGGGCGCGAAGTGTGCGTTGGAACAAGCACGCGCCGGCGCGCTATGGCGTGAATTGCCTCACTTCGGATCGCCTCACCGATCTGGGTGGAGGACCAACGTTCTACAACTGTCTGGTAGACGTGAAACCTCACCTAGACGGTACTTTCGGTACTGCGAAATGACGGGCTGGCCGTAAACGGCCAACGCCCAAAAAACCGTCCAGACTTTACCGGGTCCGGCTTTACTTTCTTTCCGCACGGATGAGAAGATCTGCGCCTTCGGCCAACCTTACATCAACAGACAACGACAGGCAAATTGTGTAGGTTCTCCGTATAGATACGAGGAACGGCGCGGGGCTATTTTTTGTCCTCAAGCACAAAAAATCGCTCCGGGTGAAACTCCAGGGCAAAAATGCGCACAAAGATCTCGTTCAGATATAACGCGATGGACATATCGAGCCGATGGAGGATTCATGGTCCGGCTAGCCGTAGCATTCTGCGGCGGCCGGATAGTACAAATACAGGGGTGAGTAGCGGTGCGCCGGTGCAAAATCAATTGGCGCATAAATTGCTTGGCTGTGCTATCATGCGGAGATCCCAAAGGCGTTGGCTTTTCGGAGCGGAAGTAACGGACACAGGATTTTCAGAGAGCGTTTTTCTGATCTGAAATTTTGCGCTGGCGCTTCCAGGCTTACCCGGAACTTTCTCAACAGTAGTAGTTCTCGATCGCATTTGCCTGTTGCGGAAAGTGTGGTAACGTTGGTGAACCGTTTTCAAATAAGGTGCGTCTAAACGGGAAGACTTGGCTGCTTCGAACTGTTTTATGAGTGGGCAAAGCTAGTCGAAAAAGGTGGCAAGGAGAAGAACAAAATGACGAAGACCGAGCTGAATAAATTTAAAAAAATATTGGAGACCAGGTTAGAGGAGTTGGAGAGGATCGTGCGCAATCGCGATGCGATCACTATCGAGAAAAGCGCGGACGCGTTAGACGAAGTGCAGCACGCGGCGGAGCGCGAGTTGGCCATTCGTAATCTCGACCGGGAGTCTAACATGCTGAGGAACGTTCGATCGGCTCTTCGTCGAATCGAAGATGGTTCATTTGGCACCTGTCTGCATTGCGAAGAGGAAATCAGCCCGAAGCGAATTGCGGCGGTGCCCTGGGCGGCATACTGCATTCAGTGTCAGGAACAAGCCGACCGCAATATTGCCGAGGGCAACGAAATGCTGGACGACATGCTCGTGAACGCTGCCTAAACCATTGGAGTTTGTCTGCTTGTAAATGGGTGCCCGGAACATCGCGGGCGCCCATTTCAGTTTTCGCTTTTGTAAAGGCTTCTTTACACTCTGGAGGAGGCCCGGCGCGTAACTTACCGGCTTGTCGAAGCGCCAACTCTTCATGCTGAAGTGTGCCAGCATGTCCCTGGCTTCGATTTATCTGACTATATTACTTACCGCCGGTAGCCTTTGGGCGCAGGACACCGCAACACCGAAACCGGCATTGGAGCACGTTCTTGGAACGGTAACAGCCGTAGATGCGGCTACTCACACGATCACCGTCAAAGAGGATAAAACCGGGACCAGTCACACCATCTTATTAACCGGCACAAAGACTCTGCTCAAAGTAGCGCCGGGCGCCAAAGATCTGAAAAGCGCCGTCCGTATTACTGCCGACGATCTGCAAACTGGCGACCGGGTGGATGTCCGTGGAGCGAAAGCGGAAGACAATCCAAATGCATTAGCAGCTAAAAGCGTGGTGCTCATGTCAGGACGTGCGCTGCAGCAGGCGCACCAGGCGCAAGCGGCGGAGTGGCAGCACAGCACGGCGGGCGTCGTTACATCGGTCGATCCCGCCAGCGGGAAAATTGGCATCAATGTAAAAGCCGCGGAAGGCGCAAAGAGCGTCGCGATTCAAACCACCGCACAAACCGAGTTCACGCGCTATGCTCCCGAAAATCCAAAGACACCGGCGCCCTCGCAGATAGACCAGGTTCAGGTTGGCGACCACGTACGAGTGATCGGCGATGCGACCGCCGATGGAACTGCAATCGCGGCGCGCAGAGTATATTCGGGCGCGTTCCGTACGATTTCGGGCACCATCTCCTCCATCGGCTCAGATGGAAAATCGGTTACCGTAAAGGATCTGGCGAGCAAGAAGCCGGTTCAGATTTCCCTTCAGGAAGACGCAGCGGTGCGCAAGCTTCCGCCGATGATGGCGATGATGCTGGCGCGCCGGTTCAATCCGGGTTACAAGCCGGCCGAAGGACCGGCGGCCGGACAAGCCCGGTCGACGGAGGAGCCGGGCGGCCCGCGAACGGGCGCGAACGGAGCGGGAGCGCGCCGCGGCAACGGCGATATATCGGCGCTGCTTGAACGCGCTCCCAAAATTGAGCTGTCCGATCTTAAGCAGGGCGACGCAGTGGTCGTTTCCGGAGTGGCAACTGGGCCCGGCAACACGCAATTGCTTGCGAACACCGTCATCGCCGGGGTGGAGCCGATTCTCGAGTCGGCGCCGCAGCGCCAGGGCGGGCAAAATTTGGGGGGCGATTGGGGACTCGGAGAAATATCGCCTCCGCAATAATCGCATTGCGGATTTTTTCAAATCTTGTCGATATAAGGTTGGGTTTTTTAAGAAATTGATGAACAACAGAATGATTCGTTTTATGTTCCTGGCCGTCGCGCTAGCGGTGGCGGCGTGGGCGCAGGGCGCTCGCGGCGGGAGCGTACAAGGAACCGTGAAGGACGACACCGGTGGAATTATTCCCGGCGCGGCGGTCACTCTCGCTAACGACAGCGGGACGGTTCAGACAACCAAGGCGGCGGGCGACGGAACTTACACCTTCCACGGAGTTCCTCCCGGTACCTATTCCGTCACCGCGACCTACAAAGGCCTGCAGCAGGCGACCGTTTTAGTCGTCAGCGTCACCGCCGGACAGGCGGCAAGCGGCAACATCGTGATGAGGCCGCAGGCGCAAAAAGAGGAAGTCACTGTATCGGCTTCGAGCGAAGACACCACAGTGAGCACGGAGCCCGCGAACAATGCGAGTGCGCTCGTTCTCGGGAAAGAAGACCTGGATTCCCTGCCCGACGATCCGGACGATTTACAGGCCGATCTGCAGGCGCTCGCCGGGCCGGCGGCAGGTCCCGGCGGCAACGAAGTTTATATTGACGGCTTCACCGGCGGCCGTCTCCCCCCGAAAGATTCGATTCGCGAGATTCGCATCAACTCCAACCCGTTCTCGGCCGAGTTTTCGAAGCTGGGTTATGGACGAATCCAGATTTTCACCAAACCGGGCTCGGATAAGTTTCACGGGCGGGCGTATTACAACATCAGCGACGGCGTCTGGAATTCGCGCAATCCGTTCCTATCGGTGAATCCTCCGTTTCGCACGCAGCTTTTCGGCGGCAACGTCAGCGGACCGATAAATAAAACCGCCAGTTTCTTCCTGGACGTTGAGCGCCGCAACATCGATGACAACGGAACCATTACCGCAACGATCCCCACGTCCGGGTTCTTGACGGGACGATCCAACCAGACGTTCTTCCCCACTCCGCAGCGCCGCACCACCATCAGCCCTCGCGCCGATTTTCAGCTCGGTAAAAACAACACGCTGAGCGTTCGCTACGGGTATTTGATAAATGATCATCCGGTGACGGGAATTACCGCGTTCAATTTGCCGGACACGACGGTCGACAACATCCACTTTCCCAGCTCGGGATACAGTTCCTCAGTCACCGAACAGTCCGTGAATCTCGTAGACACCGCCGTGCTGAGTCCCAAGGCGATCAACGAGACTCGCTTCCAGTTTGAGCGGGAGAACTCGTTCCTTGCCAGTTTGAGCAGCGCTCCAGGACTCTATGTTTCGCAATCGTTCGTGTCGGGAGGCTCGGGCTACAGCGCGCCCGGCTTTCCGTCCAGCTACAGCCTGGAAAACCAATACGAACTCCAGAACTATACATCGCTTACTTGGGGCGCGCACACCACCAAGTTCGGCATCCGCTTCCGGGCGAACGTCTTGGACGACGCCAGTCCAAAAGACTTTAATGGTACGTACCAGTTTTTAGGTGGAATGTTCCCTGCCCTTGATTCCAATCTTCAGCTGATTCCTGGCGTGGATGCGAAACTCCGATCTATCGATCAATACCTTTTAACCGTGCGCTTGCTGAACAGTGGCAAAAGCAGTGCCGATGTCACAGGCATGGGATACGGGCCTTCCAAATACACCGTGAATGCCGGCGCTCCCTACATCGGACTCCATCAGATGGATTTCGGGCCGTTTATCCAGGATGACTGGCGTGTGTTGCCGAATTTGACTATCAGCCTCGGCGCGCGCTTTGAGGCGCAGACCAATATCCACGATCACTTCGATGTCGCGCCGCGCTTCGGATTCGCGTGGTCGCCGGATGGGAAGTCCGGTGGCGGCAGATCGAAGACGGTGGTGCGCGGCGGCTGGGGCATTTTCTACGATCGCTTCGGCATCTCCAACGTGGAAACCGCGCTTCGCTATAACACCGGAAACCAGGTTACCTACACGTTGAACAATCCGGCGATCTATGACGCGGCCTTCGACACGCCGATACCGCTTTCGGCGCTGTCGTCGGCTCATGTCGATGCGGCGCAGCGTTACCAAATCGATTCAACGCTGCGGGCTCCCCAGTTGATGCAGACCGCTATCGGTGTCGAGAGGCAGTTGTTTGGAAAGACGAGGCTCTCGGTCAATCTGATGAATACGCGGGGTGTTCATTTGCTCCGGACGAGAAACATCAACGCGCCGCTTCCGATCATCGGCGACTTGCCACCGGGCGCTCTGGGCGGGCTCAGCCTCGGCCGGCCTTACGGCAATATTGGAGACATCTTTAACTATGAATCCGACGGCGGGCTCAAACAAACGATGGTGCTTGTAAACGTCAATAGCCAAGTGGGACGTTGGCTCACGCTG
>JAICIH010000152.1 GCA_025924475.1 Bryobacteraceae bacterium
GAAACAACACGGCGATGCCGCCTCCCGCCACCTCGATAGCATCACGCTCGAAAATCATTTGGTCGAGACGTATGGACTGAGCGTGGAAACGGTTCGCACGTTTCTCTCGCCCATCACGGGCGGCGGCTCCGGCTTGGGGGCCGATGTGCTTTCGGCGTATTGTGAGTATGCTCCCGATGTGCTTCTACCGTGGGATTACAAGCAAGGAGCGCAGATGTTTCCCGGAGGCAACGCGGGCATCGCGCGGCATATGCTGAAGCAACTGATGCCGCATGCGATCTCCGGCGGCACGTCGATGCAGGAAATCTGCCGCGGACGCGTGCAGTTCGCCTCACTCGATCGCAGCGGTCAGCCGGCCCGCATTCGCCTAAATTCCACCGTGGTCTCGGTGAAGCACGAAGGAACGCCGGACGCAGCCCGCACCGTCGAAGTTTTGTACACACGTGGCGGGAAGCTATATCGCGTTCGGGCGAAAAGCGTCATTATGGCGGGCGGCAGTTGGACCACAAAGCATATCGTTCGCGATCTGCCCACCGCCTGCGGCGAGGCTTACGCCCAGTTTCATCGCGCTCCCTGCCTCATGGCAAACGTGGCGGTTCGCAACTGGCGATTTCTCTACAAGCTCGGTTTAACCGAATGCCAATGGTGCGAAGGAATCGGCAATTACCTCACGATGCGCAAGATGGCAACGTTCGGGAACGATCCGGCGACGATCAGCCCGGATTCACCAGTGGTGCTTAATTTGAAAATCCTTTTTTCCAGGCCCGGGTTAACACTCGAAGAGCAAACTTCGCGCGGGCGCATGGAACTGTATTCGACACCATTCCGATCTTACGAGCAGCAGATTCGCGAACAGTTCCATACGCTGTTCGCCCGTTCCGGATTCAACGCCCGCCGGGATATCGCGGGAATCATTTTGAATCGCTGGGGACATGCTTATCTCAGTCCGAAGCCCGGATTCTTTTTCGGCCGAGACGGAAAACCAGGACCTGGGGAGGTCATTCGCCAACATCCATACGGCCGAATCGCCTTTGCGAATTCCGATCTGGCCGGTATCATGGACCATCGCATGTCCATTCTGGAAGCACAACGCGCGGTGGGTCAGATCACGGAGAAGCTCAATTGAAATCGTCTGCGTTTCGGCTCCTCTGCTGCGATATCGGCGGTGTTTTGGGCACCAACGGGTGGGACACGGAACTACGCAACAAAGTCTGCGCTCACTTCAAAATAGCGCCCGAATCGATTGAGGAACGCCATCGCTTGATGTTCGATACTTACGAGCGCGGGTTCATGGATCTGGAGACCTATCTACGCTACGTATTTTTCGAGGAGCCGCGGACCTTCAGCCTCGAAGAACTGCGCGACTACATCTATGCGGGATCGCAGCCGTGGCCGGAAAACATTGCCTTCTTTTCGAGAATCAAAAAGATCAACGGATTGAAACTTGCCCTGATCAGCAACGAAGGGCAGGGAATTGCCCGCCATCGGGTGGACGCCTTCGGCCTCCGCGAATTAGCCGATTTCCTGGTGATTTCGCATTGCGTTCATCTGCGGAAACCAGACCGGCAGATGTGGCAACTCGCGCTCGATCTCGCGCAAGTGAGCGCGGCCGAGGCGATTTACGTGGACGATCGCGCTCCATTCGTGCAGGTGGCCGCGGACTGGGGGTTCGCGGCCTTCCAACACGTATCTCTCGACGCTACGCGCGAGCGGTTTCAGAAGCTTGGACTGATGACTTGAGCTGCTTGTTCACCTCGTCCCAATTCACTAGATTCCAAAACGCAGCAATGTATTCAGGACGGCGATTTTGATATTTGAGATAGTAAGCGTGTTCCCAGACATCCAAGCCTAAAATGGGCTTCTTTCCTTCCATCAACGGGCTGTCCTGATTGGCAGTAGACGAGATCTCAAATTTGCCGCTTTTGTCCTTCGTGAGCCAGGCCCAACCGGAACCGAAGCGGCCGGCCGCTGCCGCATTGAATTTTTCTTTGAAGGAATCGAAGCCGCCAAACGTTGCTGTGATCACATTTTCGATTTCGCCCTTGGGCGCGCCGCCGCCTTTGGCCGATAACAGATTCCAGAACAGCGAATGGTTCGCATGGCCGCCGCCATTGTTGCGAACAGCCGTCTTGATCGCTTCCGGAATCGCCGCCAGATTATTGGCCAACAGCTCTTCAACGGTCTTGTTCTGCAGATCCGGAGCCGATTCCAAAGCCTTGTTCAAATTCGTGACGTAGGCGCCATGGTGCTTGCCGTGATGAATCTCCATGGTCGTCTTGTCAATATGAGGCTCCAGCGCATCCGCCGGATAGGGTAGTGGTGGAAGTGTAAATGCCATAGTGTTCTCTCAGGCCATTTTATGCCCTATAGGCAGAGACGCCCGCCACGATGGTTTCTTTCACTTGGAGAGTGGAAGAATCGGAATCCCAGCGAAAGCGCACCAAATCCGCCTTTTCTCCGGTGGAAAGTCCGCGTTGGCGTCCGGCCAGGCGTCCGGCGCGCGCCGCATTTACAGTGGCCATGGTGAGCGCTTGGTGGAGCGATATGCCCGCTAGCCGCACGCTATTGCCTATGGCGCGATCCATGCGCAGAGCCGAGCCGGCCAGGCGTTCGGTTTCGATAATGACGACGCTGCCATTCGCACGCAATTCCACCTCGACCTGGCCCAACGTGTAGCGGCCCGGCTTGCACATCGCCGGCATGACGGCGTCGGTAACCAGCACCGCTCGTTCAACTCCTTTGGCGCGCAAAGCGGTCTTTAGAAAACCTCCCGGAATATGAATTCCATCGACTATGAAACTGGCGATGAGCCGATCCTCGGCCAACTGATCCCAGATATAGTTCTGGGTTTTGTGAAGCAAGGGGTGTGCGGCATTTCCCAAGTGGGTCGACATAGTGGCTCCGGCATCGACAGCGGCACGAATCTGATCCGTATTGGCCTTCGTATGTCCCACGCTCGCTACGACGCCAGCGCGCACCAACGTTTTCACATAAGCCGGCGTCTCCGGCCACTCGGGCGAGACTGTCACCAGGCGAATTTCACCCTCGGCCGCTTCCTGCCAGCGCTTGAATTCCTCGCTATCGGGAGGCCGCACATGTTCGAGTGGGTGCGCGCCGCGCGGCCCGTCTTCCGGCGACAAATGCGGCCCCTCCACGTGAATGCCTGCCATCGCCTGCGCTTCCGAACATCCCTCCGCGGCGAAGCTTTTTCGAGCAGCCACCAGGTTTCGCAAGGCGCCGGTAATGCGTTCCTCCGAACCGGTGATCAACGTCGGGAAAAAACGCGTCACGCCGGTTTCGAATATCGTGCGAATCGAGCGCGCGATTGCTTCGTGCGAGGAACCAGGATCGTTGTAATCCACGCCGGCAAATCCGTTCACTTGTAAATCGATGAAGCCCGGCGAGACGTATTCGGCGACATCCGGCGCCTCGATCAATTCATCGACGGCCAGCACTGCAGCGTCGTAGTGGATCTCCGAAACCGCTTGCGAAGCGGGATTTCTGCCAACGATTCTTTTTTTCACGGACGAGACTTCCGACATATTTACCTTGCAATGTTTTTTTCACAATTTAGCCACAAGCGGCTCCGCATAACTTTCAGCAACGGCGAGAGTTAAAACGTGTTGAAAAGCTCTCCATTCATTGCAATCCATGCTGGCGCGCGCGGGCGGTCTGCGGTACAAGTTATAAAGATCCGGCGCGGATGCTTGATTGGCAGGTAATCTCGGGGGAGGTGGCTGCAGGTTGGGTGTTCGCGCGCGGACGAAAATTTGAGCTTGGGCCAGTCGCAAAGCGATAGGCTCAATACGCAGGGCAGAAGTCAGCTTCGCCGGGAATCCACTGAACGGCTGCGAGCGGCTTCTGCCCTGTGAGTCGTTTTAGGCCGAATAAAACCGGCATCAGACACCCACCGGCTCAGGAGCCTGCACAACCGGTGTCAGCCAGCCGAATTCATCTTTAGCGGAACCCTTGAGGATCTCGAAAAAGCGCTGCTGAATTTTTGCCGTGATGGGTCCCCGCCGCCCGTTGCCGACCTGGATGCGATCCACCGACCGGACCGGCGTTACTTCCGCCGCGGTGCCGGTGAAGAACACTTCGTCGGCAATATATAGCAGCTCGCGCGGAATAATCGTCTCGACCACGGGGATGCCGAGCTGATCGGCGATCTTCATCGCACTATCGCGCGTAATGCCGGGCAACACCGAGGTTCCTAAGGGAGGCGTGAGAATCTTTTCATCCCGCACCACGAATACGTTTTCGCCCGAACCCTCGCTGACATAGCCGGCTTCGTCGAGCGCGATGCCTTCCGCATAGCCGTTGATCGCCGCTTCCATGCGAATCAACTGCGAGTTCATGTAATTGGCGCCGGCCTTGGACAGCGCGGGCAGGGTATTCGGCGCGATGCGGTTCCACGAGGAAACGCACACGTCCACACCCTCGCTCAGCCCCTCTTCACCCAGGTAGCGTCCCCAGGGGAAGCAAGCCATGTATACCTCGATCGGATTGTCGGAGGGCATCACGCCCATGCCGCCGTAACCGCGCAGCACGATGGGCCGGATGTAACAAGCCCCGAGCTTGTTCTCCCGAACCAGCTCGGCCATTGCGGCAGTGAGCTGCTCGATTGTATACGGCACATCGATCCGGTAAATCTTCGCGGAATCGAGCAGACGCCGCGCGTGATCGTGAGCTCGGAACATTGCCAGCCCGCGCTCCTGTTCATAGCAGCGGACCCCTTCAAAAACCGAGCTGCCGTAGCTGACGACGTGCGAGAGGACGTGAATTTTCGCGTCATCCCAAGCAATCAAGCGGCCATTGTGCCAGATTTTCTCCGTCGCTACGAGCATGTTGAAATTATAGCGAGCGCAGGCGGCCGACGGGCTGGAAAACGGTCGATTTACTTGAATGGATCGAGCCCGTCGGAGACAGGCACGTCGCTCGCGCGTTCTTTAGCGGCTATGCGCAGCGCTCTTTCGCGCCGCAAGACGCGGTCCACCTTAGCCGGCAAGTGAAACCGTTTGTTGCACTCGCGGCAGCGATATGGCTTCAACCCGAGCCAGAGCATGATGGTGTCGCGGAATCGACTGCGCGAGCGCGTCACCTCGAGAGACTTGCAGCGTGGACACATACTAGATTGCTCCCAATCCGTGGATCTCAAACTACAAGCCGTGTTTTTAGGCAATTCACATTAAATCAACATCATCGGCCAGGTGCAATTACACCCTTAGCCGCTTAGGGTTAGTACTTTCAGAATCGCTGTTGTTTGCCTCATCGGCCATCACAGATTCCGCCTTAGACCAAAATTTCTCATTTAGCCGATTGCCGCATGCTGTCTGGCAGGGCCCGCTTGTCCGGCTTTCATAGCTTCGGGCACTTCCACCAGGCGTCCGTTGGAAACATCATAAATGTAGCCGTAAATCACGATGCGAGCAGGCACCAGCGGATGCGAGCGAATTTGCTTTACGTCACTAACCACGCTGTGTTCCAAATCCCGCATAGTGAGCCAGTCAATGTAATCGCCCGCTGTCGAACCGCCGCCGGCGCCCGGATCCTTCCATTGCCCGTTACGCACAGTAGCGGTTTCCAGCCTTTGCGACAGCAGATCCCGCATGATCTCGTTGGTAAATTGCAGCATGCCGCAGCCTGTATGATGCACCACGAACCATTCCTTGGTTCCCAGCAGTTTGTACGAAACGACCAGGGAACGAATCGCATTATCGCTGGCGCGCCCTCCGGCGTTGCGAATGACATGCGCGTCACCTTCGGCAAGACCGGCGAATTTGGCCGGATCGAGCCGCGAGTCCATGCAGGTCAGAATGGCAAATTGGCGCGCAGGCGCCGCCGCGAGCTTGCTTTTGCTGCCAAAGCTGGAGGCATACGACTGGTTGGCATTCAAAACTTCTTCGAGTATCTGAGACATCAAAACAGATTTTTTCCCACTATCAAAAGCATATACGCTGAAAGAAATCGAAGCAGTTAGTTTTGCTTATCGCGCCGATTGCCCGCCGTTCCTGGATCTGTTTCGGAACGGCCGCTTCTAACCTTCCATACCATCGGCGATTTTAATGGACCCAGCGGAGTGACTTCGAATCCCTTCTGTATGAGCTGTGTTGCCAAATCTGCCTTGGCCGAAACCAGCGTAAATCCGGATCGATGGCCGGCTAAGAATTGGGGCATGGGCTCAATTGCCAGATCGGTGTGATGATACAGCGCCGTGAACAACATATCTTTCTGAAGCGGAAAGTAGATATGGCTCCTAACCGGCGACGGCGCATAATATGACAATTCCACGAAGTAATGTTGATCGGGAACGAGGATTGCACTATTCCAATCCTTAAGTTCCGATACTCGATCGAGGGCCGCCTGGGCTTCCCGCAACTGTGGCTTGCCCGGCAATAGTGTCTTGATTTGGTGAGTGAGCACGGCCGCGACCAATCCAGCCGCTATCAATATCCCAACCGGACGATGTCCCTGGAATTCGCGATACATGGCAAATACAACCAGAGCGGCGATACCCACCACGGCCCACAATGCATACCGGTCCACAAAGCCGTGGACGGTGTATTTCGCTATCAAGATTACAGCGGCCGGGCTTGCGGTCAATCCCGCAAGCATGATCCACTCCAGAACAGGAATCGGCTCTCGAGACTGCACGGCGCCTTCCGCATTACCCAGGAACAACCGTAACAGCACAGCCATCCCGCAAATACCCAATATCGGCAGAAGGAAAGCTTCGTACCACGGCCGGATCATAGTCAGGCTCGCCTTCGACCAGAAATTCACGCTGTCTTTTGCGCCGGCAACCATGAAGGGATAATGCGCCGCCAGCACTAGCAAGGCCACCCCAGCGGCCGCCAGTATGCCAACATCGACCTTGCGCTCGCGCACGAAGCGTACCGCCTCGACAAACAGAAGTGGTCCTAGAAAGAAAACTGCGAAGGAGTGAAACGCTACCATGAGGCTCAAACACACACCCAGCCCAACCAGATTCCCCAGTCTTTGCGACGAATTACCTGAGGGCGACGAATTTCCGGAGACTCGCTGCCAAAACACGAGCGCCCATGCTGTACAGCCCAAGACAACGCCATAAGCCCTTCCGTCTGTGGCGTAATAGAGACACACTTCGCACGCCAGCATCGCTGCAATAAAGGCATACAGGCTGCCCACCCGGCGGCGGCAGAATATAAACAGCCCGGGCAGCATGGCGTAGAATCCGAGCGTCGCGGGTAGCCTTACCGCCAGGGCATCATTTCGAACCACAGGAATTAAAAAATGAACCAGCAGATCGTAAAGCGGCGCCGGCACGTCGGATCCTTCCTGGATCGCATGGAGCATCTTGCTTACATCCGGCAGCCGGGCCGTGAACAGTGTGAATAGCTCATCGGTCCACATCAGCAACTTTACGTCTGATGCGATCGAAAGCCCCGTTAAAAGAAGAACTATCCAGATCCAGAGATTTGAATTGCGCGCTCGAAAATGCCGCTCCAGGTATTCAATGACCTTGGAGATCCTCGAACTCGAATCGATCGTCATTAGCGGCGATCCACATCCTTTTCAGCCTTCTCGTACATCGATTGCATGGGACTTACGCGTTTTACAGCCTGCGCGGGTTCATCCCTCGCAGAAGTCGTTTCGCCCGATCATTTACATCAATGTGCGAACTTACATTCACTCCGAATGTTCAGGCGCTCACTCTCAAGCTGGATCAGACCTAAAAATATCACTTGCGCTCAGAGTTCGTCCAGTTTGAGAGATCCAGTTAGTTTTCCGGCACCGAAAGCATATACGCTAGAAGCATGCAATGGACCCCCGGCGGCCTAAGTGACGACCTGGAGGATCGCCGTAACGAAAGCGGTGGCGGCGGCTTCGGGGGCTTTGGCGGTAGAGGCCTCGGTATAGGCGGCATTATCGTTGTCGGTTTACTGAGTCTGATCTTTCGCCAGAATTTCTTTACACTGTTTTCAGGCGACGCGGGCGCCCCGGTAACGCGATCCGCTCCGCGCCAAAGCACGCCGCAGGAAGAAAGCCAGGTTCGCTTCATGTCCTTCGTCCTCGACGACGCGCAACGTAACTGGGATGAACTCTTGCCGCGCGAAGCCGGCGTTCGCTACCGCCATGCCAAGCTTGTTCTATTTCGCGACGCGTACCCTTCCGGCTGCGGGATGGCGCAAGACGCGACCGGTCCTTTCTATTGCCCGGCAGATGAAAAAGTCTATCTCGATCTGGGCTTCTTTAACGAATTGAAAACGCGCTTTGGCGGGTCGAACGGCGAGTTCGCGCAAGCCTATGTGGTGGCGCACGAGATTGGACATCATGTGCAGAAGGTGTTAGGCATTGAGCCCAAAGTGCGTACGCTCCAGCAACGCCGTCCCGGCCAGGCCAACCGACTTTCGGTTGCGCTCGAGCTGCAGGCCGATTGCTTTGCCGGCGTATGGGGAAACTCCACGGCACAACGTCGCCTTATCGATTCCGCCGATGTGGACCAGGCGCTCAGCGCGGCTGCCGCGGTAGGCGACGACCGCATTCAGCGAATGTCCACCGGCCGGGTCAGCCCGGAAAACTTCACGCACGGCTCGGCGGCACAGCGTACAACCTGGTTTCAGCGCGGCCTGAATTCAGGCAGAATCGCAGCTTGTAATACGTTTGGCGGAAGTTGAGAACTGAAGTCAAGAAGGCCGATTGCCAATCGGCCGCAGGCTGCCAGCCTGCCCCGTAGTACAACGCAGCTTGCGCCGCAACCAAACGCAGCATGTAGATTCAACGCCGCTTGCTAACGCGCGCGGTTCTTTTTGCTCGGAACCCGGATCGTCAGCCGAGTATGAAATCGTCGCAAGCGGCAAAGAATTTGAGGTGTAGTAGTACAACGCCGCGGAAAGAAATTAGGGTGTAGCAGTACATGCGGAACAAATCGTCTCTTCCGTTCGTAATACCGTCCAATGACTCACGATCTGCGCTTCGCCTTCCGGATGATTGCGTCGCACCGCTGGTTCTCGGCGGCTATTGTGGCAACTCTTGCGCTGGGCATCGGCCTGAACACGATGGTGTTCACTCTCGTGAATGCGGTTCTGCTGAAACCGGTGCCGGTTCCCGGTGGCGATCGCCTGGTGTCGGTCCGCAATCGCAACGTAACCAAAAGCGACAACAGTATGGGCGTGTCGTATCCGGATTTTCGCGATTACCGTGCGCACGCCTCGTCCTTTGAAGCTTTGGAAGCGGCCATGCAGGAACCGGCCGTGCTGAGCGAGCGCGGAACTCCGCCGCAACCTTACCGGATGGATCGGGTCTCACCTGGAATTTTCCGGATGCTGCATATCGAGCCGATTCTGGGCCGCGGATTCAAGCCGGACGACGCAAAACCCGGCGCCGAACCAGTTCTAGTGATCGGCTATGGCGTTTGGCAGTCGCGATATGGAGGCGCTCATAACGTTGTGGGCCGCGCGGTGCGGATCAATGAAAAGGCAGCCACGATTGTGGGCGTCATGCCGGAAGGGTTCAAGTTTCCCAATAACGAAGATCTGTGGATGCCGCTCACACCTACGGCGGAATTGGAGAGCCGCTCGAACCGCGCTCTGAATCTTTTCGGAATTCTGAAGAAGGGAATTCCGCTTACCCAGGCGCGCACGGAGCTCGATGGCATCGCGCATCGCCTGGCTCTCGCCTATCGCGATACGAACAAGGACGTGAGCGGGCTAGTGGAAACTTTTCAGGAGCGCTTCAACGGCGGTCCGATCAAACGAGTCTTCCTGCTCATGCTGGCCGCAGTGGGATTTGTCCTGCTAATCGCCTGCGCCAATATCGCCAACATGATGCTGAGCCGCGCGCTGGGGCGCCAACGCGAGATTTCTATCCGCGCCGCGATGGGAGCCTCGCGCTGGCAGCTCATCCGCCAATTGTTGATTGAAAGCGTGCTGCTCAGCACGTTAGGCGGTGTGCTGGGCCTTGCGCTCTCGGCGGGCGGGGTGCGTTGGTTTGACGCGGGAACGGCGGACGTCGGCCGCCCCTACTGGATTCACTTTGCGATGGATTACAGCGTGTTCGGATACTTCGCCGCGCTCTGTATCGTGAGTGGGTTATTATTTGGCCTCGCTCCGGCGCTCAGATCCTCGCGCGTAGACCTGAACAGCGCTCTCAAAGACGGCATCCGGAGCGCGGGCACGCGGCGCGGCGGCAAACTCGCCGGCTTGCTCGTGATCGCGCAATTCGCTCTGACGCTGGTGTTGCTCACCGGCGCCGGCATGTTCGCGCGCAGTTTCCTCGAAAATCTTTCCCTCAATGAATGGGTACCGGCGGATCGCCTCATGATCGCGAGTATCCGGCTTCCCAAAGGACACTACGCCACGCCCGAAGCGCGCTTGCATTTCTTCGAGCAGCTTCTGCCGCGCCTGCGAGCGTTGCCTGGCGTGATGCATGCGGCAATCGTCTCCAATCCTCCCGGCCTGTGGGCTCCCAGCCGCCGCATCGAGATCGAACACGCGGCTCTCACCGATCCGGCGCATGCTCCTTCAGCATCTGTCGTGATCGAGTCGCCTGGATACTTTGACGCGATCAATTTACCGCTTCTGCTGGGGCGCGATTTCAACCAGATGGACGGTGCGGCCGGCCGGCAATCCGCTATCGTCACCAAGCAATTCGCCGAGCGATACTGGCCGCATCAAAACGCCATCGGCAAGCGGCTGCGCTTTTACACGAAGGACAAGCCGGGCGATTGGATATCGGTGATTGGCGTCTCCGCAAACCTCGTGCAGGAGCCGAATGAAAAAGCGCCGAATCCGCTACTATTCATACCGTACCGGCAGGAAACACCCGATTCCGTGGCACTGGCGATCCGGTCCGCCGCAGCTCCGGCTTCGCTGGCTTCGGCGGTGCGCGCCGTAGTGCAATCTCTCGACCAGGACCTACCGTTGTTCGAGGTGAGAACGTTAGCCAAGGCGATAGAGCATACGCAGTGGTTCCTGCGATTGTTCGGGGTCGTCTTCGCGGTCTTCGCCTTGATCGCTCTGGTAATGGCGTCCGTTGGCATTTATGCGGTGATGGCGCAGGCGGCCACCAGCCGTACCCGCGAGATCGGCATACGGATGGCATTGGGAGCCACTTCACGCAATATTTTGCAGCTGGTGCTGAGCCGCGGTGTAGTACAACTCGCTGCTGGCCTGGCCTTTGGACTGGCAGCCGCGTTTCCCGCCGCGCGCCTGATGGCGGCGCTCCCGTTTCGCGTATCGGCTACCGATCCGGCGGTATTTCTTACGGTCAGTCTGCTGCTGGCGGGCGTCGGTCTTTTTGCGTGCTGGCTGCCGGCTCGCCGCGCCTCTGCGTTGAACCCGGTGAACGCGATTCGGGAGGAGTAAGGGAGCAGGGAAGCGGCTATGGCACCAGTTTTGCCGATAAAATAACAAACAGGGCTGAGTCGGCACTTTCGATATTGGAGTTCCCGACCACTACCTTTTGGCCTTCTCGCAAATCGACATCCGTATAGATTCCAACGGAAACATTTTGGAAATTATTGGATCCGCTGGGACCTGTTGGAACAGGAATCCGAGTGTCAAAGTGAAACTGTTCGAGATGAATCGTGGGGCTCGTCGCCTCCGGCGAAACAGTCGCGGAATTGTACTGGATGGAATAGACGCTCGGAGGAAGGCCAGGAGCATTCTGTAAAGCTTTCAGGAGTCCACTCGAACTAGTTTTGGTCCTTTCTCCGGAGCGTAGCAGCATCGTGCTGAGCAATTGATATTCGCTGTACGGAAAAATAGCTCGTAATTGCTTGATCACCGGAGTGAGCGCTGCCAATTTCTCCGCTTGAGTCGACGATGTGGGCGCGGCGCTGGATCCATTAACGATATAAACCATCAACTCTATATTTCGTGATGCTGCGGTCGTCGAGGCGGTATCTAGCTCTCGGATCGTTTGCTCGACCTTCGCTACATCGGCTGGTTTCCCCTTTAGCACGATCGCTTTCAATGCGTCATTGGCGTGGATTATCACAGGCCCGCCCAGGACTAACTCCGCGAGTTTCTCAGGACGCGCAGTACGAACGCGAACAACCTTTGTAACGTCCGCCGGCGAAGTCTCCGTCGTCGCAGTCTGCGGCCACAGCAAAGCCGGCATCATCATCGCGAACAATAAAATAATTTTCATCATGGGGTTGCGACCTCTTCGTTCTCCTGAAGCTGCCAGAGAATTACCACATCCGGATCGGACGTGTTCATCTTCAGATAAGCCGGCTGGCCAGCTTTCGTTATAAGCGTCGCTGCACGCATTCCTGGCTCGATGCGTTTGCGTGGCGCTCGTGCCACATGCAGTCTCGGCACCGCAATCGGCGGTTCCGGCGGCAGTGTAGCAGCCGGTGCGACGGGCCGGGGAAGTCGCGCCAGCGGCGGAAGCTCCTGGCGTTCGCCACGCCAGATTAGCGCTGCCAAACACAGCAGCACGGCGGCTGCAGCAGCGAGCATCCAAACCCAGCTTCTGGAGTCCGCCGCGCTCGCTCGGATCTTGCCCATAACTGCGCTCCGCAAGTCAGCCAGCTCCGCTGCCGTGGGATCATTCAAGTAATTTGTGAATAATTCATGGCTAAGTGAAATATCGGCAACTACTTGCTTGCAATCCTGACATTCGTTAACATGCCGCGCCACGCTCCGCGAGTCGTGTTCCGGCAAATCACCTCGAACATAGAGCGCCAGGATTTCTTCGCTTACGTGAACGCTCATCGCCGCCTCCCAAGCTGCGCCATCACGAA
>JAICIH010000153.1 GCA_025924475.1 Bryobacteraceae bacterium
ATCGCATGCTGGTTCGCCACGATCGCGATCGCAATAATGCGCGCCGCCGCGTCATCATCCTCATGAGCCGTAATGCAGATAAAGGAAGCCAGGCGCACTTACAAGAAACCGTACGTAACATGCAATTTCATAACGTGATCGTCTATTGCGTGGATATTTCCAAAGTGTTGACGGCGGTTTTGAAAAAGCCCGACTATCCGCGGCCCGCCCACGGCGGTATTCCGCCCGAGGCTCAGCCGAATTTGCGCGGCGCGGGTATCCCCAGCATTACGTCCAATGTGCAGGAAATGAACGGCAACGTGCTCTCCGCCGTACCGCCGATGCTGCGATCTATTCACGATTTATTCAAAAAGTCACCTGCCGAAGCGTTCACCTATTTCACCGGCGGGGCAGTTTACAGCTTCGCTACCCAAAAAGGTCTGGAACAAGCCATTACGGACATTGGCAAGAACCTCAACAGCCAATATGTGTTGAGCTACTCGCCCAATAATAAGGAGGAGCCCGGCTTCCACAACATCAGAGTGAACGTGGACCGTCCGGGGATGAAGGTCCGCACTCGTCCGGGCTATTGGTGGGGCGGCGGTCAGATTCAGTAAAAGCGCAGCGCACCGAAGCTCACCACGCTGTGCGGATCGATCTGCCACTGGTGATAGTCGAGCAGCTCGCCGCGGCATTCGGGCATCGTCTTCAGAAACGTGTAGAAAGGCGCCGAGCCGCACCATTTCAGATCGTCGTGTCCTTCCTGAACAAGAGACCAGTATCCGGATGTATCGCCGGCAGTGATCTTTGCGATCCGTTCGCGATCGCGCTGCTCGATTGCCAGCATCTCGCCGATATTTGCCGTGGCACGAATCGGGTCGTTGTAGCGGCGGCCCATATGGGCCATATCCACGCCCAAAACCCAAAAGAGCCGCCGCCCTTCGCGTGCCGCGAGGTTACCCAGCGCACCGAGGAATCGTGCGACGCCTTCCTGCTGCTCCGGCGCGCTGCCTTCGTAAATGCTTTTTACGAACGGCCCACAGAGGATCGGGAGAATACGCACGCGCGGTCCATAGAGATGCTGCAGAAAAACCACTTGGAATTCGATGGAGTGCTCCACGGCATGGCAGTAGTCTTCCATCAGGACAGCGCCGGCCGCGGCTTGTTCCAGCTCCTTTACTAAACGGATATTAGTTTGCGCTTCGCCGGACGGCGTAATGAAATTCTTTCGAGTGAGGCCGAAGCGGTCGGGCGCGCCATAGTGGGAGGTGCCCAGAATGACGAAGGTCGTCTCGGCGGCGTCTTCCACTGGAGGTAAACAACGATATGCCGCGCGATAGGTGTCCCAGCCACCGTCCGGGCTGGCGTGCGGCGCGGCAATGGCGCACGTGGTGGAGTCCCCCGGAGCCGAGCCGATGCGCCGCATGAGCAATTCGGCCAGCTTGGTTCGATCCGCGGGATAGGCCGAACCCGCAAAATTCGCTTCACGCGTTGCTTCGAGCGCAAATTCGCCTTCGCGCTTCGATTTCAGCTCGCGGTAGCGGGGATTATCGAGAAATCCCGCTTCGTTGAGCGAATCGAACAAATGCTTTTCGAGATCGGCGACATCGATTTCGCCGGTGATCCGAACGAGCTCCGAGCGCAAATCCAAAGTGGACTGGCTGCCGTCGAAACATTCGAGAGCGGCTACCAGCGGCGGTGGAACCAGGAGAGTGGCGTCCGAATAATGGTATGGATCGCGGATATAGAGGCCCGGCTTGGCTGGATCCGGCGACGGCATGAAGTCCAGGTTGAAACGAAGGCGTGGTAATGCATCGGCCACGGTCTATTGTACGAATTCAGCGCTCCGTTGCCCGCTTACTTCGTGCGCGGCTCTGTTGCCAATGCCCGCAGGCTGTCCACGAGCGCGCGCGGTACCTGTACGTTGCCGGCCACGCCTTCGCCCAAGCGGACGTTGGGCTTGGCGTCGCCATGGAAATCCGAGCCGCCCGTCGGCGCAAGGCCCAAATCTTTCGCCAATTGCTGATAGTGTGCTCGCATAGTCGCTGAATGCTCGGAATGATGGACCTCCAAGCCGAGCAGGCCCACCTGTTTTGCCGACGCTAAAACCTCGCGCTCCTGCTCGGGTGTGAGAGCCAATCGTATGGGATGCGCAATCACAGGAATTCCGCCGCCGGATCGCAAGACGCGAATGACTTCTGCGAGCGTGTGACTCTCGCGTTCGACGTAGCTGGGCGCTTCCTCACCGAGATATTTCCTAAAGGCATCGTCTAGGTTTTTGGCATAGCCTTTCTCCACCAGAATGCGGGCGAAATGCGGCCGTCCCGCCAAACTTCTACCGCGCGCCTCCACTTCTTCCAATGTGATCGCGATACGCCGCTGCGCAAGCGCCTCGATTAACTTCATGTTGCGCTCGCGCCGGCTCTCCCGCTCTCTCTGCAGCCAGTCATAAAAACTCGCGGCCGGTTCGTTTGATGGAAAATACCCGAGCACGTGAACTGAGCGCGGCTGGGCGGCGCCCGGCACGTATAGGCGGGAGTTGAGCTCGATTCCGCGAATCAAATCGAAAGAGTGTTGCTGCGCAAAGGGAAGGGCCTTCTCGTATCCGGCGAAGGTGTCGTGATCGGTAATGGCGAGCGCGGCGAGATTCGCGCGCATAGCCAGTTGCACGAGTTCCACCGGCGCCAAGGTGCCGTCCGATTCGTTGGTGTGCGAGTGGAGATCGACGAACTCCACTAGCGGCCTCTCAACGGCACATAATTCTCAAACGCGAACACCTGTCCGCAGGTGCGTGCGATTACGCGTCCGGGGCCGAGCGATTTCTCTTTAGGGCGCGTCCGGAAAAACACGGCGCCATCAGTGCTGTCGCCGGACTTTAGTTTGATGGGAACGAGCGTAATTGCCGAAGCGGCCACAGCGGCTTTGAAATTCCGGTTCACAAACATAGCCATGGCCGCCTCGCGCCGTTGTTCATAGCCGTTTGTAGAGCGAAAATTCGATAGCGCGTAGATGCTGTCTTCATAAAGTAGTTGGAGCTTGATTACGTCGCTGCGTCCCGCCTTGTCGAGCAGCGATGCCACCACCTCGTCGGCCGAGACGGAGCGCAGCACTGTGCCATCCTGACGCTCAAACGAAAAATCGATCGGCTTGACGGTCCAGGAAACGGGCGAGCCGTTGGTCACGGTGACCTGAATGATGCTGAAGTCTTTGATGTGAGGCGGAAGCGAAGCGAACATTACCGTGATGCCCTCTTTGGTCAACGCTTGATAGTCGAGACCGTGCGACTGAAATTCAATCGGTGTCTGCGCTTGAGGCGTAGGAACGGCGGGGGGTTCGCCGGTGCTGGCGAGAACAAACGAAAGAAAGACGAAAAATCGTTTCACTCGCGGCTCGACGACAGTTTAGCAGTCAAGTACCAGCAGAGTGTTCCCTTTGGCCGCGCGCTGAAACTCTCGATGTCGATTCGCATAATGGCGCCCTTTTTGAAATCCACACGCAGATGTGGCGCGCCAAGCAGATAAGGAGCCAATTGATCGAACTGCGGGTTATGGCCGACCATCATTAAATTCGCTTCATCGTGATGCAAGCGGATTTCTTCCCATACCTGGTCCGTATCCGCCCCGGGAGCCAGCGCTTTGGTTCGCATGATCTGGCCTGAGTAGCCCAGCACGGTGCTGGCGATCTCGGCCGTCTGGATGGCGCGCTTCAATTCGCTGCTGCAGATCAGCGTCGGTTTGACCTTCGCTTCGGCTATTGTCTTGAGCACCTGGCGTAATTTGCCGCGGCCTTCCGGCGTAAGGGCGCGGGCGGCGTCACTTTCGCCGGCGCGCGCCTCCTCGGCAATCCCGTGGCGCAGCAGATACAAGTGCATACAGAAGGTTTCGCCTTTCATTCTGTCATACTGGTCGCTGCATGCCGATCAGCCGGAACACGCAGGATCGCATCCTGCTGGCGGTGGCGATCGTCGCAGCGGCGCTCATTCACATCTCGATTGCGGCCAGCCAGATTTTTCTAGGTTTGGGCGCCATTCTCCTATTGATTGTTTATCGGAAATGGCAATTTCCGCGCGTTTGGCTGCCACTGGCCGCGCTGCTTTTTTGGACGATTCTGGCGGATGCGCTCTCGCCCGATCCGTGGCTAGGCCGCGCGCAAATTCGTAAATTCTTCGTATTCCTGTTTATTCCCCTGATCTATACCGTATTTGTCCGCCATTTTCGCAAAGTGTTCTGGCTAGTGGCAGCATGGACGGCGGTTGGCACGGCATCCGCGGTTTGGGCTTTAGTTCAATATGTCGTGAAATTCCGGCACGCTACTTATGAAAGCTATGTAGGGGAACGCATCACCGGATTCGAGAGCCACTGGATGACGTTCGGCGCATTGCAGCTCAGCATCCTTTCACTGCTTCTGGCGCAATGGTTTTTTTCAAATCGCCGAATGCCGATTTGGGCCTATCTCAGTGTGCCTGTCATCTCGGCAGCGATTTTGTTGAACGGAACACGGAGTATTTGGCTCGCTGCCGCGCTGGCGATTTTGTATCTGGTGTGGTGCTGGAGACCGCGCATGACCCTGCTTGCGCCGGTGATTGTGGCGTTAGCTTTTTTGGCGGCGCCGGCAACCACGCGCCAGCGCATGCTTTCCATCGTGCATCCCGACCCGAATATCGATTCGAACCGGCATCGTGCCGCGACGTTCTGGACGGGCGTCGAGATGATCAAAGCGCATCCGTGGTTCGGGCTCGGTCCGGAAGAAATTGCGCGGAACTTCAATGCCTACGTACCGGCCAAAATTCCCCGCCCGCTGCCCATCGGCTACTACGGCCATCTGCACAACATCTATGTGCAATATGCAGCCGAGCGCGGCATTCCTGGCCTGCTCTGCGTGTTGTGGTTCATAGGAATCGCTGCCTGGGACGCCACGCGTGGCATTCTGCGGCTGCGCGGAGCGCCTTCGCAAGAACTTTTCATCCTGCACGCAACGATCGCCGTGATTATTGGCATCCTTGCCGGCGGCATTTTCGAATACAACTTGGGCGATAGCGAAGTGTTGATGATGTTCAGTTGTGTGGTCGCCCTCGGTTACGCCGCCGGCAAATCGCTCAATTCCGCTAAATTAAGCGACATCGGAGACGAATCGAGAAGGCCGATTGCCAATCGGCCGCAGATTTCCAATCTGCCCCACAAAGCAGACTAGCCACAACGCAGATTCAACTATATGGGTAAATCCGCCACCGCCGATACTGTTTCGAAGTGAGGCGGCTCCGCTTCGCGATGCACGATGGCCGTGTGAATGTTGCAAAATCCCGCCTTCTTGAGGAAACTGCGCAGCTCATATTCGGTGAAACCCAACCAGACGTCGGCATACAGCTCGCGAGCTTCTTCAAATTGATGGCGCAACAGGTCGAGGATTGCGATACGCCCGCCCGGACGGAGAATGCGCCGCGCTTCCGCGATGGCGCGCTCCGGGTGCAAGGCATGGTGCAGCGACTGACTGAAGAACGCCAGATCCACTTCGGCGTCCGCGATGGGAACGGACTCCAGGTCGCCTAAGCGGTATTCGAGATTTTTCAGGCGCTGCGTACGCGCCAGCTTCGCGCCGAACTCGACCATTTTTTCGGAATTATCGACAGCGATCACGCGCTTGGCGTGCAGCGTGAGCAATTGCGACAAGGTTCCCTCCCCTGCCCCGAGATCGGCAATCACCAGAGGCGGCATCAGGCGCAACAAAACATCCGCCAAGCCTTCCCAGGAGCGGCCCGGCAAATATTGGCGCCCTAATTTTCCGGCAAGCGCATCAAAATAAGCGCGCATACGATCGCGGCGCTTGGCAACGACTATCTTTAGTGCGGCTCGATCGTGCTCGGCTTCGGGAATATCCGTTACAGTCTGCCGCAACACGCCCAGCAATTGCGAGATGGTTCTCGCCTCCGAACCGCGCAGCGTTTTTAGCCGATAGAATATGTGTTTGCCCGTGCGGCGGTCTTCGAGTAGGCCCGCCTGCTTCAATTGGGCTAAGTGGGTAGAGATCTGACTTTGTCCCTTTGCCAGGATTTCCTGCAATTCCGCCACCGAAAGCTCTTCGGATTCAAGCAGCAGAAGAATGCGCACGCGCGTGGGGTCTCCCAGCAGGCGCATCCATTTCAAGGCTTGAGACATGATCTACCTATCAACATATCAAGATTCTTCGATATAATGATTTGGAGGTTTATTGCATGAGTACAGCTACTCTCGATCGAACGGCCGCCGAATATAAGGTCGCCGACCTGTCCCTTGCCGATTGGGGCCGCAAGGAAATTTCCATCGCCGAGCACGAAATGCCCGGCTTGATGTCTATCCGGCGCAAGTACGCGGCGCAGAAGCCGCTGGCGGGCGTCCGCATCACCGGCTCGTTGCACATGACCATCCAGACGGCGGTGCTGATCGAGACGCTGGTGGATCTCGGCGCCGACGTGCGCTGGGCAAG
The DNA here is from genome assembly GCA_025924475.1 of Bryobacteraceae bacterium. Taxonomy (GTDB): domain Bacteria; phylum Acidobacteriota; class Terriglobia; order Bryobacterales; family Bryobacteraceae; genus Bog-105. The sequence continues at coordinate 6,439 of JAICIH010000153.1, forward strand.
CTGCAATATTTTTTCTACGCAGGATCATGCGGCAGCCGCTATTGCCGCCGCGGGCGTTCCGGTCTTCGCCTGGAAAGGCGAATCGCTGGAAGATTATTGGTGGTGTACGTATCAGGCCATCAGCCATCCGGGAGGTAAAGGACCGCAGTTGGTCGTCGATGACGGAGGCGACGTCACGCTTCTTATCCACAAAGGCCATGAACTTGAAAATGGCAGCGATTGGGTGAATACGCCTTCGGAGAGCCACGAAGAGAAGGTGATCAAAGACCTGCTGAAGAAAGTTCAAAAAGAAGATCCGCAGCGCTGGCACAAACTGGCCAAAGAATGGCGCGGCGTGTCGGAAGAAACCACTACCGGCGTTCACCGGCTCTACAAAATGTTCGAGCAAGGCAAATTGCTGGTGCCTGCCATCAACGTCAACGATTCAGTCACCAAATCGAAGTTTGACAATTTATACGGCTGCCGCGAATCGCTCGCCGACGGCATCAAGCGCGCGACCGACGTGATGATGGCCGGCAAGGTGGCGGTGGTTTGCGGCTACGGCGATGTCGGCAAGGGCTCGGCGCATTCATTGCGCGGCATGGGCGCGCGCGTCATCGTGACCGAAATCGATCCGATCAACGCGCTGCAAGCCGCCATGGAAGGCTTTGAGGTCACTACCCTGGAGGACACGCTGGGCCGGGGCGATATTTACGTCACCTGCACGGGTAACGTGGACATCATCACGTTTGAGCACATGCGGTATATGAAGGATCAGGCGATCGTCTGCAATATCGGTCACTTTGATAATGAAATTCAGGTCGATCGTCTCAACACGGCCGCAGGCGTGAAGCGCACCAACATCAAGCCGCAAGTCGATCAGTACACGTTTGAGGATGGCCACAGCATCTTCCTGCTCGCCGAGGGGCGCCTGGTCAATCTGGGCTGCGCGACTGGCCATCCCAGTTTCGTGATGAGCAACAGCTTCGCGAACCAGACGCTGGCGCAGCTCGATTTGTGGAAGAACAAGGACAGTTATAAAGTCGGTGTCTACACACTCCCGAAACGCCTGGATGAAGAAGTGGCGCGGCTGCACCTGGAAAAGATTGGCGTGAAGCTGACTACGCTTACCACGAAGCAGGCGGACTATCTGGGTGTATCGCCGGAAGGGCCGTTTAAGAGCGAGCACTACCGCTACTGAGAGTTAACCGGTTTGGGGGATACTATCATCGCGGAGGTCCCCCGAATGAAAATTATCCTCGCGTTGTTTGCCGCAATCGTAACGGCTTCGGCATTCTCGCTACCGCCTATGGCCCACAGCACGCTGCAAGTGAAGCGGCACAAGGCGAAGAAGCACAAAGGACGGAAGCATCCTCGGGTGCGGCATTCCTAAAATGGTGAAGACCGCTCCCTCGCGGTCGCGGCTCGGCTAGAGGCGAGCAATCAGCAGCTCGGAAATTGCGGAGATCACCAGATGCCCCGGGTTGTCGGGTGACCAATCGGGCTCCGGCATACCGTCGACTGTAATTGCTATGGCGATGGGGGCGCGTTTTGCGTAGACGATTCCCACGTCGCTGCGCAATGCATCGAGCGCGCCGGATTTGTTGGCGACCTTCACATCTTTGACATCGCGCGCGAGCCCGGTATGGTCGCGCTGTTTCTTCAAAATTTCGAGCATCTCCGCGGATGCGGTCTTGCTCACCAGCTCGCCGCGATAGAGTTTTTCGAGCAAGCTGACCATTTCCTGTGGACTGCTGCGGCCCAGGCCCCATTTTTTGTTTTCGGGTTTGGCGCCTTCCGCGGTAATGCCGGCCGCCGCTCCCTTCCCTAGAATCTTTCGCATCACGCGCGTGTGGACGAGTCCCAGTTTGGCCATGTGCGCATTCACGGCGTCACCGCCAACGCGGTCGAGGATCAGGTTGGTGGCGGTATTGTCGCTTAATACGATCATCAGCATGATCAGGTCGCGCACCGGAAAACGATCGCCGGTGGAAAGATCCTGCAGAATGCCGCTGCCCGGAACTTTCTCCTTTTCCGGCAACTGGATCATTTCGCCAAAGTCCAACTTGCCCTCCGCCGCTTCCGAAAAACATTCGATCATGATCGGCAACTTGATAGTGCTGGCCGTGCGGACCGGCTCGTCGCCGGCGAGACTGTAGACCGCGCCCGAATCCAGATTTTTGGCGTACAGGCTTACATGGCCGTGGAAGCCGGCAATCTTGGCTTTAATGGCGTCGTCGAGCGAGTCCGCCTTCACCGCGCAGGCGCAAAGCAGCGCCGCGAGTACCGCGCAATTCAATCGCATGGGCGTATTCTCTCATCGGCGGCTGAGGCACGGATGCTTGGCCCATACAAAGCGCAGCGGCCAGTCGCCACATTGCGTGATGCCAATGCGCGGTGTGATTCCAATCTCGAATTGGGGCCGTTCGCGCCAGCGACGGATACGCAGCGGGCCGCGATCGAGCCGCGCTCCGTAGAAATCGCGGGTAATGGCAAGCGCCTGCGTCAGTTTCCCCGGACCGTTCGCCAGTCCAATGGGCGGACCATGCCAGTTGCGCCGGTGCGCCATCTCCTCGATTCCGCACAAGGGCTCGAGTGCGCGGATCAGAACGCAGCCCGGCGTTCCTTCGCGGTCAGCTACCACGTTCAAGCATTCATGCATGCCGTAGATGAAGTAAACGTAGGCCCGTCCGGGAGGCCCGAATATCACCTGGGTGCGTGGAGTAAGGCCGCGGGAGGCGTGAGCGGCGAGATCGTTAGTCCCGAGATATGCCTCGGTTTCCACCAGCATGCCCGCCGTTTCACCGTGCAGCAGGACACAACCGACCAAATCGGGTGCCAATTTCTGCGCGGACCGGGCAAAAAAATCCAGCTTTACGGGTTCCGTAGCGCGCAATAAACGAGACAAAGACCAGGGCAAGGGATAAGCTAGAACAGTACCATGCGACTGTTTACGGCCATAGACTTGCCGGCAGACGCGCGCCTTCGGCTGGAGCGGCTGCTCAGCGCGCTGCGTCCGGAAGCGCCCATTAAATGGAGCCCGCTCGACAATTTGCACATTACGACGAAATTCATCGGTGAATGGCCGGAAGCGCGGCTCGAAGAGATTCACGATGCGCTGGCGCATGTAACGCCGTGCGAGCCGTTTGAAATCTCGCTGCGCGGTCTGGGCTGGTATCCGAACGCGCGCGCGCCTCGCGTGCTTTGGGCCGGAGTGGAGGCTGGGCCGGAACTCGCTGCGCTGGCTGAAAAGACCGAGGAGTGCCTGGCCGGAATCGGCGTGGCCAAAGAAGATCGCCCCTTCTCCGCGCATATCACGCTGGCGCGTATTAAGCATCCGGCGCCGCTGCATACGCTGCGGCAAAAAGTGGAGCGGCTGCAACCCGCCGACCTGGGCCGCTTCTTAGTGACGCAGTTCTGTTTGTTTCGCAGCGACCCTGGCTCGAACGCCAGCGTCTATCGCAAGCTGCGAGATTACCGTTTGGAAGCGGCTCTCGCGGCGCACTAGTGAGTTATCCCGGCGATTCCTTTAGGACAAGCGTCGAGACGAGTCTCGACGCGGCACGCAGGAGTGCGTGCGCCACAAGGCCTGCGATGGATCGCTATTCTTTTGGCTGGAACAGTTTACTAGAAACGTGATCTTCTCTACCGTGCTTGCCTACTTGCTGGGCGGGCTTCCTTTCGGCTACTGGTTTGTGCGTCTGACAGCCGGACGCGATATCCGCACCATGGGCAGCGGCAACATCGGCGCGACCAATGTGCAGCGCAGCATGGGCACGAAAGCCGGATTGATCGTGCTGTTCCTCGATATGTTGAAAGGATTCCTCGCTGTGTGGTTGGCGGCTTTGCTGACGCACTCGAATCCCGTGGCTCTTGCGCTGGCGGTCGTGGCAGTAATGCTCGGGCATTGTTACCCGGTCTTTTTGCGGTTCAAAGGCGGGAAAGCGGTCGCTTGCTTTGTCGGCGCGTTTCTGTATCTTGCTCCGGTTGCACTGCTGATCACCGCGGCGGTATTTCTCATTATTGTTGCGCTGACGAAATATGTTTCGCTGGGATCGATCTTGGGCGCGTTCCTTTTTCCGTTTGCGCTTTGGATGGTGAACCGGCCGCCGCGCAGCATTCTGTACGCCTCGATCTTCGCGGCCGTGCTCGTCATTTATCGCCACAAGGCGAACATCTCCCGGCTATGCACCGGGAAGGAAAATCGTTTTGGCAGAAAATAGCCGGCTGGCGATTTTAGGGGCCGGGAGCTGGGGCACCGCTCTTGCCATCGTGTTGGCGGGCAAATTCGAAACGATCGGCCTTTGGGCCCGCGATCCGGAACGCGCGCTGGAAATCGAGAAGCTGCGCGAGAATCGCCGCTATCTTCCGGGAGTCCGCCTGCCCGAGCGGGTATCGGTTTCCAACGATCTGGCAACAACTATTGCGGATGCGGGAACGATTATCGGCGTTGTTCCCTCCGCGTATCTGCGCGCTGTTCTCGAAGCGGCCCGAAGATACGTCCGTCCCGGAACGGCGCTGGTCAGCGCCACAAAAGGTTTTGAAGATGCGACGTTATGCCGCATGTCGCAGGTGGTCCGGCAAACATTGCCCGATTCGCCTGTGGCGGTATTGTCGGGTCCTACGTTCGCGAAAGAGATCGCCGCAGGCGAGCCGGCGGCTGTGGTGATTGCATCCGAACAGATCGAGCTCGCCGAACAGATCCAGCGGGCATTTGCCACGCCTACGCTGCGTTTCTATACGAGCCGTGATGTAGCCGGAGTGGAAGTCGGTGCAGCGATGAAGAACGTGATCGCCGTCGGCGCGGGAATTTGCCGCGGCCTGGGTTTGGGAAGCAACAGCGTGGCCGCTTTGGTTACGCGCGGGCTTGCCGAGAGCACGCGCCTTGCCGTCGCTATGGGCGGCGATGCGCGCACTTTGAGCGGGCTGGCCGGATTGGGCGATTTAGTGCTGACGGCCACTGGAGATCTTTCGCGAAACCGCGCCGTCGGCGTAGCGCTTGGCCGTGGGCGGAGGCTGGAGGAAATCCTCGCCGAGACAACGATGGTCGCCGAAGGCGTGGCCACCTGCCACGCGGCGCGCGAGCTCGGTCTGCGCCATCGGATCGACCTGCCAATCGTCGGCAAAATGTATGAGGTTCTCTACGAAGAAAAAGACCCGCGGGCGGCAATCCGCGAGCTGATGGAACGGCGCCTTACAAGCGAGTAGCGGGTGAAGCGAGCTGCGCTTCGCGGTCGCGCCACATAAAATACCCGATCATTGTTTTGGCGTCCTGGATTTTCGCGGTGCGTATCCACTCGCCGACTTCCTGAGCGGTGAACCAGCGAATCTCTATGCGCTCGTCTTCCATCGGCTCCTGCTTGCCTTCGGTAAGATCAGTAGCCTGGTAGATGTCCATTTTTTCGGAGACATAGCCGGGGCTTGCCCAAAAAGAAGCGAGCTTGGTCCACGTCTTCCCGGCGTAGCCGGTCTCCTCGCGAAGCTCGCGCTTGGCCGCATCGAGTGACGACTCGCCGGGATCGACCCGCCCGGCGGGAAGCTCCCACAAGTCCTGCTCGGCCGGCAGACGAAACTGCTTTACCAGCAGCATGCGTCCCTCTGCGTCAATCGCGAGCATGACCGCCGAGCCGGGATGCCGGACAATGTTCCGGTGGATTTCAAACCCGCCGGGATCGTGCGCGACTTCGTCGACTACGGTGAACAGCTTGTTCTTCAGGATTTCTTTTGAAGAAACGATCTTCATGTCTCTAAGGTACTTCTAAGACTAGCCAAGCCAGGCATATTTGAAATCTTGGACAGAAGCTCTTAGCGTTCAGCGATCAGCTCTCAGCTTTAAAAACCGCATGCTCACCGGCCTTTTAAAGGCTAGAATCTAGCGTCCGCCGCATGGCGCCGCTTGCTTACGCGCGCGGTTCTTTTTGCTGGACATATCCAAGGGGCGCCACTGAAAATAGACTCGATAGTATTGCTATTCACCGCCGCTCTATCGCTCGGCGCGGGCATTCTTTTCGGGTTGCTTCCCGCGGCCGGCTTAGCGAGCCGCGATCTAAACGGGATATTGGTCGACAACGGCCGCAGCGCGACCGGCAGCAGAAAGGCGCGTCATGTGCAAAATATTCTGGTCGTCGCTGAGATTGCCCTTGCCGGCGTGTTGACGATCGGCGCCGGTTTGTTGATGCGAAGTTTCGGACACTTACTCGACGCGGAAGCAGGTTTTAATCCTCAACACTTGCTGAGTCTGGAACTCTCGTTGTCTTCGGCCAG
>JAICIH010000154.1 GCA_025924475.1 Bryobacteraceae bacterium
CGTCCGAAGATGACGTTCGAAAAGAACGAAACGGTGAAAATCGTCGATGGGCCGTTCACTAACTTCTCGGGTAAAGTGGACGAGATCAATAACGAACGCAATACGCTGCGTGTGATGGTTACGATATTTGGCCGTTCCACGCCGGTAGAACTCGACTTCCTGCAAGTCGAAAAGATCTGATTCAACAGATCTGATCAATATAGATTTGACGCGAATTAAGGATTTGAAATCATGGCAAAGAAAGTTACCGCAGAAGTAAAGCTGCAAATTCCGGCCGGCAAGGCGACGCCCGCTCCTCCGGTGGGTACGGCGCTCGGTCCACAGGGCGTCAACATTATGGAGTTTTGCAAGGCTTTCAATGCGAAGACCTCGGCGAAGGACCAGGAAGGATTGATCATTCCGGTCGTTATCACAATTTATTCGGATCGTTCTTTCACCTTCATCACCAAGACGCCTCCGGTAGCCATTCTGGTGAAGCGTGCCGTGAATCTCGCCAAAGGCTCGCCCGAGCCGAATAAAAACAAAGTCGGAAAAATCACCGAGAAGCAGATTGAAGAGATCGCCAAAATCAAAATGCCGGATCTCAATTGCTTCACTCTGGACGCCGCTGTCGAACAGGTGAAGGGCGCCTGCCGCAGTATGGGCGTCGAAGTCGGTTAAGTACGGGCGTATCGGCAAACGGGAGCCATTCCTCGGTGGTCGTGTTCTTTGCTGTATAAAGAACTTGCCTCAAAAATCCACTATTCGCTATACTCGCGCTAGGAGCCGCTTGTTTACGCGCGCGGTTCCTTGCTAAACGTGCTACAAATTTTAGACATGGCGTATGCCAAACCAGCGCGAGGCTTCGGCGAAACGGTTCCGATTGACCGCCGGGCGGCCGACAATCTCCGGTTTATCCGGGATACGATGGAGCGCGCCTCCGCGTTTACTGCGGTACCGGGCTGGGGCGGGGTGGCAGTTGGCCTCACGGCGCTGATCACCGGTGGGCTTGCTTTCGGAAAATCGGAAAGCCGCCAGTTTTTTACGTGGCTGGTTGAGGCCGGTGTGGCGTTGCTTCTGGCAGGCTGGGCGGTGAAGCGGAAATCGAAGCGCCTGTCATTATCTCTGCGATCAAGACCGGCGCGGCGTGCGCTGCTCAGTTTTATGCCGCCGTTGATTGCGGGCGCCGTCCTGACGTTGGTTCTTTTCCCGTCCGGGGTGCTGGGCGTGCTTCCCGGATTGTGGCTTTTGTTGTATGGGGCGGCGGTGGTCACTGGTGGCGCCTTTTCGGTACGCATTGTTCCCGTGATGGGAATGTGCTTCATGTTACTCGGCGCGTTGGCACTGGGTGCGTCGGCCGTTTGGGGCAACGCCTTCCTAATGGCCGGTTTCGGTGGGCTGCACATTGTGTTCGGTACGGTGATCGCGCGGAGGTACGGTGGCTAGACCGGCAATGGCGCGTACAGCGGAAGCGGCCGCTGCGGCGAAACCGCGCGTCTCCAAATCAGGCAAGCCCGCTAACGAGCAGGAAACGGTCGAACAGGCTCTGCCGAACCTCGATCGCATCATTCACGAGCGGATGCGGCTCGGCATTATCAGCGCCCTGGCCGTCAACGAAACACTGACTTTCAACGAGCTCAAAAAACTGCTGCAGACTACCGACGGTAATCTGAGCGTGCATGCGCGGCGGCTGGAAGAAGTGAAATACATCGAGTGCACCAAGAGCTTCGAAGGCCGCATGCCGAAGACCGAATACAAGCTGTCGGCGGCGGGACGCAAGGCCTTTGAGCGATACTTGGATCACATGGAAGCGCTCATCCAAGCTCTCCGCGAGCGCTAGATCGAAATGAATCGCCGCAGCATGTTGACAGCATTAGGTGCGTCCGCACTCGTCAGTTCTGAAGGACAAGCCGCTACGCCGCCCAATACGTTTCTGGAATTGCAGACCTGGCGTCTCCACAATAGCGCCGAAGGGCAGGGAACTCGCCTGGCCGAATATCTGGAGCACGGATTAGCGCCCGCGCTGTCTCGCGCTGGTGCAAAATTGTGCGGCGCGTTCGCCAATGTCATTGCTCCGGATGGGCCTTATTATGTAACGCTTGCCCAGTATTCATCCCTTGCGGCATTTGGAACGGCAGTCGCGGAACTCCGGACGAATGATGCACACCGTGCTGCGCTTGAAAAGCTGAACGCCGGCGCGGGAGCGCCGTTTGTGCGGATGGAGAGCAGTCTGTTGCGCAGCTTTGACAAAATGCCTGCGGCTGTTCTGACTGATCCTGCGGAAAAGCATGCGCGGCGAATTTTTGAGCTGCGAACGTATGAGTCGCCATCATTTGTCGCGCTGACGCGCAAGGTCGGGATGTTCAATGACGCGGAGATGGGGATTTTCGAACGTTTGGGTATGCGACCGGTCTTCTTCGGCGAAACCATCGTGGGTCCGCGGCAGCCGAACTTGACGTATATGCTGTCTTATGACGATCTGGCCGCTCGCGATGCGTTGTGGCGGGCTTTCGGCAAGGACCCGGAGTGGGCAAAGCTTCGCGTCCGGCCGGGACTGACCGATCCTGAGATCGTGGAAAATATTAGCAATGTAATCCTCCGGCCGCTGCCATTCTCGGCAATCCGCTAGTTTGTCCAGGCACTTGTGCTATTCTGAATAACGGTTTCCAGCCATTCTTGGGAGGTAAGGGCAGTTGTTCTTGCCCGAGCCGTTTGGACCAGTCTATTTATGAGTCAAAAGCCCGGTAAGAAGTACGAAGCCGCGGCGAAGCAGGTAGCCTCCACGCCGTACCAGCTTGCCGATGCCGTCACTTTAGTTCAAAAGATCAAGTTTTCGAAGTTCGACGAGACTGTCGAAGTCCATATGCGTCTTGGCGTGGATCCGAAGCATGCCGACCAGATGGTGCGCGGGACGGTGGTTCTGCCGAACGGGCTTGGGAAGTCCAAAAAGGTGCTGGTGATCGCCTCGGGCGATAAGCTGCGGGAGGCGGAGGATGCCGGAGCGGATTTCTTCGGCGGCGAGGAAATGGTAACGAAGATCCAATCGGAAAACTGGACCGATTACGATGCTGTAATCGCCACGCCGGATATGATGCGCTCGGTTGGTAGGCTCGGTAAGGTGCTGGGCCCCCGCGGGTTGATGCCGAACCCGAAGACGGGAACCGTGACGACCGATGTACGTAACGCGATACAGGAAATCAAGGCCGGTAAAGTCGAATTTCGTGTGGACAAGACGGGCGTGATTCATGCGCCGGTAGGCAAGGTCAGTTTCGATAACGCCAAGCTGCTCGAAAACACGAACAGTCTCATCCAGGCTGTACTCAAAGCAAAGCCCTCGGCGGCTAAGGGCAAGTACGTCAAGAGCGCCACGCTGTGTTCCACCATGGGGCCGGGTGTTCAGCTGGATGTGACGGCCTTCAACGCCACCAAGGTAGTATAGACCACCATGAAGAACAAAGACGATAAACAGCGCGATTTGGAAGCGTTGAAGAAGACTCTGGCGGAAAACAAGAATTTCTTTGTGACCAGCTATGAGAAGCTCACGGTGCGTCAGGACTTCGAGCTTCGCAAGACGGTGCGGGATGCTGGCGGCAATTATCGTGTCGTGAAGAATAATCTGGCGGCCAAAGCCTCGGAAGGAACGCCGACGAGCGACCTGCTCGGGGACCTGAAGGGCATGACGTCTTTGGCCTACACGGCGAAGGACCCGGTGGCGCTGGCCAAGGCGCTCACCAAGTATTCCAAAGAGAACGCGCAATTCACGTTCAAGGCCGGTATGGTGGAAGGCCGTGTCATCGATATCAAGGCGATTGGCGATCTGGCTTCCATGCCACCGAAAGAAGAGATTTATGCGAAGTTGCTCTACTTGATCAACGCCACGGCTACCCGGCTGGTGACGTCGATCAACGGGGTAGGCCGCAACTTGGCGGTAGTGCTGGATCAGGCTGCGAAAGAAGGCAAGTTCCAGTAGGATTTTGGGCGGGAGATCCGCCGGTTAAGAATTCAAAAAGTATTTTCAGGGAGTGAGTGAAAGAAAATGGCGGACATTAACGCAATCGCAGAACAGATCCAGGGCTTGAGCCTGCTCGAGGCCTCGCAGCTTGTAAAGCTGCTGGAAGAGAAGCTTGGCGTCTCGGCGGCCGCAGCCTCGGTGGCAGTGGCTGCGCCGGGCGCGGGCGCGCCGGCAGCCGCGGCTCCGGCCGAGGAGAAGACCGAATTTACGGTGGTGCTGACAGCCGCCGGGGCCAATAAGATCAATGTAATCAAGGCGGTTCGCGAAGTGACCAGTCTGGGATTGAAGGAAGCCAAGGATTTGGTCGACGGCGCGCCGAAGACAGTAAAGGAAGGCGTCAATAAAGAAGAAGCCGAATCGATCAAGAAGAAGTTCACCGACGCCGGCGCCACGGTAGAAGTGAAGTAAAGTGGACGTGAAGTAAATTGCCCTTTCTGAGGCGCGGAGGGCTGGAATCGAGAGCTTTCGTTGCCGATTTGACGGAATTGGCCCTTGGTGTGCTATGCTGGGACAGACGTCAAAGCCGGGAACGGTCTAGCATTTATCTTGCAATTCCAGTCTTCTAACGTTACCCCGCGGATCTTGTTAGGTCGGCGGGGCTTTCGCATGCTTGATTTCGAATTTTCCGGTGCCTTTTCACCTGTTAGGCGGGAAGCATCGAAATTTTGTCCTAGCTCTACAAAGACAGTATCGTCTATTGCCGCTTTTCTCAACAGTTTTTTCTTTCGCGTGGCCGCTCCTCCTCCGGCCGCGCGCGTCCCGCGCGTGGATCAGTTGGTCCGCCGCTAGCCGCCGTCGCGGCTATTTGTGCAGCTATTGTTGATGTCTTCTTTTAGCCATTTGTTTTCCTCAAGGACAGTGTAGATGCCCAACGTGTCAAACGGATCTCTTCGCCAACGAGTTGATTTTTCGAAGATCAAAACTTCGATTCCCATTCCGAATCTGATTGAAGTCCAGAAGCGCTCCTACGAGCGTTTTCTGCAGATGGAGCTGCTTCCCAAGGAGCGGGAAGATGCCGGCCTCCAAAGTGTGTTCAGCTCCGTATTCCCCATCTCCGACTTTCGCGGCTTGAGCCAACTCGAGTTCGTCGATTATTCAATCGGAAACTGGGAGTGCAAATGCGGCAACCTGAAAGGGCTGCACCATTTGCGCACTATCTGCCGCAATCCGAATTGCGGCGCCGAAATCCGCACCGATCCATTCCATGCGGGCGACGTGCTCTGCCACAAATGCGGCACGTTTAACAAGAACATCGTAACGTTCTGCAACCGCTGCGGCGATCCCGTGGCCCTGCAACTGAAATACGACGTTCCGGAATGCGAAGAGCGCGGCATGACGTATGCAGCGCCATTGAAAGTCACCATCCGCCTGACGGTTTACGACAAGGACGCCGAAACCGGCGTCAAAACCGTCCGCGACATCAAGGAGCAGGAAGTCTTTTTCGGTGAAATTCCGCTGATGACCGAAAACGGCACCTTTATCATCAACGGTACCGAACGAGTCATCGTTTCCCAGTTGCACCGCTCCCCGGGCGTGTTTTTCGAACGCGTACAAACGCAGGGCTACTTCCTCGGCAAGATCATTCCGTATCGCGGAAGTTGGGTCGAATTCGAATACGACAACAAAAACCTGTTATACGTGCGCATCGACCGCAAACGCAAGTTCTACGGAACGGTCTTCCTACGGGCTTTGGGCTTGAAGACCGATGCCGAAATTATTCGCGCGTTTTACAAGCTTTCGACCATTACGCTGAAGGGCAGCAAGCTGCTGTGGGGCGTGAACGAAAGCCTGATCGGCATGAAGCTTTCGCACGCCATTTCCGCTAAGAACGGCGATGCGATCGTACCGCAAGGGCGCAAAATCACGAATTCGCTCTTCCGCGAAATCCAAAAGGCCAAGATCGAGCAGGTGGAAGTGGCTTCGAACGATCTCGAGGGCGCTTACGTCGCCGCGGACGTGATCGACATGTCCACCGGCGAAGTGCTGATTGAGGCGAATCACGAGCTGACCTCGACCACGCTCGGCAAACTGGCTGAGGCCGGCATCGAGAGTTTTGAAGTGTTCTTCCCCGACCGCGACGAGGCGGGCAACGTGATTTCAGCCACGCTGCGTAAGGATGGCGTCAAGAGCCAGAACGATGCGCTGCTTGAAATTTACCGCAAGCTGCGCCCTGGCGATCCGCCCACGCTGGATACGGCCACGCAGTTGTTCCAAGGGATGTTCTTCGACCCGCGCAAGTACGACTTTTCGCGCGTGGGCCGCATGAAATTTAATATCAAGCTGTATGACAAGGCCGACGCCGCGCCGCTCGATAAACGCACCCTCGATCAACGCGACTTTGTCGACACCATTCTTTATCTGTTGAAGCTGCGCCGTGGTATTGGCGCGGTGGACGATATCGATCATTTGGGCAACCGCCGCGTGCGCGCGGTCGGTGAGCTGCTCGAAAATCAGTTCCGCATCGGTCTGGTTCGCATGGAGCGGGCCATTAAAGAGAAGATGTCGGTCTACCAGGAAATGTCGACGGCTATGCCGCACGACCTGGTGAATGCCAAGCCGGTCATGGCGGCGATCCGCGAATTCTTCGGTTCGAGCCAGCTCTCGCAATTCATGGATCAGACGAATCCGTTGTCGGAGATTACGCACAAGCGTCGTCTTTCGGCTCTCGGACCGGGCGGGCTATCCCGTGAGCGCGCCGGATTCGAAGTGCGCGACGTGCATCCGACCCACTACGGCCGCATCTGCCCGATCGAAACGCCGGAAGGTCCGAACATCGGGTTGATTTCTTCGCTTTCCTGCTTTGCACGCATAAACGAGTACGGGTTCATCGAGAGCCCCTACCGGCGTGTGAAGGAAGGCGTGCTGGTCGACGAGATCAGGGTCCTGAATCCCGGAGAAACGGAGTTCAAGGTTGGCCAGGTCGTCGGACGTGACACGCTCGAAAAGGCCAATACGGCTCTTGCCGGGAAAAAGCAAACGGCCGAGTACGAAGCGCATTCGGATTATCTATCGGCCTGGGAAGAAGACAAGTACATCATCGCCCAGGCGAACGTGGCCATCGATGCGAACGGCCGGATCGTGGAAGATCTGGTAAACGCGCGCCAGGCGGGCAACTTTGTTTTGAAGCACCGCGACGAGATCGAGTACATGGACGTAAGTCCGAAACAGCTCGTCTCGGTGGCTGCGAGCTTGATTCCGTTCCTGGAAAACGACGATGCGAACCGCGCACTCATGGGTTCGAACATGCAACGGCAGGCCGTTCCGCTGCTCCGCGCCGAAGCGCCGTTCGTAGGCACCGGCATGGAGCGCGTGACCGCGCGCGATTCCGGAGCCGTAGTGATTTGCAAACGCTCCGGCGTCGTGGATTCGGTGGATAGCGAACGGATTATTGTTCGCGTGGAAGGCGGTGCTCACGAAGGACAGATGTCGCGCGAAGTGGGTGCCGATATCTATCAGCTCACCAAATTCAAGCGCTCGAACCAGAACACCTGTATCAGCCAGAAGCCCATTGTGCATCAGGGGCAGAAGGTGAAAAAAGGTGATGTGTTGGCGGACGGGCCCTGCACCGAGGCGGGTGAACTAGCTCTCGGCCGTAACGTGCTCGTCGCGTTCATGCCGTGGCGCGGCTACAACTTCGAAGACGCCATCGTGGTCAGCGAAAAGCTGGTCAAGGACGATTACTACACCTCGATCCATATTGAAGAATTCGAGATCGAGGCCCGCGATACCAAGCTTGGGCCGGAAGAAATCACCCGCGATATTCCGAATATCGCCGAATCGTTCCTCCGCAATCTGGATGAGAGCGGAATTATTCGGGTAGGCGCTACGGTGAAACCGGGCGACATTCTGGTCGGCAAAGTGACGCCTAAGGGCGAAACGCAGCTTACTCCGGAAGAGAAGCTGTTACGCGCGATTTTCGGCGAAAAGGCAGGCGATGTAAAGGATGCGTCGCTGTACTGCCCGCCGGGTATTGAAGGCACCATCGTCGATTGCAAGGTGTTCTCGCGCAAGGGAGCGGAGCTGGATGAGCGTTCGAAGCAAATCCTGGAGCTGCAGGAAGAACGTCTCAAGCGCAATCTGGAAGACGAAAAGCGCATCCTGAGCGACGAGCGCGCCAAGCGCCTGGAAGAACTGCTGAAAGGCAAAGAGCTTCTGGCGGACCTGCACGACGAGAAGACCAACAAAAAGCTGCTTTCGAAAGATGTGCCGCTGACGCGCGACGTGGTCGAAAAACTCCGCGCTCGCGATCTGAAGCGCATGCGGCTTTCGACGAAGGATATCCGGCTGAACGAGCAGATCGACGAAGTCGAAGAGATGACTTCGCGCCAGATCGCCGTGCTCGAGAAGATCACAGAAGAAAAGGTAGCTAAGCTTCGCAAAGGCGATGAACTTCCTCCTGGCGTGATCAAGCTCGTGAAATGCTACATCGCCATGAAGCGCAAGCTATCGGTGGGCGATAAAATGGCCGGCCGTCACGGAAATAAGGGTGTAATCGCGCGCATTGTTCCCGAAGAGGACATGCCGTATTTGCCCGACGGCACGCCGGTTGAAATCGTTTTGAATCCGCTCGGCGTTCCGTCTCGTATGAACGTCGGTCAGATTCTCGAGACGCACCTGGGCTGGGCCGCCGCCAAGCTGGGTGTTCATTTCGCGACGCCGGTATTCGACGGCGCCGCGGAAAAAGACATCAAAGCACGGCTGTCCGAAGCGGGTCTGCCTACTTCCGGCAAGATCACGCTGTATGACGGTATGACCGGCGCGCAGTTCGAGCAGCCGGTTACCGTGGGCATGATTTACATGCTCAAATTGAGCCACCTGGTGGACGACAAGATCCACGCCCGGTCGATCGGGCCATACTCGCTGATTACGCAGCAGCCGCTCGGCGGCAAGGCGCAGTTCGGCGGGCAGCGCTTCGGGGAAATGGAAGTGTGGGCGCTCGAAGCGTACGGCGCGGCGTATATTCTGCAGGAGCTGCTTACCGCGAAATCCGACGATGTCTACGGACGCGCCAAGATCTACGAAGCGATTGTAAAGGGCGAAGCCGCCGCCGAACCGGGCGTGCCGGAGTCGTTCAATGTATTGATTCGTGAGTTGCAGAGTCTGTGTCTCGACGTGGAGTTAATGAAGAAGCCACGTGAGATGCAGGATCTCGCTCACGCTGCTGATTAAGGAAAGCGAACAGGCGTTTGGTGCCGTTGTTCGCGTTTATAAAGGTCATCTAAGGACTATTCATGTATCGTTCCTCTCCGTACGAAAGAGCCAATCTCATCGCCGATTTCGATTCCATTCGGATCAGCTTAGCGTCACCTGAGAAGATTCGAAGCTGGTCGCACGGTGAAGTAACCAAGCCGGAGACCATTAATTACCGGACGTTCAAACCCGAGCGCGACGGGTTGTTCTGCGCTCGTATTTTCGGACCGGTTGCCGATTGGGAATGTCTGTGCGGCAAGTATAAGCGCATGAAGCACCGCGGAGTGATCTGCGACAAGTGCGGTGTCGAAGTGACGCTTTCGCGCGTGCGCCGCGAGCGCCTTGGCCATATCGAGCTGGCCAGCTCCTCCTCGCACGTTTGGTTTTTCAAAGGCCTGCCGAGCCGCATCGGCTATCTGCTCGATATCACGCTCCGCGAATTGGAGCGCGTGCTGTATTACGAAGCGTTCGTCATCATCGATCCGGGCGAGGGAACCGGCCTCAACCAGGGCGAAGTAATCAGCGATGAGCGCAAACGCCAGCTCGACCAGGAATTCCCGGGTGCTTTCGTCGCCATGATGGGCGCCGAAGGCGTCAAGGAACTACTCAAAAAGATCGATATCGAAGCGCTGAGCCTCGAAATTCGCGAGCGCATGAAAACGGAAACTTCAGCGCAAAAGAAGCTGAAGTACGCCAAGCGGCTGCGCGTTGTCGAGAGTTTTCGTAAATCCGGAAACAAGCCGGAGTGGATGATTCTCGATGTCATCCCGGTCATTCCGCCAGAGCTGCGTCCACTTGTCCCGCTGGATGGCGGCCGTTTCGCGACTTCGGATCTCAACGATCTGTATCGCCGCGTGATCAACCGCAATAATCGTCTGAAGAAGCTGATGGAGCTACATGCTCCCGACGTGATCGTGCGCAACGAGAAGCGCATGCTGCAGGAAGCGGTGGATGCGCTATTCGATAATGGCCGGCGCGGGCGTGTGCTGCGCGGCGCGAATAACCGTCCGCTCAAGTCTCTGTCCGATACCTTGAAGGGCAAGCAGGGACGCTTCCGCCAGAACCTGCTCGGCAAGCGCGTCGATTATTCCGGCCGCTCGGTGATCGTGGTCGGTCCCGAATTGAGGTTGCATCAATGCGGCCTGCCCAAGAAGATGGCGCTCGAGTTGTTCAAGCCGTTCATTTATCACCGGCTCGAGCAGCGCGGCCATTGCACCACCATTAAGCAAGCCAAGGAACTGGTGGAACAGCAGGACCCCGTGGTTTGGGACATCCTCGAAGAAGTCATCAAGGATCACCCGATCTTGTTGAACCGCGCTCCCACGCTGCACCGCCTCGGCATTCAGGCGTTTGAGCCTGTGCTGGTGGAAGGCAAAGCGATCAAGCTGCACCCGCTGACTTGTACGGCATTCAACGCCGATTTCGACGGCGACCAGATGGCCGTTCACATTCCGCTCTCGCCCGAGGCGCAGATCGAAGCATCCACCTTGATGCTGGCTTCGAACAATATTCTGTCGCCGGCGCACGGAGCGCCGATTGCCATTCCGACCCAGGACATGGTTCTCGGCCTTTATTACCTGACGAAGATGCGGCCGAACTCCAAGGGTTCGGGCCGGACATTCGCGTCCATCGAAGACGTTCTGATTGCGCTTGAAATGGGCGAAGTGGAAACGCTCACGGCGATCAAGCTGCGCTACACCGGTAAGGTTATCGACCTGACGAAGGCGTTCGATAACCAGAACATCATGCACACCGAGCCGATCGAGTTCAACAAGCAGTACATGGACACGACGGTCGGGCGCGTGATTCTGAACGACGTTCTTCCGAAGGAGATGCCGTTCGTCAACGGTCTTCTGAAGAAGAAGGGCGATGGCCAGCTCGTTCAATACTGCTATCTAAAATTCGGTCTGCAGACTACCGTGCAGATGCTCGACGAAGTGAAGAAGCTGGGCTTCCTGTACGCGACGCGCGCAGGCATCTCTATCGGTATCGACGACATGGTCGTCCCCGAGGAGACGGCCGGCCTGGTGCATGATGCCGAAAAGCAGGTGATCGAAGTCCAGCAGCAGTATCAGGAAGGCGCGATCACGCAATCGGAGCGCTACAACAAGATCATTGAAATCTGGTCGAAGGTCACCGAAGTGGTCTCCGAAAAGATGTTCAAGAACATGGAAGAGGACGACCGCACGGGCCGCATCCTCAACCCGATTTACATCATGGCCGATTCGGGCGCCCGCGGCTCGAAGCAGCAGATCCGGCAGCTTTCCGGTATGCGCGGCTTGATGGCCAAGCCCTCCGGCGAAATCATCGAGCAGCCGATTACCGCGAATTTCCGTGAAGGTCTGGATGTGTTGCAGTACTTCATCTCGACCCACGGCGCGCGCAAAGGTTTGGCCGATACGGCTCTGAAAACGGCCGACTCCGGCTATCTCACGCGGCGGCTCTGCGACGTGGCGCAGGACGTCATTATTACTGAAGACGATTGCGGAACAAGCGATGGCATCTATGTGGAGCCGATCATTGAGTCCGGCGAAATCATCGAGCCGTTGCGCGACCGTATCGTAGGCCGCGTGGCTCTGGAAGATCAGCGCGATTACGAGAACAACGTGATCGTCGGGATCAACCAGGAAATCACGGAAGAACTCGCGAATGCGATTCAGGCGGCGGGTATCGAGCGCGTGAAAATTCGCTCGGTGCTCACGTGCGAATCGAAACGCGGCGTGTGCCGCCTGTGCTACGGCCGCAACCTGGCGACCGGGCGCATGGTGGAGCGCGGCGAGGCGGTGGGTATTATCTCGGCGCAGTCTATCGGTGAGCCGGGAACGCAGCTCACCATGCGTACGTTCCACATCGGCGGCGCGGCGACTCGTATCAGCGAGCAATCCACTCAGGACGCTAAGAGCGACGGATTTGTCCGTTTCAGCAATGTTAATACCGTTCGCAATAACAAGGGCGAGCTGATTGCCATGAATCGGAACGGCATTCTGATCATCGTGGACGAAAAGCAGCGCGAGCGCGAACGGTATCCGGTCGTCTACGGCGCCAAGATCAACGTCCAGGATGGCGCTCCGGTCAAGGCCAATCAGATCCTGCTCGAATGGGATCCGTACACGTTCTCGATTCTCACCGAGGTAAGCGGCGTCGTTCACTTCAAAGACTTGATCGACGGCGTGACGACGCAAGAGCAGGTGGACGAGATCACCGGCAATATGCAGGTGGTTGTGACCGAGTCGTCCGATGAGAAGCGGTTCCCGACGGTTATCGTTCGCCCGGCGGGCGGCAGCCGTTCGGAAGAAAAGCGCTATCTCATGCCGACTCACGCGCACCTGATGGTAACCGACGGCGAAGAGCTGCATGCCGGCGATGTGCTCGCGAAGATTCCGCGAGCCACTACCAAGACCAAAGACATCACGGGCGGTCTGCCGCGCGTCGTTGAGCTGTTCGAAGCCCGCAAGCCGCGGGAAACGGCCGTCATCGCGGAGATCAA
>JAICIH010000155.1 GCA_025924475.1 Bryobacteraceae bacterium
AGAGCGGCGAACTGATAAATCCCGGCGTTGTTCACGAGCACGTCGAGCCTCCCATACGTCTTGTTGGTTTCGGAGAAGAGACGCTCGACATCGCCGGCCTTGGCCACATCCGCCTGAACTGCGATCGCTTTGCCGCCCTTCTCCACAATTTCTGCAACTACGCGATCCGCACCCTCTTTACTCGAAGCGTAGTTCACAACAACCGCCGCCCCTTCGGCTGCAAGTCCTTTGGCAATGCCCGCACCGATTCCTTTGGAAGCGCCCGTCACCACCGCCACTTTGTTCTTTAGCTTGCTCATAAGTCTTTCCTTTCGACAGTTTGACAACTGCCTAACTGATGGCGCGCGCTTCCGGAAGGATGCAGATTTTCAACTCAGGGACGATTGATCAAAACCACGACCTCGGAAGGGCCAATATCCCGAATGGGTACGTAAGCAATGTCACCTCGCCATTCGACCGCCAGTTCCGAGCCGATCGGGTGCGAACCGTCGTATTGCGCGCCCGCCGCCGTCTGCGCGCTATTCGCAACCACTACCAGATACGGCGGCTTTCCGCCCCAGGGATTGCCGGGAGCTTGGGGAGAATTGAGGCTCGCATCAATCAACACATCGCCGCCCCGAACCTCTCTGCCGTGGCCATTCACAATACACAACGCTTCTTCATCATCGAGGATGCGCGACCAAGCAATCAGTTCGCCCCCTGGCGGCAGTGCAAACGGGCTATTGAAATTGCTGATCTGGCGCTGGTATTGGCGGCCATAGCGCAAAGAGGGATAAACGGCTCGCGCCTGGATGAGCGCGGCAATGCGAATAAATGCGGCGGAATTCCGGTTGAAGGCGTGAGCGCCGATTGTGCCGAACGGCCCGAAGCCTGGCAGCGCCGGATCGAATCCTTCGATGCCCGCAAGCCCGGCCAGCCGCGGGTGCTCTGGGCCGAACATCGCCTCGCGCAAATATTTATCAGGCTGCGGATGGCCCGCGCCGTAGTCCGGCAAATATTTTTCGCGCTCGCTTCGCTCCGGCCCGGAGAAGGCCTGCTCGGTTCCGTAATAAATGCAGGGAATGCCGAGGCCGAATAATTGCAGCGCTACGCCCGCCACCACCTGGTGATCGCTCGACGCGTCTGAGGAGAAGCGCACCTTTGTGCCGGAAGCATGATCGTGGTCATCGAGAATGCTGACGCGGCGTTTGGCGCTGTTGCGATGAGAGCCGAGATCGTCGTCCCAAACTCGCACTAAGTCGAAGTAGGCTGCGGGCGGCGCCAGGCCTTTCGCCACAGCAGTGAGAGCCGGCCGAATCTCGCCGATATCGAGAGTGGCGTTCAGGTTCGATCCCAGCACTTCCAGATATCGATCGGCATTGCTATCCGCACCGGCGACTTCGCCCACCAGGAAGAAATCCGCCTTACCCAGAGATACTGCGAATTCTTTGATCGTGCCGCAGAAGTTGCGCCCTGTCTCGTGATCGACATGCTTGAGCGTATCCATCCGGAAGCCATCGCAGTCGGTAAGCGCGATCCAATACTTGTAGCATCTGGCGACATTGTCGAGAACGCCGCCCGCGTCGTAGTTAATATCGCGGTCGCCAAGAAAATCCGTACGCCGGTATTCGGCGTGTGGATCGTCAATGTTGCCTCTGCCCAGATCGCCGGCGCCCGCGCGCGTATAACAATCGTCCGGCCAGAGCTCATTGGGCCACACGCCGTCGCCGGGTGAGGCGATTTGTGCCGTAAGATTTCCCACCGCATCGCGCCATGGGCCCTTCTCATAATGAAGCGGCCACGGACGGTAAAACGGCTGCTCCTGGCCATTGGCGTAGATCCAGTTATCGCCGGTGTGATTGAAAACAATATCGAGCAGCACGCGTATGTTCTTTGTGTGCGCCGCGGCTACAAGATCGACAAGATCCTGCCGGTTTCCAAAGCGTGGATCGACATCCAGGAAATCCTGGATGGCATAGCCGTGGTAATCGTTGCGATGGCCGCGCTGTTTGAACACCGGACCGACCCAAAGCGTGGTAGCGCCGAGCGCGGCGATGTACGGCAGTTGTGATATCAAGCCTCGAATCGTTCCGCCTTGATAGCGGCCGCTGCCGGATTGAGACCAGGAATCCCAGCGGAAATCTGCCGGACGAAATGCGAGACGATTATTGGGATCGAGCAGCGGACGCGTGCTTTCTTTCCCATCGCTGAACCGGTCGGGCAAGAGAAAGTAGATGACTTCGTCACGCCAATCGCTCGGCGAGGGATAGTAGGAAGCGCGCCGCGGAAGAGCCACCGAGCGAACGCTGTCCGGTCTATCTCCGGAAAGTATATCTTCAACAAATCCCATTTTTTTGTGGGGCAGGTTGGCAACCTGCAGCGGGTTGTCAACCCGCTCAAATCGTATCGTACCCTCCGATTCACAAATTCTTTACAGCCCCTTCACGCGTTCCGTTCCATTCCCGCTCTACGATCGAGTTTGGAACCCGCATGGAGAAAGTCGAGCCGCGCCTTTTCGACTCCGCAAGAATATTGGGACTGCGCAGCGGGCTCTTACGATGACAATTTCACTCGAACGTTGATCGGCGCCACGCGGCGGCTCGCCGTCTGGCGCGAGTTGGACAGAGTATTCCAGCCCGGGCAACGCATACTCGAGCTGAACTGCGGAACAGGCGTCGATGCGGTTCATCTTGCAAATCGAGGGATCCACGTCGTCGCCTGCGACATCTCACCGCGCATGGTCGAAATCGCCCGCAGCTTTGCAAGCAAGGCGAACGCCGCCACGCGTACCGATTTTCGTGTCCTGCCCACCGAACACATCGATGCGCTCTCGAACGAAGCACCTTTCGATGGAGCCTTTTCGAATTTCGCAGGCTTGAATTGCGTGGCAGATCTTCCGGCAGTCGTGCGAAAGCTGGCGCCGCTGCTGAAGCCTGGCGCTCCGGCACTGGTAAGCATGATGGGCCGATTCGTTCCTTGGGAGATCGTGTGGTATCTCGCCCACGGGGATGCAAAGAAGGCGGTGCGCCGTTTGCACGGAGGCGACAGCCTCTCCCGCGGAGCGCTTACCATCCGGCAGCCTTCGGTGCGCGAAATTACCCGGACCTTTGCGCAGGGATTCCGCCGCAAGAAATGGAGAGGCATCGGGATTGGAGTGGGTCCTTCCTATATGGAGGCCTGGGCGCGGCGATTCCCCCATCTGACGAAACGATTGGCTCGTGCCGACAATTGGATCGGCGGCTTTACGCCCTTTCGTTATATGGCCGATTGTGTCCTGCTGGAATTCGAAAAGGAGCCCTGACCGTGGCGATCTTCCAAGTGCTCAAACGAATCGCTCTCGGCAACTGGAATCTGCCAGCGCAATGTACGGTGGCGTTGCCCGATCCGCAGCCAGAGGTAAGCGTGTGGCTCGCCGGTCGCGACGTGACGCATAGCCATGTGTTGGCTTGTGCGGTCCCTTTCACGATTGGCGTTTGTTTGGACAGCGATTCGGAGGAAAGCGAGCCTGTTGCGCTTGAGTTTCGGGAACGGAACGGTCAGCGGCGATTGCTCGGCGAGATCGGGATTCGCCCTGTGAACACCATACCCGTAGGCGGCCGGCAACTGAAGCTATTTGAAGTTCGAAATTGCAAAAACTATTGCCTCCCGAAACCGCGGCTTTGGGCCCACTATCTCTTTCAGGAGTACCTGCGGTTGCGCGGAAGAACGGATCCCGAGGTCCCCGTCTCGCGACGCGGCGCGCACGCGATGATTGTCTTCTTCCTCTGCCCTCGTCCGGTCGTATTGGTAAGCGTAGTCCACGGCGAAACTGGAAATCTTTTCCCCATGAATCTCATGGGACCGCTTGGCAACGGCTACTTCGCGTTTTCACTCAACAGCTCTCGGCAAGCCGCGCCTCTGGTGGAGCGCGCCGGCAAGGTCGCACTCAGCAATTTTGCCAACGAGCAATTCCCCGTAGCACGCCGGCTCGGGAAAAATCACAGACGAGAATTCGTGGAATGGAGTAAGCTTCCGTTCGAAACCAAAAAATCGGCGGGCCTTGGCCTTCCCGTGCCTTACTTTGCGATGCGCACCAGAGAGCTGGAGATCGAGACAGTTCGCAAATTAGGAAGTCATACGCTATTTCTGGCGCGCACAGTCGGCGAAGAGCTTTGGAAGCAAGGGCCGCAATGCTTCATGATCCACGGCATCTACAAAACCTGGCGCGAGAAACGTGGCGCACGCACTCTTGCGTGCCGCGTCGAGACTCGTCTCGACGCTTGGGGTCACTTCTCAGCGCCTACCGGCACACCCACTCAACCGCACCCACAGACCACTCCAAATCCTTCAGCGCAGTCTTACCGGCAAACGGACGCAGAATAATCGATAGTGGCGCGCTGGCCGAGCCGTCCTCCAGCCAACGGCGGAACGCAGGCGTAGCCGTAATTCGCGCCTCGGGCATTTTGCGATTACCCGTGGCAGTCGCCGAATCGCCCATTACCGCGAGAAGCCCAATGAAAGACTCGTCGCCTTGGGCCGGCTTCGCATAAGCGCGAATAGTAACCGCCCGGTTGCGGGGGAGTTCCAGATCCTTCAGCAACAAACGCAAGGACGAGCGGGACTCACAAGCGCGGGGAACTTGCACCTGAAACGTGCGCTCGCCGGATAGCAATAGCAACGCCGCGAATATATGGACCGCCCCGAACAAGCGCTCAGGCCTCCTGGCCTCTCAGAATTTCGACGCCGCGAACAGGCAATTTGGATACAGCCGCATTAGGTCCTTTCTGCGTCTTTTCGACAAGGAAGAATGAAAATTCGGCGCTGCGGTCTGCCAGCCCCTTAAGCTTTCCCTTGAGGTCAAAGTCGAGCTTGCGCGGCTGGCCCATCTTCTGACTGCCATCCTTGCTCATCAACACCACCGAGACCAGTCCCAGATAGCTGGGGCTTTCGGGCCCGCGATTGGCCTTCGCGTCGCGCTCATCATAATACAGAAAATAACTGGCGCTGCGGTTTTGCGGCAGTTGCGGCGAGATCAGGCGCAATCGTGTTTCGCTCTTGCCGATCATCGGCAGCAGCTTTTGCCGGCCCGCCTGGGTCAATTGGATCCGGCTGGCGTCCAGCACTTGCAGGCGATCGACCAGAACCCAGTCGCGCAGACACAGCCAGGTTATGTATTCCCAAGTGCGCCCGGCGTAGATATAGCGCAGTTTCGCTTCGTGATCCACGACATCAGCATTGCGAATCGTCCGCCATTTCTTGTTTTCATCGAAGAACCCTTGCGTCTGATTCAGCCAGGCCGCTGTTGTGGGAGCGGTGTGCGAAGCATCCGCCTTCGTCCAATCGGACCAAAGCTTGTCGACATTGGCGTGGTGAGCGTAAAAGATCGGATCTTTTGCCGCCGTATCGAAGAAGGACATATCGCCGCCGACCGCGTTGTGAATGGAGCCGTGCGGGCTGCCTTCCAGTTCCGGCGAGAAATCTGCGAAGTTGGTCTCCGAAAGCGCGGTGGCCGGCTGGCCATCGGTTGGATCGAGCGTGTCGCCGGGACCCATGCTGCGCGGCGAATTGAATAGCGGATTTGTGCTGTTGTTCGGCGAGGTGTAGGCCGATGGCATCGTGCGATGCGCCGGATTTTCCCAATCCCAATAGGGCAGCCGGAAATTCATATCTCCGATCAAAGTGCCCAGGATTTTTTCATGGAAATAGAGGTAAGCGCGATGCCAGGGCAGGAAGCGATCGCCGAAGTGGACCTGAATCGTGCTGCCGCCGCCACCGCAATTGTGGCAATGGATATGAGTCTGGTGCAGAAATCCGCGTGGATCGGCGGGATCGCTGGTGGCCAGGTCCCGCATCGCCTTGTAAGCAGCTTTAAGCTTCGTAATTTCGCTCCCCGTCAGCGTGGAGGCCGGTCGGCGCGCCTGAATCGAGCGGCAATCGCGCACCCAGGGCGTGGGATTGGAGGTATTGCCGGGAGGCGCACACACCTGGCCGAAAGCCGGCCTGACCAGCGCGACGGGCAAAAGCAATGCCGCTGCATCGGCGCCGATAGCCTTCAAAAAATGACGGCGCGATTCTTCCTTATCCGTGCGATCCATAATGAACTCCCCTTCTGTAGTGACAGCAAGGTACGGAACCGTATCAGGAGCCCCCAACAGAACCGCGACCGCAACTCATGTTGCGCGCGCACTCCTGCGTGCTGCGTCGAGACTCGTCTCGACGTTTGGCGGGTTCGGCCATGGCCCAACGGGGACAGCCTCGTGATACGAACGATCCGGACCGAGCCGCGACCAGAGGGAGCGGTTTCTGCAACTTGGCCGCCCGGCTATCGAGAACGACTGAAACTTAGCCTCCTTTCCGCCGATATGGCTATAGGTAATGTGCTGTACCGTGGAACTGGCCACTCCTACTGCCAACGGGAATACGCCGGATTTGTTGCGCGAGGCGGAGTCCGACTTTGAAAGGTTCTTCAACCTCATACCCGATTTGGCATGTATTGTTTCCACCGACGGCTACTTCAAACGAGTGAATCCGGCCTGGGAAACCACCCTCGGCTACACCCGCGAGGAAGTGCTTCGGACGCCGATGCTGGATTTCATTCACCCGGACGACCTGGAGCGCACGCTGAGCGAGATCGCCAAGCAAAGCCGGGAATACCGAACCAAGCATTTTGTGAATCGCTACCGGTGTAAGGACGGTTCTTACCGGATTCTGGATTGGAGAACCACCTTCAATCGCGACGAATCCACAAGATTCGGAATCGCCAAAGACATTACCGACCAACGCCTCTGGGAAGAGTCGCTGCGCGAGAGCGAGGAGCGCTTCCGCATTATGGCGGATAGCTGCCCAACAATTATTTGGGTGACCGACGCAAAAGGGACCAACCGTCTGGCGAACCGGACCTATCGCGAATTTTTCGGAACTAATTTCGACCACGCCGGCAGCAGCGAGTGGAGTTCGCTGATTCATCCGGACGACCGCGACCAGTACGTCGGGAAATATCTGCAAGCGATCGCGGCGCACGCTCCGTTTCGCGCCGAGGCCCGCGTGCGGCGAGCGGATGGTGAGTGGCGCTGGATCGCGTCCCACGGCGAACCGCGGTTGTCGCTGAACGGCGAATTTCTCGGTTATGTCGGCATCAGCCCGGATATTACCGATCGCAAACTGAGTGAGGCCGCGCTCGAAAAAGCGAAGCAGGCTGCCGAGGGAGCGAATCGCTCGAAGAGCGAATTTCTCGCTAATATGAGCCACGAAATCCGCACACCGATGAATGGCGTGATCGGATTGACCGATCTGGCGCTCGATACCGAGCTCACCAGCGAGCAGCGAAGCTACCTGGAAGGCGTAAAAACTTCGGCCAATTCCCTGCTGAGGATTTTGAATGACATTCTCGATTTTTCCAAGATTGAAGCCGGCAAGCTGGAACTCGAATCGATCGAATTCGACCTGCGCGAATCCGTTGAGTCGATGTTAAAGGTTCTGGGAATCCGGGCAGCCGCTAAAGATCTGGAATTGGCATGTGAATTTGATCCTGCGATTCCGTCGCGAGTGCTGGGAGATCCCGGACGGCTGCAGCAGGTCCTCATCAATTTGACCGGCAATGCCATCAAGTTCACTGAGCACGGAGAAGTTACCGTACGTATCGAACGGCGGCCGGCCTCAGACGAAACAGCGGAGTTGCATTTCCGCGTAGAAGATACGGGCATCGGAATTCCGGTAAGCAAACAACGCCATGTGTTCAGCGCTTTTGCGCAAGCCGACGGCTCGTCGACCCGGATGTTCGGAGGAACCGGTTTGGGTCTGACGATTTCGTCCCAATTGGTCGAACTGATGGGTGGACGAATCTGGCTCGAAAGCGAAGTGGGGAAAGGCTCCACGTTTCACTTCACGGTACGGCTCGGCGCAGTGCCTCGATCGGACGAGGACTTGCAGCAACGCGGTATTTTGAAAGGCCGGTCTGTCCTGGTGGTAGAGGATAACGATACAAACCGCAGGATTCTGGGCCGGATACTCTCGAACCATAGCGCAAGGCCAACGCTGGCTTGTTCGGGAGCGATCGCGCTCCAGGCTCTGCAAAACGCCGCGGAAGGCGGCAATCCTTTCGAATTAGTCGTGCTGGACGCCCATCTGCCGGAAACAGACGGGTTCACGCTCGCGCAGCGCATCCTGCTGGAACCACAATTCGGCCAACCGAAAATCGCACTGCTCACATCGGCCGCGCGCCGGAAAGAGGCGGACGCCGCAAGAACGCTCGGCGTTCCGGTATGTCTTACGAAACCGGTCGGAGAGCGAGAACTACTCGACGCCCTCAACCAAATCCTGAGCAAATCAGAACCGCACACGTAAGCAAGCGGGGGGTGGGCTTCAGCCCGCGCGGGGCTTTAGCCCCGCATTAAAAGAGTCGTTGATCCTGAAAACTGAGCCGCGACCGCTAGGGAGTCGGTTGGCCAATTTTTTTCGCACTCCCGCAAGCAAGCGGCGGCCGTGACCAGCACAAATTAGCGCGCAGTGGCGTTCGACTCCGTCCGTGTCAGCTTGGGAGGTAAATCGTCAGGTTCTTCACTCTGTTGAGCCGCTGGGTCGCATCGTGGTCGATGATGTCTGATGCGAGCACTTGCTGCTTTCCATTGGAGTCCACGAAGTACAAGTGGTTGTTTTGAACCCATGTCACCACGGCAGAGCGCCTCGAGCCGTCTTTGAGCGCGATGGTAAAGGTCGCGGCTTCTCTGGTTAGCGGCGGGCCTTCATTCGGCCATTTGTACTCATGAATCACGCTGTGAGCGGGCTTTCGAGGGGGCTCAGGCGGGCTAACAGAAGGGGAAGCCTCGGGTCCGGTCATGATGTAAATGTTGCTTGGGAGTGTTGCCGGATATGCCTGCCCATAATTTCCAAACAGCGGAAACAAGCCGCCGTAGAACGGTAAGTAGCCCCTGCCAAATCCGCGCCGGAAGCCGAAGCCGCGACCGAAAAACCGGCTATTAGAGAAACCCGGACTGGCTGTGTTTGAAGTGAACGGGGAAATCGGACCGACCGGCGGAATACCGCTGAAGGGCAGCGGGGGCGCGGAAGGCCCCAAAGGACGTCCAATAATGACTCCGCCGCGAACCGGCGCGCTGAAGCTGTTTCCGACGATTGGGCGACTCGGAATACTGGGATGCATAGCTCCCCATGATCCATGTCCGAAAGCTGGACCCATGCTACCCCGGAATCCCCCTCTGAACCCTCCGGCGTGCTGGGCAAAGATGGGTGTCGATAGGACGAGAACAGCGAAGAACGGCGCGGCCTTTCCCATGTGGCGCCTCTAAGACAAGGATAATCCCTGAAGGGGTTTTGAAGCAATCCAGCGGAAACCACGGAGTCATTGAGACATTCACCGGAGAACACTACAGCGACGCATATTTTCCTCTTGCTTACCGAGAGGAATTGATGTATTCTGCTCTCGATAACCGAGGGAGGCGGCATGAGCAAACCATCGGACCTGGTCCAGGGAACCTTGGACCTTCTTCTGCTCAAGATTCTCGGGTTGGAACCGCTCAACGGCTGGACCATCAGCCAGCGCCTGAAGCAGGTTTCCGGAGACGTCCTGCAGGTCAGCGACGGATCTCTGTACCCGGCTCTGCACAAATTAGAGCAGGAAGGATGGATCGCTGCCGAATGGAGGCCCAGCGAGAACAACCGCCGGGCGAAGTTCTACTCGCTCACGCGCCCCGGCCGCAAGCAGCTTGAACGGGAAGCCGCCAATTGGACGCGGCTCTCCAATGCCATCACCCATGTGGTGCGACTCGAGGAGGCATGAAATGCGACTGGAACACTGGTTCTACACCGTGCCGTTACGCTGGCGATCGCTGTTCCGCCGCCGGGATGTGGAGCGGGAACTGGATGAAGAACTGCGAGATCACCTGGAGCGGAAAACGGAAGAATACATCGCCCAAGGCCTACCGCCGGAAGAGGCGCGCTACGCTGCTTTGCGCGCCATGGACGGCCTGGAGCAACGGAAAGAGGAATGCCGCGATGCGCGCGGAGTAAGCCTGATCGACAACCTCTTTCAAGACCTTCGCTATGGACTGCGAATGCTGGCGAAGACCCCTGGATTTACAGCGGTAGCAATACTGACGCTCGCGCTCGGGATTGGCGCGAACACGGTCATATTTACTGTGGTCAATACGGTGCTGCTCCATCCGCTGCCATATCCCGAGCCGGACCGAATCGTCCAGCTCATGATTTTCTCCCCCAATTGGGCCTCGGGAAAAAACTTTAACATTGCTTCTGTTCCGGAGTTCAACGTCTGGCGGGAGCAAAAGCAGGTATTCCAGGAGATCGCAGCCTATGATTATCCGAGCCGCGCAGTCAACAACCTAACCGGAAGCGAGCCGCCCGAGCAAGTGAAGGCTCTCCACGTTTCGGCAGACTATTTCCCGCTGTTCGGCGCACCGTTGGAATTAGGTCGAACGTTTTCCTTAGATGAAGATCGACCCGGTGGCCCCCGCGTAACCGTGATCGGCAATGGATTATGGCGCCGGCGGTTCGGCGGGAATCGCGGGATTATCGGCAAAGCCATTCTGCTGGGCGGGGAGCCCCACGTGGTGATCGGCGTACTTGGTCCGGCTTTCGCCCCGGATGCGTCTGCCGATGTCTGGCTTGCTCTGCAAGCCGATCCCAATAGCACCAACCACGGGCATTATCTCCGTGTCGCAGCGCGTTTGAAACCCGGTATCACGCTCGAGATGGTGAAGGCTCAGTTGAGGTTGGCGTACGAACAGTTTCTGAGAAAGTTTCCGAATTGGCTCTGGAGCGAGGAAAGACGGCGACGAAATTTCACTACAGAGCCGTTGCGAGACGCCGTCGTGGGCGATGTTCGCCCGGCGCTGCTTGTGCTACTTGGCGCGGTTAGCTTTGTGCTCCTGATTGCCTGCGCCAATGTCGCGAATCTGCTGCTGGCACGCGCTACTGTGCGGCGGCGCGAGATGGCCATTCGCGCTGCGCTCGGGGCCAGGCGGTGTCGAATCGTCTCGCAGTTACTGATCGAGAGTGTACTTCTATCGCTCCTCGGGGGCGCGCTGGGTCTTCCCGCCGGCTACATCGGACTGCATGCGCTCCTTGGCCTCAATCCCGGCAATATCCCACGAATTGGTCCACAAGGTTCCGCCGTAACGCTGGATTGGCAAGTACTCACATTTACGCTGCTCATGTCCGTGTTTACTGGAATCCTCTTCGGAGTGCTGCCCGCTTTCCGCGCCTCTCGTGCCGATTTCGGCACAACGCTCAACGAAAGCGGTATGCGCTCCACCTCCAGCCCGCGCCAGAGCAGGGGACGCTCCATTCTGGTGATTGCAGAGACCGCCCTGGCGCTGGTCCTGCTTGCAGGCGCAGCACTGCTGATTCGCACATTCCATGCTCTGCGCACCGTCGATCCCGGATTCGAGACGCGCAACGTCCTCACAATGGAGATGTCCCTTGCCGGGACTCGCTTCCAGACGACGTCGGCCGTTGCGCAGTTGATACGCGACGCAGAGCGGCGAGTCGAGGCGCTGCCGGGAGTGACAGCCTTGGCAGCGACCTATTCGCTTCCGCTGGAAAACCCTTTTGGCGGGCCATTCACGACCGAGAGCCGCCCGGATCCGGAAGATACCCACGGAACAGACGTTTCATACATATCTCGACGCTATTTTGAGGTGCTAGGGATTCCGCTGATTCGCGGACGGATGCTTACGGATCGCGACACCGAACAGGCCGCGCCGGTTGTACTGATAAACAACGCGTTGGCCGAAGGGCTCAACGAGAAATTTCGCTGGTCTTCCCCGGTGTTGTGGCCTAATGGCGACCCGCTGCAGGATCGCATCACTCTTTTCAAACGGCGTGGCGCGCCCCTTGAAGATCCTACCCGCCAGATTATTGGCATCGTCGGCGGGGTCCGGGATACCGGCCTTAGCCACCGGCCGCAGCCTCTGGTGTATATACCGATCATGCAAACGAGCGACAGCATGACGAGGATCATCACTAGAAACCAGCCCCTTATCTGGACGATTCGCACACGAACGGAACCGTCATCGCTGAGCACCGCGATTCAACGAGAGCTTCGCACCGCGAGCGGCGGATTACCGCTGGCCCATATCCGGCCTATGCGCCAGGTGATCGTCGAATCTACCGCACGCAATCAATTCAATATGATTCTGTTGAGCATTTTCGGCGGCGTTGCGCTGGTCCTGGCTGCAATCGGCGTCTACGGCTTGATGGCATACGACGTGCGACAGCGCACTCATGAGATCGGCGTCCGCATCGCCCTGGGAGCGCGGCCGCGGGATGTGCGCCGGATGGTGGTATTGGAAGGCATGCGCCTGACAATTATGGGAATTCTCCTCGGTGTTGTGGGCTCTTTAGCCCTTACACCTCTGATGTCCAGCTTGCTTTTTGGAGTAGAAGCGTCAAATCCGGTCGTGCTCACATCAGTAGCCGTTTTGTTAGGGGCCGTCGCTCTCATGGCGACTTACATCCCCGCGCTTCGAGCAACGCGAGTGGACCCTGTATTGGCACTTCGCTGGGAGTAGTCGAAAAAATAATGGTCGATTGCAGTCCTTATAGCGCACGCACTCATGCGCAATGTCGTTTACTTAAGCCTGATGCAACCGGAGTTTGAGACCCCTGCCGTGTGGGGCGGCTTGGTAAGCCGCGGCCGATTGGCAATCGGCCCTCCTTGAAACGTCTTCTATGCC
>JAICIH010000156.1 GCA_025924475.1 Bryobacteraceae bacterium
GCGCTGCCCGGCATCCCTCCGTCGTCACCTGCCTTCGCGTTTCCGCGCTCAAGCTGCAGAATTCTCCCGTGGTGCCGAGAAGAAACAATCCGTGAACGCCCGCCCCGATGACCCGATCGATCAATGCGGCATAAGCCCCAACGTCGAACTTTCCAGCCTCGGTCAATGGCGTGACTAACGGAGGAACAATGCCGCGCAAGGGGGAAGGCAGTTTCCAGTCCACATCTGTCGACATATTGTCTATCGCAGTATACAGCTTCTTCCGCCACGATTGTATACTGAATCTGGTGAAGCGCCATGCCTCTGCCCACACTCCGCAGCGCGATCGCTCCGTTCGCGAGCGGGCCTATCTGCTGATTCAGCAGAAAATTGCCCGCGGGGAAATGCGGCCTGGCAGCGCTGTTTCCGAAGTCGCGCTCGCGCATGAGCTAGGCAGCAGCCGAACGCCCATCCGCGAGGCTCTCGGGCAAATGGTCGCGGAAGGATTACTCGAGCAGACTCCGAATCGCGGCACCATCGTGGTGCAGCTTCGGCGCCAGGACATCATCGACTTGTACGAGATGCGTGAAGCGCTGGAAGTGTACGCTGTCGGCAAAGTGGCGCGCCAAACTAACAGTCCTCAGGACCTCCAGCGGTTGGAGAGTTTCGCCGATGAAATTCTTCGCATAAAAAACGACCTACCGAAATCGTCCGATGCCACTCTCAACGAGAAGCAAATGGGCCGCTTCATCGCTTGCGATCTCGGCTTTCATACTCTGGTCCTTCGCATGGCCGCCAACGCCCGGATTCTGAAGACGGTAAACGAAACTCGCTTGCTCATGCGAATCTTCTCGATCCACCGGTACGGCCATAATGCCGCCCTGCTCACCAAGATTCACAAGGATCATCATGGAATCTTCGAAGCGATTGCGGAGGGGAATGCGGCGCGCGCCTCGGAGCTGATGTCGAGTCACATTCAGGGCAGCCAGCGTGAGAGACTCGCCGAATACGACGAATGGGAACACGAGTCTTCCATGCGCGAAACTCTACCCGTATTCCTGAACTTTCCGGGCGCGGCCGAATCCTAGCCAGCGGTTCTTAGCGGGCACCCTTCAAATGCTCGTCAAAAAAGGCCGTCATTTGTTCATACAACGGCCTGCGAAGCTCCCCCGTTACCCCATGCGTCTTCTGCGGATAGATTTGCATGACGAAACGCTTGTTCGCTTTCTCGAGTGCATTCGCCATCTGCATGGTGTTCTGAAACAGCACGTTATCGTCTTCGAAGTTATGAACAATCAGCAATCGCCCTTCGAGTTTCGCCGCGTTCGGCACGTTGGAAGACGAATTGTAGCGCGCGGCGTTGTTCGCCGGCGTGTCCATATAGCGTTCTGTGTAGATTGTGTCGTAGTTGTGCCAATCGTTCACCGGCGCGCCCGCAACGCCCACTTTGAAAATATCCGGCGCAAGCAGCATGGAATGAATGGTCATGTATCCGCCATAGCTCCAGCCGGTGATGCCGATGCGCTCCCGGTCCGCTAACCCCTTGCTCAATAAATATTCGACGCCAAGCCGCTGATCGGCTACCTCCTGCTTACCGAGTTCGCGATAAATCGGTGTTTCAAACGCATGACCGCGTCCCTTCGATCCGCGGTTCTCGAGCTGCCACACCAGGTAACCGCGTTCGGCCAGCGCCTGCTCCCAATTCGGCGCTTGCCAATCGTTCAAAATCAATTGCACACCCGGCCCGCCGTATACATACACAATCAGCGGATACCGGACGCCTTCGCGAAAATTGGATGGTTTGATCAGCCGTCCGTACAACACGGTGCCGTCTTTCGCTTTAACTTCCAGAATCTCGGTCGGCGGAAACTGATAGGTCTCGAGCTGCTTTCGATCCATCGGTTTTAAAACCGCGACCTGCTCTCCCGCCGCATTGCGCAGCACCGTCTCCGGCGGCCGCTTCGCATTTGAGAAAGCATCCACGCTAAAACTACCGTCCTGATTTGCATGAATGCTATGTACGCCTTCCTCCTTCGTCAATCGAGTGCGCGCGCCGCCATCGAATCCCACCGAGTACAGTTGCGTCTCTAACGGGCTCTGCTCGGACGACGTAAAGAAGACCATCCGGCGTGTTTCATCCACCGCGGTGATCGACCGTACTTCCCAATTGCCGCTGGTGAGTTGCCGAAGTAGTTCGCCAGTATTCGAATAACGATAGAGATGCCGGAATCCGCTACCTCGCTCGCTGGTCCATAAAAATTCGGGGCGCGATTTCAGCAGCACCAAATTATCCGCCATGTTGATCCAGGTTGGCGATTGCTCGTGCAGCACCACGCGCGCCGCCCCGGTCGTCGCATCGCAGAACAGCAAATCCAGTTCGTTTTGGACGCGGTTCATGCGTTCTATCGCCACTTTCGACGAGTCTGGTAGCCAGGCGATGCGGGCCAGCAGGGAATTGGATGTATCGCCGGCATCCATCCATTTCGTGCCACTCGAATCGAGCGAGATTACACCCAGCCGCACATGCGCGTTTGGAGTGCCGGCTTGCGGATAGCGCTGTGGTTCGCTCTCGGCCCGTCTCCCCAGTAAATCGAGCTGCGGATACAAAAATTCCTGGCTCACGTCGAATTGCAGATAAGCAATCCGCCTCGAATCCGGCGACCACCAGGTGGCCGTGTGGATCTCGAGCTCTTCCGGATAGACCCAATCCAATTTCCCATTCAGCAGCGTCTCGCTTCCGTCGTGCGTCAACTGCCGGACTTGCTTGGTTGCAAGATCTAACGTGTAGAGGTTCGACTTCGACCGATAAAGAACATGCTTGCCATCTGGAGAAAGTTTTGGATCCTCCTCGTCCCCGGCGCTTTTTGTGATTTGCTCGCGTGTTCCATCGGCATGCACAATGAACAAATTGCCGTCTTCTGTCGTTAGCAGATCCTTCCCATTTGGAAACCACTGGTACGATTGCGAACTGACGCGGCGATTCTGCCATGATGTATTTTTCGCCGGCGATGTCTTCGCCGTAAACCAGCGGCGCTCTTTCCGCTGTGCGATGTCGTAAAGATAAACATCGTCCTTTTGCTTGTAGGCGAACTGTTTCCCATCGGGCGACCAAATTGGATCGAGCGCATGAGCGGTGGGCTGCGACAAAAATTCGTCGAGCGTGATCGGCTTCCGTTCGGCCGCCGGGAGGACGACTGAAGCGCACAAAGCAAGAATCAGGAAGCGCATTACATTGTCAGTGTAATCGGGCTCTACACTAAAGCTTTCCCCATGACCTATCTTTTATTGATCCTCGCCGGCCTATTCGCCGGAGCCATCAACTCGGTCGCGGGCGGAGGTA
This sequence comes from Bryobacteraceae bacterium, assembly GCA_025924475.1. Classification (GTDB taxonomy): domain Bacteria; phylum Acidobacteriota; class Terriglobia; order Bryobacterales; family Bryobacteraceae; genus Bog-105. The sequence goes on from JAICIH010000156.1 coordinate 3,320, forward strand.
GTTTTCTTACGTTTCCTTCGCTGTTATTCGCGGGTGTGCCTGCGGTAATGGCCAACGCCTCGAGCACCGTGGCAATGGTGCCTGGCTCGGCAACAAGCGCCTTCGCTTACCGGATGGATATCCGGCGCCTCAGCGAAGTGCACATTAAATCGTGGTTCCTCATCGGCATTTTAGGAGGTGCTAGCGGCGCGGCCCTACTTCTTTTCACATCAGATAGAACTTTCCGCCAGGTTGCGCCATGGCTGCTGTTGTTTGCCACTTTGCTGTTTGCGTTTGGCAACCAAGTCGGTCTCGCACTGCGCGGGCGTTTGCATGCCAACCACGGCGCCATGTTGCTCATCCTTTTTCCTATCGCCGTCTACGGCGGTTATTTTGGCGGCGGCATGGGCATCATGTTTCTCGCTGCCATGCGCTTATACGGCTTAACGGATATCCACGGCATGAACGGAATCAAAACCGTTCTCGGCAGCTCGCTAAACGGTATCGCTGCGGGAATCTTTATCGCTTCCCATCAGGTATCCTGGCGTCCGGCGCTCGTCATGATGGCCGCAGGAATTGTTGGTGGTTATCTCGGTCCGCTCGGCGCGCGCCAGTTGCCGCCGAAAGTAATCCGCGGATCGATCATTGCTATTGGCGCGGTGATGACCGCTTATTTCTTTTACATCGCGCCCAAATAAAGCGGTCTACAATACCGGTCCAATCCGCCAGGGCGAAAACTCGTGATGCCCCAGCTCTTCGGCGTGCGTGCGAGCGCCGGAAGCTACGCGCAATAGCGTCTCAAAAATCTCCCGGCCCACTTGCTCCACAGTCGCATCGCCATCGGCAATGCGTCCGGCGTTGATGTCCATGTTGCCGGTCATTCGTCGATACGTGTTCGAATTACTCGCGATCTTCAAAACCGGGATGCTGGGAAAACCGATAGCGCTTCCGCGCCCGGTGGTGAACGCAATCAGGTTCACTCCGCCGGCCGCCAGTCCAGTGATCGAGACCGGATCGTACCCCGGCGTATTCATAAACACGAATCCCGGTTTTCGAATGCGTTCCGAATAATCGAGAACGTCTTCCAGCGTGCTCGTGCCGGCCTTAGCCACCGCGCCTAATGACTTCTCCAAAATATTCGTCAGCCCGCCTTCCTTATTTCCGGGCGAAGGATTGTCGTTAAAGCTGCCGCCAAACTGCCGCAAATAAATTTTATATTTCTCTACGCATCCCAGGAGCTGGCGCGCGACCTCGGCGCTCCGCGCTCGCCGCATCAGGAGATGTTCCGCGCCGAAAATCTCCGTCGTTTCGGCCAGCACCACCGTGCCGCCGCGTTCCACGATCAGATCGCAGCAATAGCCCAGCGCCGGGTTTGCCGTGATTCCCGAAAACGAATCCGATCCGCCGCAGTTCAACCCTAAAACCAGCTTGCTCGCTGGCATTTCGGTTCGCTTTTCAGCCGCTGCGCGATCGATAAATTCGAAGATTTGTTTTCGTGCCGCCTCCACCGTTCCGCGCGTGCCGCCCGAGGTCTGCAGCGTCAATCCATGCAGCGCCGCCGGTGTCGGCCCGGATCCGTTGCGTCCTAAATAGTGATCGATCTGATTCACCTCGCAACCTAGGCCGAGTATCAGCGCCGCCGAAACGTTCGGATGATCGAGCACCCCTTCGAGCGTGCGCTGGAGTTGCTCGGTATCCGCTCCCATGGCTTGCCCGCAGCCTTCGCCGTGCGGAAAGGCCACAATGCCATCTAAATTCTCCGGCAGCGTCGTGCCCGCGAAACTTTCGGCGATCAACTCGGCCGTATGTGCCGCACAGTTGCTGGCCGCAACCACGGCAATGTAATTCCGCGTTCCTACACGACCATCCGCACGCTGATAACCAAGAAAAGTTTCCGATGACGCAACACGCTGGGAACTCGGTTTCTCCGCAACCGCAATTTCGGCAGTATCGAGTTCCTGATATCCCAAGTTGTGTACGTGGACATGCTCGCCCGGCTCGATCGCGGCGGTCGCAAACCCAATCACATTTCCGTAGCGGTATACTGGATCTCCGGCTCGAATTGAGCGAATTGCTACCTTGTGGCCGGCGGGAATGGGCGCGAGTGTTCGCACCATAACGCCGTGTATTTCCAAGTCGCGCCCGGCTTCTATATTTTTTCGGGCGATCGCCACAGTATCGTCCGTATGCAGCAGGATAGCGGGATTGTGCGCCGCCGCCTGGCTCTCGATTTCGTACAACATAGGGGATTACTACCACTGTACGTCGTTCTAATATTCGCTGCCTCGAAACAATCTCAGGTCTGGCATGTCTTACCTCCGAATGGCCCGGATTCCAGTCGCCACCTATCGTTTGCAATTGCACGCCGGCTTCGGCTTCGATGCCGCCGCGGAGATTGCGGATTATGTCCGCCGGCTTGGCGTTTCTCATATCTATAGCTCGCCGTATCTGCAGGCCGCGCCCGGCAGCCAGCACGGCTACGATGTCGTCGATCATCACCATGTGAACGACGAGTTGGGTGGCAGCGAAGCGCACGCGCGCTTTTCTTCCCGATTGGGTGAGTACGGGCTTGGTCAGGTGCTCGATATCGTCCCTAATCACATGGCGATCAGCGGCCGCCGCAATCGCTACTGGTGGGACGTGCTGCAGAACGGCCCATCCAGCAGATATTCTTTCTATTTCGATATTGATTGGCAGCCGCATGAAGAAAAGCTGCGCAACAAACTCCTCGTGCCGATTCTGGGGGACCACTATGGCCGCGTTCTCGATCGCGGCGAGATTCGGATCCAGCGCCGCGGCGGCGAATTCTTCATCAAGTATTTCGAGCATGAGCTGCCCGCTTCGCCGCGCTCCTTGCCGGCCATTCTGATGACCGCCGCCGGAGAAACCGGATCGGACTACCTCGCCTTCTTTGCCGATTCTCTATCGCGGCTCCCCCACGCTTCGCTCACGGATTCGGCCAGCCTTACCGAGCGCCACCGCGATAAGAACGTAATTGCCGACCTGCTCGAGCGTCTCTTTAACGAAACTCCTTTCATTGCCGAAGCGGTCGATAACCAACTGAAAGCGATCAATAAAAACGTTGACCGCCTGGATGCCTTGCTCGAGCAGCAGAATTACCGGCTCGCCTACTGGCAAACCGCGAAAGAGGAACTCGTCTACCGGCGTTTTTTCGATGTCAATACGTTGGTCGGATTGCGCGTTGAAAATCCGCAAGTCTTCTCCGATACGCACGCCCTGATTCTGCGCTGGCTGCGCGAAGGCATTCTCGATGGTATCCGCGTCGATCACCCCGACGGCCTACTCGATCCACGCGGCTATTTCGAACGCCTGCGCAGCGAAGCGGCGGACGTCTGGATCGTGGGCGAAAAGATCTTCGAGCCCGGCGAGCCTTACCGGCCCGAATGGCCCATCGACGGCACCACCGGATACGATTACCTGAATGAGGCGGGCGGATTATTTGTCGATTCATCCAATGCTGGGGCGCTTACGAAGATCTACGCCGATTTCACCGGCGAAACGACAGACTATTCGGCCCTCTGCCGGGAGAAGAAACATCAGGTTATGCGCGAACTTCTCGGCAGTGATGTCAATCGGCTGACCAGTCTCCTGACCGCCATCTTCGAATGTCATCGCGATCGCCGCGACTACACGCGCTCGGACGCAAGCCGCGCTATTCGCGAATTGGTCGCCTGTCTGCCGGTCTATCGTACCTACGTTTCCCCCGCTCGCGACGAGATCACCCAGGATGACGAACACTACGTCGAATGCGCGATTGCCTGCGCCAAGAGGAACCGTCCGGAAATCGATCCCGATCTGTTCGATTTCATCCGCGATATTTTGCTCCTGCACGTCCGGGGCGAAGTCGAATCCGAGTTCGTCATGCGATTTCAGCAGTTCACTGGACCCGCCATGGCAAAAGGCGTAGAGGACACAGCGTTCTACTGCTTCAACCGGCTCGTGGCCCTGAACGAAGTGGGCGGCGATCCTGGCCGCTTCGGTGTCTCTCCCCGCGACTTTCACGCCTTCTGCTCCGATGCGCAGCGCAGCCGGCCGCACAGCATGCTCGCCACCTCCACCCACGACACCAAGCGCAGCGAAGACGTGCGAATGCGCATTAGTCTGTTATCCGAAATGCCGCGGGAATGGCAAGCAGCCGTCGCGCGCTGGTCCTCACACAACGCGCGCTACAAAAGCCGCGATTGCCCCGACTCCAACACCGAATATTTGCTGTACCAGACCATGCTCGGTGCATGGCCTATTGGTCTCGATCGTCTGTGGCCATTTATGGAAAAGGCGGTTCGCGAAGCCAAGCGCAAAACCTCCTGGCTTGCCCCCAATGAGCAGTTCGAAAATGCCACACGGCAATTCATCGAATCTCTTTACGCGGATCGGGAATTTCTGCACGATTTCGAAGACTTCGTTCAGCCCCTGATCGAGCCCGGGCGCATCAACTCCCTCGCCCTCACGCTCCTGAAACTGACTTCGCCGGGAGTTCCCGACTTTTACCAAGGCTCCGAGTTGTGGGATCTCAGTCTGGTGGATCCGGACAATCGCCGGCCTGTGGACTACGCCCTGCGCCGTCGGCTGCTTTGTCAAATGCAGCATTTGAACGTGCAGCAGGTTTGGCAGCGCATCGATGAGGGCCTGCCAAAGCTGTGGACCATTTATCATGGCCTGCGCATCCGCCGTGAATATCCAGAGTGCTTCGATCAAACCGGCAGGTACACGCCGCTTCTAGTGAAAGGTTCGCGCTCCGAGCACGCCGTCGCGTACTTGCGTGGAAAGAATGCGCTCGTCCTCTTGCCGCGCCTCGTGTGGAAACTCGCCGGCGACTGGGGCGATACTACCCTCGAAATTCCACCGGGCTCTTGGCGCAATGAACTCACCGGCGCTCTCGTTCAAGGCGGCAATACCTCCATAGCCGATCTTCTCGAAGCCTTTCCAGCGGCTCTCCTCATCAAACAATAGGCAATATGCATGAATTCGAAGTCTGGGCCACTCGTGCCCGGACACTCGCCGTTCGCGTGGCTGGCGCCGACCATTCCATGCGGCTCGCCAACGGTGGTTGGTGGAAGGCTACTGTGGAAAACGCCGGTCCAGGCGCCGATTACGCCTTCATCCTGGATGATGGTGATCCGCTCCCCGATCCGCGCTCCCCTTATCAGCCCAGCGGCGTGCATAGCCCATCGCGCTTGGTTGATCGCGACGCCTTCCAATGGACCGACGCAGCCTGGCAAGCGCGCCCGCTTTCGAGCGCCATCATTTACGAATTGCACGTGGGCACATTCACTGCCACCGGAACCTTCGCGGGCGTCATCGAACGCCTCGATTATCTCCGCGATCTCGGCGCCACTCACGTCGAGCTCATGCCGGTCAATCAGTTTTCCGGCGAGCGCGGCTGGGGCTACGATGGCGTCGATCTTTTTGCGCCGCACCGCGCGTACGGCGCGCCGGACGATCTCAAACGGCTCGTGAACGCCTGCCACGCCAAAGGCCTCGCCATTCTGCTCGACGTTGTCTATAACCACTTCGGTCCCGAAGGCAATTACCTCGCGCGCTTCGGGCCGTATTTCACAGCCGCCTACAACACGCCCTGGGGCCCCGCTGTCAATCTCGACCACCGGGACAGCCGCGAAGTCCGCCGTCTGTTTATCGACAATGCCGTGCACTGGCTCCGCGACTATCACTTCGACGGTCTCCGTCTCGACGCCATTCACGAATACTACGATCGCTCTGCGATAACTTTTCTTGAAAATCTTTCGAGCGAAATCGACGCGCTCGAAGCGTCTCTCGGCCGCCGCCTGGTCCTGATCGCCGAAAGCGATTTGAATGATCCTCGCGTCGTCACCTGCCGCGAAGCGGGTGGCCTCGGTATCGACGCCCAGTGGAGCGACGACTTTCATCATGCGCTCCACAGCGTACTCACCGGCGAAACCGGCGGCTACTACAAGGATTTCGGATCCCTCCGTCAATTGGCCGCGGCGCTCCAGCAAGGCTATGTCTATGCCGGCGAGTATTCGACTTACCGCGGTCGCGTGCATGGCCGCCGCGATCCGCGCGTTTCCGGCCACAGCCTTCTCGGCTACGCCCAAAATCACGATCAGGTAGGCAATCGCGCCATGGGCGACCGCCTTGGCCATATTGTCAATCCGGGCCGTCAACGAATCGCCGCTGCTCTCGTGTTCACTGCACCTTTCGTTCCTATGCTGTTTCAAGGCGAAGAATTTGGCGCGTCCTCGCCGTTTCAATACTTCACCGATCACCAGGACCACGACCTGGCGAAAAGCGTATCCGAAGGCCGCCGCAATGAATTCGCAGCATTCGGCTGGAATCCGCAACAGGTGCCCGATCCACAGGACCCCGCCACCTTCGCGCGTTCGAAGCTCTGCTGGAAAGAAGTCGAAAGCGAGCCGCACGCATCTCTGCTCGCCTGGTACCGAACGCTCATTGCCTTCCGGCGTTCGCAGCCGTCGCTAACCGATGGCCGGCTTGACCGCGTGCAAGTGAATTTCGATGAACGCGCCCGCTGGCTGGTCATGCGGCGCGGCGCAGTCGAAGTAGCATGCAACTTCGCCCCGGACCGCCAGGCTTTGCCCATTTCGCGGCCCGCCAAAAACGTCATCGCCTCCGAATCCGGCTGGCACGCCCGCCCAGGATTAATCGAACTCCCCGCTGATTCCCTCGCAATCCTATACTAATAACTTAGTTGCTATTTAATGTTTATACTAATAACTTAACTTAATTACTAAATTACTAAAAAGTGGGGCGGACCTCCTGGTCGGCCATCCCGCGCTAGACCAACGATACTCGCTAGCCTCCCTCACCAGCCCTGCACGAACCGGATTTTGTTCAATATAACGCCGAATCCGCTCTCCCTCCGCCACATTTCGAACCAAATGATCATAACTCTCCTCCTGCCAAAAAGGATTACCTGTAAGTGCCAAAATCTGATTCGCTCGCTTAGCGCTATATCCTTTCAAAGCTCTGGTGAGCTGCGGAAGCGGAACACGTGGGCTCAGTAAAACATGAACATGATTAGGCATAACAACGACCGCGTGCAACGTATACCGCCGCTGCGCATCCGCCATATAGTGCAGCACCTCCACAACCATGTCAGCAATTGCGGGCTGGCTAAGTTGAAGCGGGCCAACACAACCCTCGTCCAATAAACGATCTAAAGCGGCAAATGCCCGCCCAGAGCTTATTTCGGAATTAGGGAATACACGGCCAGGAGGCAGACTGCCATAGAGACGCCAAGTCACAAAGACCGGCTGATCGGCGACATACAAATGGGGAAGCCGCCGGCGATAAAACGTCACGTGAGAATAGTAGAAAGCGATCGGCCGCTCTCTCTCTCACGCAGCCATTACTTGCCCTTGCCCAGTCGCCCCTGTACCTGCTCCAACGCCTGCCGAGCCGGCTGAAAATTCGGATTGATCCGCAGCGCCGCCTGAAACTCCGGTACCGCCTCCGCCAACCGCTGCGCGCGTGCAAGCGCCACCCCGAGGCTCATGTGAAGCTCGGCATCCGCGGGACGATAAGTCAGCGCCTCACGATAACGTGCAATCGCCTGCTCATACTGTCCCGCCTTGCTGAATTGATCGCCCCACAAAAACAGAACTTCGCCCAGATGCTGGTGCGCTCTCGCATCTCGCGGTCTCTCGGTCAGCACCCGTTTGAAATCGCTCGCCGCTTCCTGCCACAATCTGCCCTCGGCCTCCACGCTCGCCAGGTCGAATCGCGCGTCCGTGAACTTCGGATCGAGTTCCAACGCGCGTTTGAATTGCGCGACGGCTTCGGGCAACCGTGAAGCTGTTGCCAGCGCCACCCCTAATTGGGTTGCCGCCAGCGCATCTTGCGGGCGCACCTTTGCCGCCGCATTAAAATACGGCACAGATCCGGCCGCATCGCCGCGGCTCAACAGTACGTCCCCTAAATGAAAATTCGCGAAATAATTCTGCGGATCGTGCTCTAACCGCTGCCGCGCCAGCGCTTCTTCCAACTCCGCGCGATGGTCGCCTTCTTCCACCGGCAGCACCTGCAGCCACAGATTTCCCATCTCGTCGTTCGCGTGGCTTCCGCCGCGCACGCGCTTCGGAGGACTATTCGGATTGCGCACATTCGCCGCCGAATTGTCGTAATGGAAGCGCATCGAAATCACCGAGCCGTGCGGCAGCGTCACCGGCTCCTTAAAGTGATACACGCCCTGCCAGCTCAGGTCCCAATCCGGAATCCGAATGAGCGTTTTGCGCGTGCCGTCCGGCAGCGTCGCATATCCCTCGAGCAGCTTGCCCAAATAGTGCGCGTGCGGATACACCGCCAGAATCTTCACGTCCATCGGACAGCGAAAATCGTCCGCGACCACATAATCGCGATCGCCCGCCGGTATGTCGATCGAAGCGTCCCGCTGCAGCTCCACCAGCATCGGAAACTTGCTTTGCGGCTTATCCGTGAAATATAGGCCAATCTCCGGATTTACAATTTCCGGCTTTCCTGTAGGCCGAAGATGCACGTTGAATACAAGATCCATGCCCGGCGTGGCGCGCCAGGCCATGCCGTCCGGCTCAGCTACCGGAACATTGCCCGGCTTCCACGCCAGAAACGTGCCGTCCGGGTCGAACGTGGTCTCTTCGATTTCCAGATCCATTCCGGGGAATCCGCCGCCCGGCGACGTCTCATGCCGTCGCGCCGCCTGCGAGCGGTCCAGGATGATGCTCGCGTGGTGCAGCGCGCGTGCCGCACCGGAGCCTGGTCGGATATCCACCGCCTTCACCCAGTGTGCTGCGGTAATCGGCACCGGAATCACGAAATTCCAAAAAATTTCCGGCCCGCCCGCGGGCAGACGATATGGCTTCCCGACTCGCAGTATCAAGTCCGGCTTGCCCAAAGGCCAATCTGCGGCGACCTTTGGTGGAACGGGCGCATCCGCGGCCGGTCCCAACGCGGCGCCTTGTTTTACCCACTCGCCGATTGTCTCGATCTCCCGATCCGTGAGCCGCCGCTCTTCTAGAAACTCGCCGTGTGCGGAGTCCGGCAGCCAGGGCGGCATGAAACGCCGTCGCGTCACGTCCGCAATTTGCGAGGCGTGCCGCTTCACATCGCTGTAGCTCAATAGGGAGAAAGGAGCAGACCCGCCCGGTCTGTGGCATGGCCCACAGTTTTTATAAACGATGGGCGCGACATCCTGGTTAAACGTCGCCCCCAGGAGTGTTGGGGAGAGTACGGCTAGGACTCCGGCGGTATGGTACAAAAACGGCAACGTTTACCTGTATTATTTACTACCGCTTTGCTTATCAAAAGCGATACTATGTAAGCCTTAGGGGTTCGAAAGGAAATGAAACAGC
>JAICIH010000157.1 GCA_025924475.1 Bryobacteraceae bacterium
ACACTCCGCTGGATGCTCGAGAACTGATTCAATGGACGTCACAATCGTGGTGGACGCTCTGGGTCCACAGCTCAGCGGTATCGGCCGATATACATGGGAACTCTGCAAGAGAATCCCGCTTGAGCCAAACGTCGGCCGCGTAGGATATTTCGCCAACGGCACCTATGTGCAACGATTGGATGCAGTTCTCAATACGCGATCGCCAACGCCAAACTGGTGGTCCAAGGGATTGTGGCGTCATCTCGCCAAACGCCGCCTGAACCGCACCTTGGTTCATGCTCCAAATTACTTCCTTCCCCGGGAAGCGGACACAGGCATTATCACCGTTCATGATCTTTCTGTCTTCCGCTATCCGGAAACGCACCCGATCGAGCGGATCCGCGCATTCGAACGCCACTTCGAAAGCTCCCTCGCGCGCGCTCTTCATGTAATCACCGACTCTGAAACGGTGCGCAGTGAACTTATTGTAGATTTTGGTGTGCCCGAAAGCGCAGTTACTTCAGTCTTTTTGGGAGTGACGGCTGCCTTCCACCCACGCGAAGGAGCGGAGATTGCCGAACGACTGGCGGCGCTGGGAGTCTTCCCGGGCCATTATGCCCTCTGCGTCTCCACACTTGAGCCGCGAAAGAAGATAGCGGAGCTTCTCTACGCTTGGCGTGAGCTGCCAGCTCACATTCGAAACTCCACTCCTCTAGTGCTTGCCGGAGGGAGCGGGTGGCTCAACGAATCCTTGCGCGAGCAGATTCGCGACGGGATCGCTGCTGGCTGGTTGAGGCATCTCGGTTTCGTTCCTGAAGCAGATCTCGCCCTCTTGTACGCTGGGGCGACACTTTTTCTCTATCCTTCAATATATGAGGGGTTCGGCTTGCCGCCCATCGAAGCCATGGCCAGCGGGACACCAGTGGTAGTCGCGAACAGCTCGTGCTTGCCCGAGGTCTGTGGCGATGCTGCCCTCTACGTTGATCCAAACGACATCGCCGGATTCAGCTCCGCAATCGCCGCTGCTCTGATGGACACGGAGTGGCGGGCAGACGCTCGCCAACGAGGGTTGAAGAGAGCAGCCCGCTACCGATGGGAAGAATGCGCCAAGCAAACGGTTCAGATATATCGCCAGTGCCAATAGCAAACCGGCCCTTCCGATCGATCCACGCAGGTGCCCTAGGATATTCGTCTAAGCTGCTGCAGATACGACAATCCTGTTGATACCGGAAAGTTGATGGCCGGCCGTCGGCGGCTCTCATCAGCCTGACAGGCCAGGTACGCGCGCGTCACTGGGTTATCGTCCTTACGGCTGAGAAGGGCAGAATAGACGAGGCAATCAGGTTGACGAAGCGCTGTAAGTCCGCGACCGGCGAGTTAGAGATATAAAGGATGTCGCCATCGCGCATTCTGAAGCGCTGCGCTGCAAAATATGTCGCAGGATCCTTCAAATCCGCTCGATAGATCACCGGGATGGCCCCGGATGAATTGGCGGATATCGTCTGTGGCCCGTCGCCCGGATGTGTCCACCTGAAAATGAAGACACCTTTGGGATCAGCGCGATCACTAGCTAATCCGCCGATACGCCCAAGAGCCTGAGACAAGCTAAGGCCGACACCCTCAAACCGCACCTCGTCATTCTTGCCGGCGGCTCCCAGGACGGTGAAGCTGTAGGGTTGATAGAGCGCTGTCACGACGTCGCCGCTCTTTAGCACTACATTGTTGCGTGGATCGCCGATCAGATCGCGCGCCGCTACTCGGCGCACGATTGTCCCGCGTGTTACCTGGATGGTCATTCTGTCGAGCGGCTCACTCGTTCCGCCAGCTTCGGAAAGAGCATCGAGAATTCGCTCCCCGTGAGGAGTAAGTGGAATCTCGCTCGGATTTTTAACGTCCCCGAGTACGCTTACGGTGGCAGTCACGTTGCGTGCAATTCGGACCTGGGCTTGTGGCAAATGCGCCTTGCGTTGCAGTCTGTGTACGATTTCGTCTTCGATCTGTCGCAGAGTACGACCGGCAGCGGGTACCTGGCCAGCGAACGGCACGGTGATTGTACCCGACGGGCCAACTTGCATGCCCGGAAGAGTGTTCGGCTGGCTAACCGCGATTCCAGAGCCCACTCCGTTGTCAAGCCTCGCGGTGCCGAACAAGGCTGGTGGCGACGCCTCCCATATTGTGACCTCAAGCGTGTCGCCGACACCCACTCGCGTTCCGACCGGTTGCGCTCCTCCCAGCATTTCCGCAAAGCTCTCGCCTGTCCTGTCGGACGATGCATTCTCCGTCGTCACCGCTTGGGCGATGTCTTCCACTCGCAGGCCGGGCAGGGTCGCAGCGGACGTATGTTCGACCGCTCGCCGGCTTGGCCCGGTCGAAGTCCCCATCACCGAGCAACCTGCGAGCGCCGGCAGAAAACTGGCCAGTACGAGAAGCCCAAGATTCAGACGAGGCAGAAGATCAGGCGCAGCGTTTCGGCCGCACAACAAGCGCAACAAGTTCAAGGACGAGCCCTTTGGAAATCTCGATTCATGCGGTGAGTAGCGAGCGTAATACGTCCGAACAAGCCCCCCGCAATAGTGAAAAGCTGAAAGAACCTGCCATTTCAATAACATGACAGAAGACACGAATACCCTTGGCCAATCAGGCGGGCGGACCGGGGCGCCTTTGCACTTCGGATGCGCAAGAGTACGGACCAAGAGGAGAGATTGGTATCGCCAAAGCGAGCACGGCTACAGATGTTACAATCAATGGCGTTTCGACAATTCGACTTACCTGGGCCGCTGGAAATCCAGCCAGGCCGAATCGCGGATGAACGGGGATACTTCTCAGAAATCTTTCGGCTGAATGAATTTTCGAAGCACGTTCCCCACGTGCAATTCGTCCAAGAAAATCAGTCTCTGAGCGTTGGGGTTGGCACTATTCGCGGGATTCATTTCCAGGTGCCCCCGGCCGCGCAAGGCAAGCTGGTCCGATGTCTCGCCGGCGCAGTCTTCGATGTAGCGGTAGACCTGCAGCAAGGATCGCCAACCTTTGGAAAATGGATTGCGGCGGTCCTTTCCTCAGACAAGAACAACCAACTCTGGATTCCGGCAGGGTTTGGTCATGCCTTTTGTACGTTGGAGGCAAACTCGATCGTCCACTATCGCGTCACGGCCTATTACAGTCCTAGCGATGATAAGGGGTTGGCTTGGAATGACACCGATGTAGCAATCCAATGGCCTGTCAGCGCCAATCCTGAGAGTTTATCTGCAAAGGATCGCAATCTGCCCCATTTGGCTGATTTGCCTGCATATTTTCCGCGGAAAGCTGGCTGATGCGCGTTCTGGTGACTGGCGGCGCCGGCTTCATTGGATCGGCGCTGGTTCGCCATCTCGTGCTGGATAAGTGCTACGATGTGCTAAACGTCGATGTCCTTACCTATGCCGGTTATCTGCCCTCTCTCAGGTACGTCGACGGCAAATCCAATTACCGCTTTCTCCACGCCAGCATCTGCGATGTTCCGGCGATGGCCAAGGCATTCGCTGAGTTCCAACCCACCCGGGTTATGCATCTCGCGGCAGAGAGCCATGTCGATCGCTCGATCACCGGGGCCGCAGAGTTCATCCAGACGAATGTGATCGGGACATTCACGTTGCTGGAGGCAGCGCGGGCTTATTGGTCGAAGCTTCCTTCCGATCGCAAGACGGAGTTCCGCTTTCTCCATGTCTCGACTGACGAGGTCTATGGCTCGCTCGATGAGAATGGACTTTTCACCGAGGCAACCCCTTATGATCCAAGCTCGCCCTATTCCGCGTCCAAAGCGTCGTCCGATCATTTCGCCAAAGCCTGGCAACGGACCTACGGGCTTCCGGTGGTCGTCTCTAATTGTTCGAACAACTACGGGCCATATCAATTCCCCGAAAAGCTCATCCCCCTGACGATCCTAAATGGAATGGCGGGCGAGCCCCTGCCGGTTTACGGCCGAGGAGAGAATGTTCGCGACTGGGTCTATGTAGACGATCACGCGCGAGCTCTCGACATCATCATAGAACGTGCACGGATCGGGGAAACCTACAACGTCGGCGGCCGGAACGAGCGGCGCAACATCGATGTGGTCCGCGGTATTTGCCAACTGCTGGATCAACTAACCCCCGCGGACCGCCCACGAGAAGAGCTGATCCAATTTGTGGCCGATCGGCCCGGGCACGATACCCGTTATGCGATCGATGCCTCGAAGCTCGAAAACGAGCTTGGATGGAAGGCAGATGAGAATTTCGAGAGCGGTATCGAGAAGACTGTGCGGTGGTACGTCGAAAATGAGTGGTGGTGGCGACCGCTGCGAGACCGCTACTCGGGTGAGCGGCTCGGCCTCCCGGAAGCTGCCGCCAGCTGATGCGGATCCTCGTTACCGGTCGCGAGGGCCAAGTCGCTCGTTCGCTCGCCGAACGCGCTTCGCTGAGCGGACATGATGTCGTTGCTCTCGGGCGCCCCGACCTGGATCTAGCCGGTGAACCTGAGGCCATAATCGCTTCGATCAAAGCCGCGGATCCCGACGTGATAGTTTCGGCGGCGGCCTACACGGCAGTAGATGCTGCCGAGCGGGAGCAAGAACTGGCATTTGCAGTAAACGAAAGAGGGGCCGGCGCCGTAGCTCGCGCAGCATCGATCTTGGCGGTGCCGCTGATCCACCTCTCGACGGATTATGTTTTCGATGGGGAGAAGTCTTCTCCCTATTGTGAATCTGACGCAGTCAACCCAATCGGGGTTTATGGGGCGTCCAAACTCGCTGGAGAGCGGGCGGTCTTCGCTGCTTGTGAGAATGTTGTGATCGCTCGAACGGCCTGGATCTACAGCCCTTTCGGCTCCAACTTCGTGAAGACAATGCTTCGACTGGCCAGCGAACGGGATGAAGTTCGAGTGGTTGCAGATCAGTTCGGAAATCCCACTAGTGCGTTGGTCATCGCCAATGGGATTCTGACCATTGCCGACAATCTCATGGGGTCTAGCGAGCCGGCAGCCCGCGGAATATTTCACATGTGCAGTGCTGATGAGGCCAGCTGGGCAGGTTTCGCGGAAAGCATAATGCAGGCGTCGGCGCTGTGCGGCGGGCCTGTCGCGCAAGTGAAGCCTATCGAGAGCGCCGATTATCCGACCATGGCCAAGCGGCCGGCCAACTCACGCCTCGATTGTCGCAAGCTTGCGCAAATCCATGGGATAAGATTGCCCCCATGGAGAGAATCTCTCAAACTCGTTGTGACACGGCTGGTTGAGGGGGCGGACAGGTGATCGAATTGGGGAATCCGCGTCGATGAAGGGCATAATTCTCGCGGGTGGCAGTGGTACGCGGCTACACCCAATGACTCTCGTTGTGTCGAAGCAACTCCTGCCTGTCTACGATAAGCCTCTGATTTACTATCCGCTGACGACGCTGATGTTGGCCGGTATCCGAGATGTGCTGGTGATCACCACTCCTCGCGATCGGCAAGCGTTCGAACAGCTGCTTGAAGATGGGGAACAGTGGGGCATCCACATCGAATATGCGGTGCAGCCTGAGCCGAAAGGTTTGGCGCAAGCATTCACGATCGGAGCCGACTTTCTGGGTGGCGGACCTTCCTGTCTCGTCCTCGGGGATAATCTGTTCTTTGGGCACGGACTTTCCCATCAGCTCCAACGAGCGCGAGCGCGAGAAACCGGAGCGACCGTTTTCGCTTATCGGGTGAGCGATCCAGAACGGTACGGTGTGGTGGAGTTCGACCCAGCGGGTAAAGCCATGAGCATTGAAGAAAAGCCGGCCAAGCCGAAATCCAGCTGGGCGGTGACCGGACTCTACTTTTACGACGAACAAGTAGTCGACATCGCGAGCAGTCTTCGGCCATCCGATCGAGGTGAATATGAAATCACCGATGTCAACCGCGCGTACCTTGAGCGAGGTGAGCTTCACGTCGAAATCATGGGCAGAGGAAATGCATGGCTCGACACCGGTACGCCTGACAGTTTCCTGGAGGCCGCAGAGTTTGTCGGCACGCTCGAACGGCGGCAAGGGACGAAGATCGCCTGCCCGGAGGAAATTGCATTCCGCATGGGATATATCGATCAAATCAAGCTTAGATCTCTCGCCGCCGCTCATGGGCCATCAAGGTACGGAGCTTACCTTCAGGCACTGACGGAGTCGTGAAACATCTAGCACCGGCCTGGCATGCAAGCGCTACCATCGCCGGAGGGGTGCCGTTCAGAGAAATGTTGTCCTGAGGTTTGAGTGCACCCGAGTGATCGCCAAATTCTGATCGATGTCTCGCGCCTGATCTGGCGATCCTGGCGAGGGAACCGGGCCACAGGCGTGGACCGGGTCTGTCGGGCGTATGTCCGGCGGTTTCGCGCCCAATCGCTGGCGGTCGTGCAACGCCGCGGCCGCTATTACATCCTCAACGCCAAATTCTCCGAGCTGTTGTTCGAACTTATTATTGGGGGGGTGAGTGACTTCCGCTCCAGATTTTTGCGTCTGTCAGTGCTGGCGTTTTCGACTGCGCGACAACGCGCGCCACGTGACGGGATGTTCTACCTGAACATTGGTCACACTGGCCTGGACGAGCCGTCGCTTCCGAAATGGATCGCCCGTAATCGCCTGCGGGCCATCTACCTCATCCATGATCTTATTCCCTTACTGCATCCCGAGTATTGCCGCCCGGGAGAAGAGGCCAAACACCGCCAACGGATGGAGAATGTCCTCAAGAGTGCCCATGGGCTTATCGGCAATTCGCAGGCTACGATCGACGACCTGGCTTATTTTGCCGGCGTGAACGGCTTACAAATGCCTCCCGCCGTGGCCGCATGGATTGGCGGCTCTGAGATATCGACGTCGGTTACTGCAAAGTCCTTCGACAGACCGCATTTCATCACCGTCGGAACAATCGAAGGACGGAAGAACCACAGTCTGCTCCTCCACATCTGGAAAAATCTGGTCCGGCAATATGGTTGGGATGCGCCATTGCTCGTGATTGTCGGCCAGCGGGGTTGGGAAGCAAGTCACGCGCTAGCAATGCTCGACCGGGCTGTAGACCTGAAAGATCACATACTGGAGCTGGGCGATTGCGACGATCTTGAACTCGCAAGCCTTATCGCGGGCGCGCGAGCGTTACTGATGCCTTCGTTTGCAGAAGGATTCGGAATGCCCGTCGCCGAAGCGCTCCAACTCGGCACGCCGGTGATTGCCAGCAATTTGCCAGTGTACCGAGAATTCGCTGGAACCATTCCCACATACTTGGACGCGATTGACGGAGCAGGATGGACATCGGCCATTGCGGACTTCACAGGAGACTCCCTCGAACGGAAACGACAATTGCAGGCGATGTCGGGTTACGACGTTCCTGACTGGAACTCCCATTTCGACCAGGTGCAGGAATGGTTAGCGGCGATTGACGGCGGATTGGACACTCGTTGAAGAGCTGTTCCACAATGGCGCTGGGCTGCGTTCAATCCTGCTGCGACACCAGGCCCACCGGCTCGCATGACGCATAATCCAACGGCTTTGGGATTTCTGCGAATCCCCCCATTCCCGGGAGCCAAGCCGCCTCCGTTTCAAAGCCTTTCCACGGCTCACACGCCCATCCCGGATCGTGCTTTGGACCAATTGCTTCGTCGGCTGGCGCAATTGAAAGTCGGCGGCACCTATTGGGGATACCGGCCAGATTTACCTGAACCAGGTTACACGGTGATCCGAGTAACCGGTTGGAAGGCCAACAAAGAAACTCATTGCTTGGCGGACGGTGTCCTGGAGTTACAGCCGAATTCCAATATCCATTCGTGGCACGTGCTCAGCGGCGCAGGGGCTGTTGTCGCGGATGCCGACGACGAGCTGATTCTGCTTGCGGCGATTGCCGGCGTACCCGTCAGATGTGTTGGGCAAGGCCGCTTCTCTGCACTCGAGGCCGGTGACCGCTCCACACTGCGTGAGGTATTTCGAGCGGTTGCGGCTGACGGCATCATCTACCGAAACCCGTTCAACAACGATGAGATGGATCTCGCCGGAGCGATCGAGCTCTGCGGGTTCTGGCGCAGCTTGATCGATAGCAACAAGCATCTAACGGCCGCATTCGGATTTGCGTTGTGGAAGCGGAAGACCATTGCACCGCTGCTGTGGGACGGGACACGCAATCCGCCATTCGCTTCGGAGCTCCGTCGGTTACAACCTGGCCAACGAGCGGCTGTATGGAAATCTCGAACGTCGGCGCGTGGCGTGCGGCATCTTGAAGGCAGCGGAGCAGACGTTCTCGAGGTCGAAGACGGCTTCATACGTTCAGTCGGTCTCGGCGCAAACTGCGTGCCGCCTCTGTCCATCGTTGTCGATTCACAAGGAATTTACTTTGATCCGCAGCGCCCGAGCGATCTTGAGCAACTGCTGCAGCAAAGTCGCATAGAGCCACAGATGCTGCGACGCGCAAAGCGCCTTCGCCAGCTGATCGTGGAGCTGGGGGTCAGCAAATACGGCGCGGGTGCCCCGAAACTGGAACGCCGCAGCCCGAAACGACATCTGTTAGTCGTGGGCCAGGTTGAGGATGACCGGGCCGTCCTCGAAGGACTTGGCCCTTCCTCTAACGCTGAACTGCTGAGCAGGGCTCGCGAGGGCAATCCAGATACGCATATCATCTATAAGCCGCACCCCGACATCGAAGCGGGACATCGTGCGGGCAGAATCCCTGACGCGATCTGTCTTCAGCTGGCGGATGAAGTTATTCGTAACGTCCCGATCTCGTCCCTGATCGATCTTGTGGACGAGGTGCACGTGAACACATCTTTGGCGGGGTTCGAAGCATTATTGCGCGGCAAGGAAGTGATTACTTACGGAGTTCCATTTTATGCCGGGTGGGGATTGACCCTCGATCTCGGACCGATACCGGATCGACGAAGTAGAAAGAGAAACATCGATGAGCTTGTCGCGGCAGCATTGCTGCTTTACCCTCGATACCTCGATCCGATAACTGGTCTGCCATGTCCGCCCGAGATTTTAGTGCGTCGAATTGGAGAGGGGAGTTCCCACCCCAAGCCGACGCAATTAGTGCGACTCCGGAGATTGCAGGGAAAGTGGAAACGAAGTCTGGCGGCGCTCCGGTCCAATTGATGACTAGCGAGAACCGCGTCTTTCTTTTTCTTCAGGGTCCGCCCGGGCCGCTTTTTCGAAGGCTCGGCCGGGCAATGGCCGAGCTCTGCATCAACGTTCATCGCATCAACATTTCCGGCGGAGATGCACGCGATTGGCCTGAAGGCGCGACAAACTTCCGAGGCCGCTTTTCCGATTGGCCGGCATTTTTCGACCGTTACCTGCGCGAGCATGGGGTCACGGACTTGATGTTGTTCGGCGACTGCCGTCCCTACCACATCTCTGCCCACGGAATCGCCCAGCTTCGAAACATCCGCATCCACGTTCTTGAAGAAGGATACCTTCGGCCGAACTGGATGACGCTGGAGCCGGAAGGCGTGAACGCTCACTCGACTTTGAGCCGGGACAAAAACTGGTTCCTTGCGGAAGCCACGCAACTGAAGCCGGATCCTTACCACCCCCCGATCACCGCCAGCTTTCGCCGGCGCGCGCGCGACAGCTATTGGCATTACCATAGCGTGGCGACCGGATTCCTGACTTTCCCGCATTACCGTTCACACCGCCGCAGCTCGCTCATTCTTGAGGGACTTGGCTGGCTTTGGAAGCTGGCGCGACAGAAGCGGCGTGACGAAGATGCACATTCCGTGCTGCGGCGACTGGAAGGCAAGGACTATTTCGTTTTCCCGCTGCAGCTTTCGACGGACTCGCAGATTCGCGTGCACTCGCCATTTCCGGACATGCAGAGCGCCGCCGCATTCACATTGGAAAGCTTTGCCTCCAATTCACCCGCGAACGTCCATCTACTTGTCAAATCACATCCTCTCAGCCCCAGCTTCTTCAGTTGGTCGCGGTTCATCGGCAGAGCTGTACGGCGGCTGGGCATCGAAGACCGAGTGCATTTCGTCGATGGGGGCGATCTCGACCACATGCTGGAAAGCGCCCGCGGCCTGGTCTGCGTCAACAGCACGTCCGCAACGCTAGCGCTCGCACGCGGAATTCCGGTCTGCACGACCGGCGAAGCCATTTATGACATGGATGGCGTGACCCATCAGGGGCACCTCGATTCTTTTTGGGTGGATCCAAAGCCCCCCGAACCCGGAGTTTATCCAGCCTTTCGCCGGGTGCTGGTTGACCGCTGCCTCGTGCGGGGAGGTTTGGCTAGCGAATCCGCAGTGGAGATTCTGATTCACTCCATCCTCGATCGGCTGAAGATTGGAAGAGAGGCACACTCTGTCCCCGAAGCTGCTGGACAGGAGATGGAGCGGCTCTATGCGCGGTTCGGAATTCCAAGAGCGGCTGCCGAAATCAGTCCAAGTAGCAGCCGCACATACGATCATCGCGGCGCCGGCTGTGCGTAGCCAAACCAGCCTGCGACTGCCTGACCCGAACGATTGAGCGCTGGCCTGAAATGCAGCCGCTCCCGGGCCAGGTCGCAAATCGTCGAGTCGATCGAGGGAACCCCGGTCCCACGGTCCACCATGCACTCGCTCACGTATCCGGTAGGATTCACCCGCAGCCGAAGGAATACAGTCGCGTTGCGCGGCCATTGATCAAGCACGCCTGACTGGAAGTCGCGGCCGCCAAGCACCGGCGTCGCCAGATGCGGCGGCTCGGCGACGCCACTATCTCCTCCGCCGCCGTTTCCGTTCCCGCCCGAGCCGCTGCCGGTTCCGGTGCCGTTTCCGCCGGCCCCAGTCCCCACGCCTTGGGTGCCGGAGCCCTGCGTTGGCGCGGTACCGGTGTTGGGGGTGGGAGTCGTGGCGGTCGGAACAGGGACAGGAAGCTGGATCGGGGGCGAGACGCGCTTGATGGGCGTGGCGTGACTCTTCACATTCGTCGGCGCGGAGGCGGCCTCCTTCTGCTTCGGCTTTGGCTGCGTGCGCTGTACCGGCGGAGGGGGCGGCGGCGGAGGCTGCACGGGCACCGTGTCGAACATCTTCAACGCACTTTGCACATCCGGAATCGGCATCTTGCCGGACAGGTGCAGCAAGCCCAACGCCAGCAGAGCGTGAATGGCGACAACGGCGGCGATTGCGCCGGTTTTGTCCCGAGGCTTCAGGTCCGATCGATACATCCCGCGATTGTAACGCCGAGCGGGAAGCGGCGGTTGCGGCTAGCGGGTCGACGAGTTCCGGCTCTTTCCGTTCGGCCGACGGCCGCCGCCATGGCTCGCGCGCCCGCCCTTGGCGGCGATCTCACGCTGCTTTTCCGGGTTCATCGCTGCAAAGCCGCGCTTGGAACCGTTCTTGCTGGTCGCCATGATCTGCTCCTCAGTGTTATCTGAGGGACAACGGCAATAGCCAACGGCAGTTCTCCTTCTTGATGAAAGTTATCTAGATTCCGTCAAACCGAAGGCCGACCCACAAAGTCCTGGGGGTCGCGCGCTCGACCGAACCATCATCGTTCAAGGCCGCAATTACGGTTTCGTTGAGCAGGTTCTCTCCCCGGGCGATGAATTGAACGCGATTGCCCAACGGCCAGGCGAACGATCCGTCGACCACCGTCGCCGGCCGGATCCGCCGCTGGTTCAAATCGTCCTCGAATTGGTCGCCGACACGGCGAACCTGAAGCTCGATCGATCGGCCGTCCTTCTCCCATCCGACGCCGCCGGTAAGGACAAGCCGTGGTGTCTGAGCCGGTCGAAGCCCGTTCACGCGAGCCGCAGCGCCGCTCGCCGACACCCGCGCGTCGGTATAGCTGGCGCCCAGCCGGAACGACCACTCTCCCCGCTTCGCGCCCGCCGAGGCCTCGATCCCCCGTACTCTGATTGCGTCGATATTTTCTCGCTGCTGGTACGCGCCGGAGACGAATCCAACGCCCGGAAAGACGCCGGGCCCTTGACCGAGAGTGACGTTGGCGATGGCGTTCGACAGCCTGTTGACGAACGTGGTCACGGATGCCGAGACGCCGCCCCGTGCATACTCAACGCCGACCTCCGCCCCCGCCAACCGCTCCGGATTGAGAAGCGGATTGGCGGCCGTCGCGTCCGCTCCTGCGCGGAACGGCCGAAACAGTTCGTTCAGGGTGGGAAGCCGCCATCCGAGGTACGCGGCCGAGCGCAAGCTGAGGCCCCCATCGACGTGGAGGGCTGCCCCCGCTCGGGCGGTTGGGAGCCATCCTTCCCGCTTTGGATAGCGGTCCGTCCGCGTCGATGCCCCGGTCGCGATCAGCCACTCCAGCAACTTGCCGTTGGCGATCTGCCAGTGATCGATTCGGCCACCTGCGCTCAGGGTAAGAGAGCCCCGGATCATGCTGGCTTCGGTAAACAATCCGGCAGTTTGGGAGCTTCCGCCCGCGATCCTGCGGCGCGTCGGCAGACCTGAAACGTAACTGTAGAATTCGCGCGATTCCCCGTTCGTCAGACGAGCATCGGCGCCAATCCTGAGTTGGAAGCCGGGGCCGAGCGAAGGCCGGACCTCGAAACTTCCGCCATATCCGTCGGCGGGCACGGAATCCTGCAGCGACACCCGGCTGGCACTGCTCCGGTCGGCATTGACGCTTGCAAAGCTGCTGCGGAAATTGCGCCACTGCCCATAGACCAGCGCCGACCACTGCAGGCTTCCCCGTCCCACGATTCGCGCCGAAGCGTCC
>JAICIH010000158.1 GCA_025924475.1 Bryobacteraceae bacterium
AGGAGCTTTGCCGGCATCTCTTCCACAGGCAGCACATGATCCACCAGACCCGTTGCGATGGCGCTCCGAAGGATGGCGTCGTATTTGGCGGAGTCAAGGGTCTGTGCCATGGCCATCCCGCCGCGTTCTTTGATCTCCCGCAGGCCGAGCGTGCCGTCCGTGCCCGTGCCCGACAGCATGATGCACACGGCTTTTTCGCCGCAATCTTCCGCCAGGGAACGGAAGAGGCTATCGATGGGCGTGCGGTGCCCGCGAGGCTCAACTGGCGCCTCCACTCGCAACCTGCCGTTCTTAATGGTCAGCGTGGCGCCCGGCGGAATGATGTAGACGCGGCCGGGTGCGACCTCAACGTTATCGCGGGCCTGCTCGACAGACATATCCGTGCATCTCGCCAGCAACTCCGGCAGGGCGCTTGTACGATCGGGCGCAAGGTGCTGGACGATGACAAACCCGATACCGGAATCGGCAGGCATGTGTTTGAAGAATTTCTCGAGGGCTTCGAGGCCGCCTGCGGAAGCGCCCAACGCCGCGATCAGGAGTTGCTTCGAGTTCGCTTTGCCCTTGCGAATTTCGCCGCTTCCCAAAGCGGGGCTCTCCGTAGGAGATGCCGCAATCCGTTCTCGTTCGGAGGCCGCCGTTGGTGTTTCTTTCTTCGCCATGGCTTGTGCATCGACCTGGTGCCCGGGCTACAACAATAGCCTCCGTTGCCCAATAAAACTACCACAGTAAGCCCTAAGAGGGTTTGCTTTCTCGAATTGACATCGTTTAAATTAATGGATCAGAAAGGCTATCCGGAAGAAATCGTCGGTGGATTGCTCGGCGGCTCGGAAGTGCTGCTCCATCTAACACTAGCCAGCAGAAGATGCTAGGACGCGCCCAAAGATCCTGCCTTGTCGCAACGTGTTTAGAAAACTCAAGCGCAGTTTCCGGACTGTGGCTGGATAACGGGCATAACCGGAAATTGAGTGGAAACTGCGGCGGGTTTTCGCTGAAGCCGCAGCGTTGCGGATGTATACTCAGTCCTCGATAAGTGGCGTTATCTGACAAGTGAAACGGGCTGATTCACCCTCCCACCCCGTTAAGTTAGCGCTTATGGGCTGCCAGCCTGCCTAACAAGATTGGCGCGAAGCGTAACGATTGGCGGAGAGGGATCACTGTTTCCAGAAGGTAGCTATGAAAGCTCTATTTTTTCTCCTGCTGGTCAGTCCAGCCTTTGCGGATTTAATCGTGACGCAAGGCACGCTGGGCGTCGCGCACTATACGAACGATGGGGTTTCGCTCGGCACGCTGATTGCGCCCGGCACGGGTGGATTGTCGGATGCGCGGGGAGTGGCGGTATCGCCCGTGGGCGACCTCTACATCTCGGATTTCGCCAATGACAACATTCTGAAATTCAGCCCGGCCGGAGTGTTTCAAGGCATTCTCGCGAGCGGGGCGAATGTCGATGTTCCGCTCGGCCTGGCGTTGGGAACGGGCGGCGATCTGTTTGTGGCGAGCGCCGGCGCTGTATCGAACATCGCGCGCGTCGATCCGAACACCGGCACGGTCACAAATCCGAGCTTCACTTTTGGCAATGCACTCGTACTCGGCGGACCGCAATATCTGACCTTTGGACCAAACCTGACGGTCACCGATATCGCGGGTCATCTGTTCCGCTTCGATGCGGTCACGGGAGCGTCCATCTCGAGCGGGGCGTTTGATAATCCGGTAGGCGTGGCGTTCGACAGCGCGGGCGATCTCTTCATGGCGCAGCGCATTTCGAATAACGTCTTGAAATTTCCAGCGGGCGGCGGCGCGCCATCCATTGTGATTCCCATGGGCGCGTTTTCCGGACAACCGGCGGATCTCGCGATCGGGCCCGATGGATTACTTTACCTTGCCGCAACCAATGCCATATACCGATTTGACCTAAACGGTGTGCCGGTGGATAGCTTCGGCACGGGCGGACGCTACCTGGCGTTTACGCCGAGCGTACCGGAGCCGGGAACGGGGTTATTGCTGCTCGCCGCGTTTGGCAGTTTCGCATTTCTTCGAAGCTGCTATCGCTTCCTTAACCAGGGCGCCTTACGCGAGCCGCGACAATGCGCGACTTCTGCGGCACGTTGTCGACAGAGTTAGTTTCGAGCAACACCTCGAAATAAGGAAGGCGCGAGGTGGATGGCACGGAGAGGGCGCGCAAAAGCTCGGAGACCGAGTTTGGGTCTGCAATGAAGTCACCCGCCGCTTCCATGGTCACCATGTTCACGCCTCCCAGAATGAGCACGCTTTCCGCGCCAGAGGTGTTCGGAACATAGGCCAGCCGGGCGTAGCCGATGCCCTCCTCTTTCGACGCCTGTTCGTTGCCGATGGTGTAATAGTCCCGTTCAGACGCACGAGGATGGCGATTGTGAAAGCCGACGCCATGAACTCCGCGAACGGATTCGAAGTTCATTCCATCTTCAAACAGGCTCACCCAGGGCGTCGAGTACGGGTTGCCCAGCACGATGTGGCGGCCGCGCTTGAAATCCCGAATCGAAATGTCGCGAGAATGGCGCACATACACGGGCACACGGCCAGCCGAGGCGCGTTGAATGGCCAGCAACACGGTAAGATCGCCGAGCCTGGTGATGCGATGGCTGCGTAGCACCTCAAAAAACTGGCGCGGGTACTCTCCTTCGCTTGCCGGAGGCCGCAGGTCTTCATAGTTCCACGCCGAATACGCTTCCAGCCCGTAGTTTGCGTGGCGACCATACCGCAGCAGTGATAATCCAAAATCGGAGACCACAACCTGCACGGGCGTACGCTCGGCGAAGAGGAGCGACGTAAGTATGCTCGGCGCGGGCGCCGTATTCGCCGAGGAGAGCCGTCTACTCCAAACGAGATTCAAAGCGAGCAGCGCAGCATTCACCGCAACAAAAATGAATGCCGCCGTTTTCCAATAACGCCGAGAGGCCGCGGGAGCACCGGGCTGCCGCGCGCCGTCGCGGCGTACGAATACCGGAATGTAGGCGCCCTTGGGGATGTCGATCAGGAGTGGTTCAGCCTTGCCGTCACCATCGAAATACTCCTTGAGCTTGGCGCGGAGCTGGCGGGCGCTCACGCGCACCAGGCTGTCGTCGGACGGAACAAAATCCGCGCCGCGGCCGAAAACCTGGCGCGCGATCTCGATCTCGTTTATGACTTCGTTGTGACCGGAAAGCGTTTGTTCCGCCACAAACAGAAGGAAGTCGCGGAGACGCGGGGATTTTGAAAAGGCGCTGCTGGAGACGATGCGCTGCACCAATTCCTGGCGAGGGTCTGGCGCGATCCTATTCGAAACCGGGGGAGTAGCAGCGTTAATCACGCGTTTCTAACGAGATTTTCCGGTGCTAAACATTATATCGGGCAGCGGAAGTGTTTTAGTGTAGTGACGCAGGAGAAAAAATTGGGTACAGACAGCCGCGCCTGCGCTGCCGCGATTCTATTTTCAGCAGCTAGAAAACGGCGCTTAAGTCAGTCCCCAATTTTTTCGAGTTCAATAGCATGTACAAAGCGCTTAACTACCGAATAATTTGTCTAAGCCTGCTGCTGCTCATCGCCGGAGGCGCGCCGCTGGCAGCCCAGGGAACCAACGCGCAGATTGGCGGCACGGTGACCGATTCGACCGGAGCGGCGATCGCCTCGGCCAGCATCACCGTGACGAATGCCGGGACAGGCGTCTCGCGGAACAGCCAGACCAACGAGGCGGGAGTTTACCTGGTAAACGCGCTCCTGCCCGGCAGCTATCAACTAACCGTTGCGAAGGAGGGATTTCAGAAGTCGGTTTCACAAACCATTCGCCTGGACGTGAATCAAGCTGCCACATTCGATGTCAAACTGGCGCTAGGCAGGTTGGCCGAATCCGTGGTGGTTACGGCCAGCGGCGAGCTGCTGAACACTACCGAGGCGCAACTGGGAACAGTAATCACCCAAGAGAAGATTACCGATCTGCCCTTGAATGGACGCAATTTCACGCAGCTTCTTACGCTGACACCGGGAGCTACGCCGGTAAGCGTAGCGCAGAACGCGGGAGGCGGCAACGTCCAGAAAATCGGCAACTTCGTGTTTCCTGCCGTGGGCGGCCAGAGCAACCGGAGCAACACCTTCACGCTCGATGGCGTATATAACGACTCGAACTGGCAGAGCACGTACGCGATTGCTCCAAGCATTGACGCAATTGCGGAATTCAAAGTGCAGTCGCACAGCGATCAGGCGGAATTTGGGGGCGTCAGCGGGGGCGTGGTAAATATCGCCACAAAAAGCGGCACGAACACGTTTCATGGATCGGCATATGAGTTCCTCCGCAATGACGCCCTGGATGCACGCGGATTTTTCTCGCCACGAAAGGCGCCGCTGCGCCAGAATCAGTTCGGCGCAACCCTGGGCGGGCCGATTTTGAAGAACAAAACGTTTTTCTTCTTTTCCTATGAAGGGTATCGACAGACCGATCAGGCATCGAGGCTTTATATCGTTCCGACACCTGCCCAGTTAGGCGGCGATTTCCGCGGATCGAAGCCGATCTATGATCCCTTCACAACAACGCTTGACCCGGCCAACCCGGGACGATATCGGCGCGATCCATTTACCGGGAATCAGATTCCCGCTTCACTAATCAGCCCCGCCATCCAGGCCTGGAGTAAAGCGGTTATTCCGTCGCCGGTGGCCACAGGCAACCCGGCCTTCAATGGACTCAACACGACGCCGCAATCGGCGCCGGCCAATCAGTACAGCATACGAGTAGATCATAATTTTTCCGCCTCGGATTTTGCCTGGTTTCGCTACACAACCGGAACGCAAGACCAAAATCTGGCGAACACCGTGCAAGGGGCACTCACGACGAACCACATTCCGGCGCGCAACGCGGGCTCCGGCTATACACATGTTTTCAGTCCGACGACGGTTTTCACCGGGCTGTTTGGCTATACCGCTCTCGAGGCGGACACGGTTCCGTTTCTTTCTAGCGGCAACCTGTTCAACTCCGCTCCTTTCAAAGGATTTCCGTCACGGCCGGGCTTGAATGCGCCGGGCATCACGCTGCCGAGCGCGTTCGGAGGCTTGGCGAGCCGTGTCGATTATCTGGGCCCGGCAACCGGATTCCAGGGACGAGGCGACCTTTCTTACGTGCGGGGCCGGCACACGATGAAATTCGGCTTCGGGTATTTGAACCAATTGTTCTACGACGATACCTACGACGGCAATTTCACGTTTAACAGCCTGCAGACCGCTAACTTGAACAGTCCCGGCTCGACCGGCTCAGATGTCGCATCGTTCGTGCTTGGAGCGCCCAGTGCTTGGGAATACCGCAATCGCACTTACGCCTACGCTTCGCAAACTTTGAACGCATACGCGGAAGATTCGTGGAAAGCAACGGGCCGGCTTACGGTGAATATTGGATTGCGTTGGGATCTGTTGCGCATGCCTTCGTTCACTACGAATTTTCCATCCACATGGGATTACAACGCGGGCAGGTTTATCGTCGGCAGTGTAGCGCCGCCGGAATGTGGCAGCGGCCAGTTTGCGCCGTGTCTACCCGATCCAAACAATCCCTACCTGGCCCAGCATGTCGTCTTCACAGGCTCAACAAGAATTCGGCAGAACGACTATAAAATGTTCGGGCCGCGACTTGGACTGGCTTATCGCCTGGACAACAGCACTGCCTTGCGGGCCGGATTTGGAATTTTCTACGACCTGCAGGCGGGACTCATGCAGCAGGCGCAGAACGCTTCAGGCGGCTGGCCAAGAGCGGATTTGATTCGTGGCGTGAATATCAACAACCCGCTCATCACTTCTAAAGTGGACGATACGTTCAACGGCGCGGATCCCAGAGTGCCCGCGCCGACACCCGCCGGCGTGCAGGCGTTTTTCTTCGATCCGAATTTCCAGAACCCCTATTCCGAGCAATGGAATTTCGAGCTGCAGAGGACATTCGGACGCTCGTTCACCGCTTCGGCGGCCTACGTTGGCTCCCACAATAGCCGATTGCCGATCGGAGGCTTTTACAATACGGCCGTTACGCCGGGTCCGGGCCTGGTATCCAGCCGCGCGCTCTATCCATACGCTCCCGCAAGCAACTACGATCGCAGTATCGGACGAAGTAACTACAACGCGCTGCAGGCCAAGTTCGAGCAGCGGGTGTCGCACGGGCTTTCGTTCCTGGTAGCGTATACGTGGAGTAAGTCGATCGATATTGCATCTTCAGGCCAGTTCGGAGTCGAAGGGCAATCGCTGCAAGATCCGTATCATGTGGATGCCGACCGAGCAGTGTCGGCCTACGATATCCCGCAATATCTTGCCGTTTCGGCCGTGTATACGCTTCCGTTTGGCCATG
This sequence comes from Bryobacteraceae bacterium, assembly GCA_025924475.1. Taxonomy (GTDB): domain Bacteria; phylum Acidobacteriota; class Terriglobia; order Bryobacterales; family Bryobacteraceae; genus Bog-105. Next base: position 6,326 of record JAICIH010000158.1, read on the forward strand.
GACGCCAGTGGTTGACAACGGGGTTTGCCTCGCGCATTTTCGGGAACTGGCAATTGAATAGCATTGTACAGCTCCGCAGCGGACAACCGTATTCGTTATCCATGAATACCGACGTCGCGAATATCGGGGCGGCAACCACGCGGCCCGATTTAGTGGGAGATCCGACGCTGGCGCATCCTTCCTCGCAAGAGTGGTTCAACACCGGCGCCTATGCCTCGCCCGCGGTTTATCACTTCGGAACATCCGGGCGCAATCAACTTCGCACGCAGGGTTTTCGCAATGTCGATCTTTCGTTATTCCGGCAGGATCAGATAACGGAACGTCTCAAAAGTGAATTTCGTGTTGAAGCTTTCAATTTGACTAACACGGCGACCTTTGGAATGCCCAACACGAACTTCACGTCGCCGGCCTTCGGCGTTGTAAGTTCGACGGTAAGTACGGCGAGGCAAATACAACTTGGCTTGAAGCTGATTTTCTGATCAGTGGGTTTCTCAGAAGATGCATCGACGACATTTCATCACCTCCGCTTCGCTCGCAACCGCAGCAGGGGAACTCGCGCGCGGCGCTCAGGAACGCACGAAGATGAGCGAACGGCCGAATTTCCTCTTTCTTATCGCCGACGATCTCACGTATCGATCGATTCATTCCCTGAACAACAAAGAAGTCGATACGCCGAACCTCGATCGTCTGGTCCGGGAAGGCACTTGCTTCACGCATTGTTTTCATCAGGGTTCCTGGAGCGCCGCGGTGTGCGTTCCGAGCCGCGTCATGTTGAATAGCGGGGTTTCGGCATTTCGCGCGCAAAAGCTGCTCGACTCCGTTCCGTTATGGGGCCAAAGCTTAGGCAGGGCCGGCTATGAAACGTACATCGTTGGCAAATGGCATCTGGATCCGACCGCGCTCCAGCGGAGTTTCAAGCAAATGGGACCCATCGGCCCCGGTATGTTCGAATCAACGCCGGACGCGTACCATCGGCCGAGTCCTGGAAACCACTGGAGTCCATCCGATAAATCGCTGAAGGGCCATTGGCTGGACACCGGCCTTTGGCTGAATGCTCCGCACAGTGAGATGCGGCATTCGTGCTCCATCTGGGCTTCGGAAGCCGTGGAGCATCTTACAAAAGTAGTGCCCCAGCAGCAAACTCCATTCTTTATGTATGCCGGCTTTAACGAGCCGCACGATCCGCGCCAGTCGCCACGCGAGTATCTCGATAAATATCCGCAAGCGAAGATCGAGATACCGCCGAACTACCTTCCGGAGCACCCGTTCAACGAAGGCGATCATATGATTCGGGACGAGTTGTTAGCGCCGTTTCCGCGAACGAAAGAGGCGGTGCGCCTGCATCGGTCGGAATACTATGCGCTCATCTCGTATCTCGATCATCAGGTGGGCGAGATTCTTGAAGCGCTCGAGAGATCCGGCAAAGCCGCGAACACATACGTCATTTTGACCGCCGATCATGGGTTAGCCGTGGGCGAGCATGGATTGATGGGCAAGCAAAACATGTATGACCACAGCATTCGCATGCCGTTACTCATCCGCGGTCCTGGCATTGCGAAGGGAAAACGCATCGATGAACTTGTTTATCAACACAGCTTGTTCGCGACGACGTGCGAGCTCGCCGGCGTGCCGGCTCCGTCCACGGTAGAGTTTCCGAGTTTGGCGGGTCTGCTGCGCGACAGACAGAGCAAAGGCCAGGAGGCTGTCTTCTGCTATTACAAGAACTTTCAGCGAGCTGTGCGGACAAAGCAGCACAAATTGATTGTGTATCCCCAAGTGTCTATGGTTCAGCTTTTTGACATGGTGAACGATCCGTGGGAAACGCGCAACCTGGCTTCCGATCCGAAATATACCTCGATTAAGAACGATTTGATGCAGCGCCTGCAGCAGATCAGGATGGAGCTTGGCGACCCGCTGCTTGGTGCGGACGATAAGCCGTAAGACCCGAAGGTCGGGGCGAACGTTACCGCTTCTGAGGAACACGCGCAAAACGGGCGCAATATCAAGCACGCCGCCCGAAGACTCCGCGAGTTCCTTCGTTGTCTGGCGGCGTGCATTCGCGCCCTTTGCGCTCCCTCGCGGTCGCGGCTCGGTTAAAATTCTCTCAGTGGCGCGGTTCGGTGCTTAGCATCTTTTTCATGACTTCTCCGACTTTCAAAAATGCCTCGTAGTTGGAAGGTTTTCGAAAATAGCCGTTCGCTCCCAGGCTGGCGGTTTTTGCGCGATCTTTTTCCGAGTCCGAAGAAGTGACGATCAACACGAGCGCTGCGTGGCACCTTTGGCTTCGCCGCAGATACTCGAGAATCTCGCTGCCCGTCCGTCGAGGGAGGTTCAAATCGAGAAGGACGAGCGCCGGACAAGGGGCATTGCCATTATCGATTTGATCGATGAATTCGATAGCCTTTTCTCCGTCTGAAATGACGTTCAGATCGGCCAGGATTCCGGCGGCATCTATCGCTTCACGCAACAGATGGACATCGGCCTTGTTGTCCTCGACAATTAATATCCGGTGATGATCATCCATAGGGGAGAGTAAAAAAGAACGTCGACCCCTTCCCTGGCTCGGATTCGACCCAGATGCGGCCGCCGTATCGTTCCACAATTCGCTGACAGATGGCAAGGCCAATTCCCGTTCCGGAGTATTCGTCACGGCTGTGCAGGCGTTTGAAGAGTCCGAAGATTCGTTCCTTGTACTCGGGAGCGATGCCGATTCCGTTATCGCGGATGGAAAAGACCCAATTTTTTTTCGAGCGTTCGGCGCCCACATGAATCAGCGGCGCCCGCTCCGGGCTTCGATATTTCATCGCATTGCTGAGCAGGTTTTGGAACAATTGGCTCAGGTGCATGCCATGAACGGTAAGAGAAGGTAACGGATCGAAAATGATCCGCGCACCGGCTTCCAGGCACGATTCGTGGAGATTATCGAGCACGTCCAGGAGTACCCGATGGGCGTCGGCGGTTTCCTCTGGCGGCTCGATTTTTCCGGCTTGCGTATAAGCGAGCAGATCGTCCACCAGCATCTCCATACGCGTCGCGCCTTTACGCAAATAGGTAAGATACTCGAGCGCCTCGCCGTCCAGCCGGTCGCGGTAACGCCTTGTAAGAAGCTCGCTGTAGATGCTGATGCTCCGCAGCGGTTCCTGCAGGTCGTGGCTTGCTGAAAAGGCAAACTGTTCGAGATCGGCGTTAGCGCGCTCAAGCGCTTCATTGCGAAGTTGCATTTCCTGTTCCACCTGCCTTCGCATTCGGGCGAGCGACAGATGGGCTTCCACGCGGGCGCGCAGTTCGCGGGCGCTAAACGGTTTGATCAAATAATCGTCGGCTCCGGCGTCCAGCCCCTCGACGCGCGACTCCTCGCCGGCGCGCGCCGACAGAAGAATGATTGGAATGATCCTGGTCCGATCGTCCGCGCGAAGCGCTTTCAAGAGCCCGAATCCGTCCAGGATGGGCATCATAATGTCGGTCAATACAAGATCCGGCAGCGCGGCCAGCGCGGCGCCGAGAGCTTCTTCTCCGTTTGAAACAGCTACTACCTCATATTGCGATTCGAGAAGGCGGCGGATGTAATCGCGCATATCCGCGTTGTCGTCGGCCACCAGTACTTTGCCGCGGGTCGGCGAAGTGGGAGAGACATCCGCGTCTTTGTCCTCGGCAATAGGAAGCCAGCGGAGCGCTTCCTCAATATATGCGTCAGCGTGCAAGGCGGTGGATGCAGGCTGCCGAGCCGCGTTCAAGCGGTCCTGCGGCAAATGCCTGGCGCCGAACGGAAGCGAAACGCGAAAGGTGCTTCCCTGCCCCATGCGGCTGGCAACTGTCACAGAGCCGCCGTGCAATTTCACCAACTCCAAGACGAGCGCCAGCCCTATGCCGGTGCCCTCATGCGTTCTCCCGCGCGCGTTTTCGACTCGATGGAAGCGCTTGAACAAATGCGGGATCTCGCTTGCGGGGATTCCGATTCCGCTATCGGCCACCGACAACTCGACTCCTCCCTCAGATTCTTTGAGTGTTACCGTCACTTGACCGGCGAACGTATATTTGAACGCGTTGGATAAAAGATTCAGAACGATCTTCTCCCACATCTCGCGATCCACATACACGGGAGCGGGGAGCGGCGGGCACTCGACGGTGAACCGCAGCCCGGCGGATTCCATAGCCGAATGAAAGGCGGACGCCAACTCCGCGGTTAATGCCGCGAGATCGGTCTCTTGGTAGGACGCCTGTGCGCGCCCGGCCTCGATACGGGAAAAATCGAGCAGCGAATTGACCAGCTTTTGGAGCCGAAGACCGTTCCGGTGCGCCACCTCTATGCACTCCTTCATCCGCGCCTGGGAAGCATCATCCAAGAGCGCATCTTCGAGAGGACCGAGCATCAGCGTTAAAGGCGTCCGGAACTCGTGGCTGACATTGCTGAAGAAAGTTGTCTTGGCGCGATCCAGCTCGGCGAGGGCCTCGGCGCGGCGGCGCTCTTCTTCATATGCGCGCGCATTCGAAACGGCGGTGGCAACGTGGCCGGCGATCAGGTCGAAGAAACTGCGGTAGCCAGCGTCGATCACACGGCGCGGGCTGAGTCCTGCGATCAGGAATCCGGTTGGCCGGTCTTGGCCCGGCGCGGCAATTGGCAGGATGAGAGCATTCTCGGAAGATTCGGGCCACGGACCGGCCGGCATGGGGCCGACGCGCGCCGTCAGATCGGTTAACAGCTCGGCCGAGCCGGTTTCGAAGACCCGGCGCAGCGGCCAAACGGAATCGCCGCTGGTGTCTTTCCATTCCATGGTGGCAGGAGTCATTTCTCCAGATCTCAGGCCGGTGCAAGCGGCCAGATGGGCCCGCTGCGCTTCGCGGTCGAGCAGGTAAATCAGCGCGTAGGGAATATCGGCGGGATTGTCAGCTAATGTTGTAACGGCGATCTCACACGCTTCCTCAGCCGTGGTGGCGGACATGACCGTGCTTCCCAGGTCACGCAGGGTGCGCAGCCGCCGCTCTCCAATCACGCGTCCAGTGGTCTCGCTAACCGCGCAGAAAATTCCTGCGACGGCTCCTGAGTCGTCCGGCAAAGGGCTGTATGAAAAAGTAAAATATCCTTCCTCGCGCGGCAGGTTGCGATTTAAGAAAAAAAGAAAATCTTCCGACCAGGTGGCTTGGCCGGTCACGAAGACGCTTTCAACCATCGGCCCCACAATCTGCCAAATTTCCTGCCAGCACTCTCGTGCGGACCGTCCCAGGTAGGCAGGATGTTTTGTGGCGCCGAGAATGGGGATATAGCCATTGTTATAAAACTGGGTAAGCTCGGTTTTTCCCCACCACATCACGATGGGATAGCGGGAGCCCAGACAGATGCGCACGGCGGTTTTGAGCGACTCAGGCCAGCGTTTCACCGGGCCGACCGGCGTGCCGGACCAATCGAACGAGCGGATCCGCTCGCCCATTTCGCCGCCACCTGGAAACAAGATTGCTGGGCCCGCCGCTGCCATCTTTATCGTTTCCCATCTGTGACGCGCGTGGCGGTGAATTTTTCGGGAACCCGGCTATCGTAGCCGCTATCGGTCTGCAGAGAAAATTGAATTTTGTCTGCGGAGATCAGGCCGGTATAAAAGTGTTTCTCTTCGTAAGTCTTGTCGTCCACAGTGGCGTAGGACTTGGTCATGAAGCTGATCCGGTTCCCCTGGATTTTTCCGTCGAGAATGCCGCGGTCGCCGCGCCCGGCGCCCAGATAAGAGGCGGCGCCGGTCACTGCGTGGCCTGCCGTCTCGAATTGGAACCTCTCGTTATGCGTATCGCCCCAACTGTAGCGCACGGTGGCTTGCCATGTGCCATCGATGTGAGGTGAAGAGCCCGCGCGCCATCGATTGGCAAGCGGAACCAGCGCGGCTATCAGCAGAGCGACGGCGGCAATCAGCCAGCCGCGCAAATGGAAACCAGATCGCACAGGGTGAATCGATTCGATCAATTGGGCAATGTCCTGATGGAATCGTGAATCCTCAATGGTCAGCGCTTCAATCCGGCTGAGCGCGGCCAGCTCTTCCGGAAGATCTTCGGCGCGCGGCATGGTGGCCCCGCCTACCAGCACGGGAATCACACGCGGTTTGCCGTGCGGACCGCCACGCAAGCCGGCCGCGATTTCCAGGCGCACAAAATCGTTGGGGTCGCTGAGCCGTGGACGGCCATCCGCGCCCTTTGCAGTTAGCCAGTTTTTCCCGATAATCGCCAGCAGGACGGCGCAGCGGCTTTCGGTTTCCTGAATGACCTGATAAAAATCCTGGCCGGCCTTGATGTCGTCCACATC
>JAICIH010000159.1 GCA_025924475.1 Bryobacteraceae bacterium
CGTGACACGCCCGCGTTTCGGCGAAAAGCTGTGCGATCATCTCAGTGCTATGCCGCCCACGCGGCACTCGATCACGATGGAACACACGATATTGAAGCCTCCTCGATTGCAACAAGGAGATCGTGTTCGCTTCGTATCGCCCGCCAGCACGCCCGACAGGGAGGAGGTGACTTTGGGAGCACGGATGCTCGAAAGCTGGGGATTGAGAGTCGAATTCGGCGCGCACTGTTTCGACAAACTGGGGCATTTTCTGGCCGGTAGCGACGAGGACCGGCTTGCCGACATCAACGATGCTCTGCGCGATCCAGGGGTGCGCGCCATCATCACAACCAGGGGCGGAAAGGGCGCCTATCGGATTGCGCACGCCCTTGATTTTGCGGCAGCGCGCAACAACCCCAAACCTCTGGTCGGGTATAGCGATATCACCATCCTCCACCTCGCCCTTTGGCGGGAATGCCGGATTACAAGCTTTCATGGGCCTCACGGTGGATGGCAGCGCAACTATTTCGGTGACGATGCCGCCGAGAAACTTCGGCGCGCTCTCATGGAGCCGGAGCCCGTCATCATTCACCAAGACCGGCGTGAGATCACAGCCAAGGTGATCATAGACGGGGCGGCAAGCGGAACATTATTGGGGGGAAATCTCAATGTGATCGGGCGAAGTGTTGGATGGGCTTGCCCCAGTTTCGCCGGCTCGATCTTATTAATAGAAGCAATCGACACCTACATCGGCCAGATCGACGCGACGCTGACGCAATTGCGGCGATCCGGATGCCTCGATGGCTTAAAGGGTGTCGCGGTGGGCCAGTTCATCCGGTCCGCTGAGCCCAAGCCCGGCAAGTGGTCGGTTATCGATGTGCTGTATGACCAATTGGGAGAGCTGGGAGTGCCTGTACTGGGCGGGCTGCCGATCGGCCACGGCCCACATCCCCCTACGGTTCCACTCGGAACAATGGCGACACTGGACACCGCGGCGGGCACTCTCACCATCGACCCGGCAGTCGGCTAAGTGAGATGCCGGCTTGTCGGTACTAATCCGTCCAGGTTCCAAATACGGTTATTGGAGACGTGTAACGAAACTGTCCGGCACGTCACAAGCCTTGCGGAGGAATGGCGCAATATGTGGACGCGGCGAGCTTTTCTCTTATTGTCGTTTGCCTCTGTGCTCTCGGCTCAACAACTAAAAGGCGAGGTCGATCTTAAAGCAGATCTCGATCGGGCCATTTACGAGAGCAGTGGCCCACATGTCCTCCTTGCCATGCTTGCACTCGATCAGTTCTACCAGGGACGCCAGATTTGGGACAGACAGGCCGAAATCCTGAAGCAAATCATCTACTACTGGTCAACCAAGATTGAGGCGGATTCGATTGGAGTGGCCCGATATTCCGCAGATCTAGCAGAAGCGCTTGAACGGGCCGGCGACACTGCCGGGGCGGAGCAAGAGGTTTGCTTCGCCATCGGCATCTTTGAGAAGAGCGGTCCCACAGTATGATGCTGCCAACGTCCGGAATAAGCGTATTTTATGGGCGGTCCTAAGAAAGGAAAACAAGCGTGAGCCGGCTACAGCCTTGGAAGCGACCTTCCACCACAGCACAGGCCCGAGCATTGGGATAAACATCCCGATGTGTTGTCGAAAAGAGAGCCCGAATATACCAACGCAGCACGTAAGAAGCACGTAAGCGGCGATATCGCGCTTTCGCTGATCGTCGACGAAACTGGAAAGGCGAGAGACATCGAAGTCACGGCGCCGTTAGGCTTCGGCTTGATGAAAATGCCATTAAGGCTGTTAAGGAATGGAAGTTTTCGCCTGCGATTTCGAAAGGCGCGCCCATCAGCACGTACGCAGTCATTTACGTAAGTTTCAGGTTGCTTTAAAGAATGACGCTCGAGAAACCAGCCAACTGGCTTTCCTGCTCTACCCTGAGGCGTATTTCGCGAATTACCATGTAATCGTGTCACCGGGCATCAGTAAGAACCCTCGCATGTCCTGACTCGCACGGTCGAACTTTACGGCACGCAGGTGCCCGCGGAACAATCTTCTGATCCGTAACGTAGCCGGAATCTCACTTCCCGGTTCCCCTGTCTGTAGTGCATTCGAGAGAGTTCCTCCTAGGGGGACGAAGACCTGCTTGCCATTGACGGACACTGAAAACCCCAGATTGACGGCAGTCGCCGCTGCAGGGGTCATACAAGTCGCACGTGATATCGATAGCGCCTCGCAGGAGGGATCTCGCTTCATCTCGAACGGCCTTGTTGCTTCGTTGAGCACAGCCTCGTCGTCGGCACTTAATATCACGGCGAGGTGATCCGATGACGATAGCGCAGTCCGGAACACTAACCGATAGAACCTGAACGAGGCCGGGAAGGCCAGGAGTTGAGCGGAGGCAGACTGGTCTGCCGGAGCTTCTTTGGATTCGCTAGTCGAAGCCGAATCAAACGATATTTTGACGCGTGCATCCGTCGACGCCGATGTTACACGATAGTAGGCAATCTGGTAACCGACAATTTCTTTCGTATGATCACTCCTGCGAACAGGCATCACCACCTTCAGCCGCATCTCTGGCGTCAGGTCGACAAATCCAGTGGGTCCACCTCCGAAACGAATGAAGTTCGAAATCCCTGGAGGTAACGGAAAACTCTCAGCGATCGTGCGCGTGATACGTTGAGACTCATCGGATCGCAGACACCCATTTACTATGCGGTCTTTCAAATCTCTGCGAAATGCCCCGAGGTTCTGAAAACTATCAAGGTAGACACGAGGCGCAACCTCCTCCGGTCTCTGATCGCCGGGCGCAGGGAAATACGAATCAGGCTTGATCCGAATCTCGGCTGTATTTCCGAACCATTGAATCGCTGTACTCCCACGCCCTTGGAGGCGATAACCTTTGCCACAGCCATCAATGAAAACGATTGTCATGCCAATCAGGCATGCCAACTTGAAGGATGGAAAATCGATCATCTCCGAAAGCGCAGATTCCTTCGATCGTGGATCGAAGCTACTAAACTGTCCCAGCCGAAAGAATACCGATCGATTGTAGCCCTGTGGCGCGCGCACTCTCGTGCGTGCCGCGTCGCGACTCGTCTCGACGCCTGGAGTTTGGACATTTTGGACAAATGTTCTTGAAAAAATCCGGTGCGCTGGTGTTAAATGCTGGTGGGCCTCCGGGCGGCGGGTTGGCATTTTGAGCGGCGGCGAAAGAAGCAGCGGCAGTCGTGAGCGGTCCAGCGGAGGATGTTTGAAGGAACCGGCGGCGCGATTTTGGCATCTGGAGTAATCAATTGTAGAAAAGGCGCAAATCAGGTGGTGCCGCTACCCATCGGGCGTGCTTACCGGAGCCGTTGCCGTTCCCAATTTACGCCAAGTTTCCCGATAGCCGACCGTCCAGACACAACTTCTCACAACGCCGTTTCTAAGATAGGCGAGTTGCACACTTTGCCTGAGCAGAGCTGGCAACCGCCGCGTTTAAAGAATTGATAAGGGACGGTCGCGGCCAACCGGGTTGCGAGAGCGCCTCGTGAAGGCAAGGCCAGGCAGCCATGCACCGGCGGGGAACAGCAGTAAGCTCGGTCATTCCCAAGAAATCACGATAAAACCGCCCGGTCTCTTCAAAATCACCAGTCCTAACGACGAACCGCAGATCGGCTTCAGGCGATCTAAATGGTTGCAACTCGCCATTTCTCGCGGTAACGAGAATGTCCCTAATTTCTGGCGCAACCCACCATTGGCGAAATTGGAAGGCGATTGGGGCCTTGAATTTTGATTCAGGTCCGGTGAAGCTCGGCGTAAATAGAGTCTCAGGTTCTTGTTGAGCTGCACGATCGTCCCGATTTCGCCGCAATCTTTGCTTACGGGAACGCAACCTGCCGAACTAGTGTCTGATAGCGCGGGTCGCTGCGAATCGGATCTAGCCAGGGCTCGGCCCGGAGCCAGATCAGACAATCCGCCCGTTCAGTGACACTCCTCGAAAGCCAACTGAATGCTTCGTTGTTGCGGCGCAAACTCGCATATGCGCAAGCTATCTCGAACGGACAGACGTATTGTTTCTTTGTCAGAGCAAGTAAGTCACTCAATGCGTGCTCGGCCCGCATTCTCCTTCCGGCGATGCCGTTGCCAAGCGCCAGGAAGCCGACGGAAGTGGGAACCATTTGTAGGCGAACGCCGGCTTCGAGTTCGCCAAAAGCCTCCTTCCGATTGCCGTTCATGACGGAAATGACGCCGGCAAAAGACCGCAACATGCCGAAGCGAGGCTCCCATTCCAGTGAGGTACGAGCCTGTTTGAGGGCTTGATCATATTGACGAACATTGGCGCGAAACGCCACGGCCATGAAGTGCAGCCAAAGAGACCTCGGATCGATTCGAAGAGCGGAATCGATATCGCGCAGCGCTTCGATGGAGCGGCCCTGAGCCATTCGGAGGCAGGCGCGGCCCTTCAATGCATTGGCCGAATTGGGGTTCAGTGCCAGAGCCCGCTGAAACTGCTCTTCGGCGCCCGCCCAATCCCAGTCATAGAAGACATGCACACGGCCAAGCACCGCATGCCCATCGACAGACGCGGGATCCAAGCTGATGGCGTTCCTCGCGGCAGCCCTCGCTTTGGGCATTGTTTCCAAAGGAGGCAGATAGACACTGGCGAGGCCAAACCAGCCTTCTGCCAGAGCCGCATGGGCCGCAGCAAACCTGGGTTCCGTTTCTATCACTTTTTGCAGGATACGGATTCCGCGCTCTATGGAGTCTCTACCGCCCTCTGATGCCAGAAAGCGTCCTTTGGTATAGAGGGCCTGAGTTGCGTCATCCAGTAAGACCGGCGAGCCATTCGCGGATGTTTTCCCCGCGGCGCTGGATGGAGAACCGAACTTCCAGTGGAAGCCGTACCAGGTTAATCCGGCGAGCAGCAAAGCCCCGCTCAGCGACCAGACCAGCAGGCGCGACCTGTTGGGCGCAGGCGCATACGGAGCTGGGAATTCGACGACTGAGGAAAGGTTATGAGATAAGTCGGGTTCGCGCGCCACAGGCAGCGAAGACTCCGCCGAGTCCGGACGGACAACGATGGATACCGGCGCAATAAAGCGATAACCCCGGCGTGGGATCGTCTCGATGAATCGCGGATTTACGGCATCGTCGGCGAGAGCGAGCCTGAGCTTGTTGGCTGCGCGAGTTACGCTGCGGTCGAAATCGACGTAAGTTCCCTCCGGCCAGAGGACGCGCCGCAGCTCTTCTCGACTCACCACATCCTGGTTTTTGACGACCAGTTCCTGGAGCAGGCGGAATGGCTGCTCGTCGAGTTTCAGCCGAATGCCGTTCTTTCTAAGCTCGCGCGACTCACAATCCAGTTCGAACTTCCCGAAGCGGAAGAGTTGGGGGTCTGGCATACACTCATGCTCGTTTCGAAAGTATACATCTCCGCCGCGTTACGGAAGAAGGCGACGAAAACGGGCCTGTAACGAAAGAAACATCTAGGCGGATGTCGATTCTGATGAGAGGTTTAGCAGGAGACACTTAAATCGCTTGCCCGGTGGCAGAGGCAGTATGACACCATGTCCCATACGAATCATACTCTCCGTCCAACGCCTTTGGGTCATCAGATCCTTCGGCTCATCAAATTCGCAGCGAACCAGCTGGTCACGATTGCTTGCGTTGCCGCGGTGGCGATCCCTCATTTGGCCGCAGACGAGGTGACACGGTGGAACGAAGTCGCCACGAAGGCGGCCCTCGATTCCGGTCTCTCTGGCAACCCGGTTTTCGAATCGCGCGTATATGCACTGACGTTTGCGGCCGTGCATAACGCCGTGAACTCGATCGATAGACGATACAGACTCTACGGCACTGCTGTGCCCGAAACTCCGAACGCATCGCCGCGAGCGGCTGTGGCAGCGGCGGCTCACGACGTGTTGTCGGATCAGTTCAGCCAGTTGACCACCTTTGGATTTTCGGCGCAACAGGGCCAGATCGATGCCGCCTATGCAGACGCCCTAGCACGCATTCCCAACGGCTCCGCCAAGGAACGAGGAATCTTAGTGGGACGCGCTGCCGCTCTGGCTGTGCTTGAACTTCGAGCCAACGATGGCTGGAATAGACAGACGCTGTTCGATACCGCGTATCCACAAGGCACGGCTCCGGGGGAATACCAATTCACGCCCCCCAATAACTTTGCGTTCCTGGCGAATTGGGGTTCAATGCCGCCGTTCGCATTGCGAAGCGGCCAGCAGTTCCGGCCGCGGCCGCCCTACGCTGTTGGCAGTCGACGCTTTGCAAGCGACTACAACGAAATCAAGGAGCTGGGTGGAGATGGCGTCATCACTCCCTCGGCTCGGACACCCGAGCAGACCGAGATCGCGTTGTTCTGGGTGGAGAGTTCGCCTTTAATGTGGAATCGGATTGCGCGTACGGTGGCTCTCTCGAACAGATTGACACTGTGGGAGACGGCACGGCTGTTCGGTCTGTTGAATCTTGGGCTCGCGGACGGCTACATCGGGACTTTCGAAACTAAATACTTTTATAAGTTCTGGCGGCCGATAACTGCCATTCGCGAAGGAGATAACGACGGGAATCCACTCACCACCGGCGACCCTCAGTGGACCCCATTAGTGGAGACACCTCCCATACCGGATTACGATTCGGGTCACGCGGTAGAGGCAGGCGTGGGCGCGGGAATTCTTCAGAGGCTCTTCGGGACAGATCGAACGCGATTCGGCATTTGCAGCACGTCCCTGCCGGCAGGTCAGAGATGCTCGGATCCATCTCCACGGATTCGGTCGTTTCACCGCTTTTCGCAAGCGGCCGAAGAGAACGGCGTTGCACGGATTCTGGTCGGCTTTCATTTTCGCCATGCGGTGTACGAGGGACTGGCGCACGGGGACAAAATCGCCGATTGGGTCGTCAGCCATAAATTGCGCGCGGTTTCGCATAGTAGAGACGACGATGGCCGTGAGGCGGAAGAGGATTCGGACAAGTAAAGCAGCTTCGCCCTGATTAACCGCCGGCAAAAAGTGGCCCGATTGTGGGTTGCTCTTTGCCGAGGGCGAGGCGACGAGGGTACGACCGCGTCAACGCTTGACGATTATGCCGCATCAACGCCTTGGCTTAGTTCAATGCCGAAGCAGCCGCGAAACAAAGGAGAGCTTTCAGCCTTGAAGTACCCGTCTGTTTCGTAGTTGCGCACCGCAGCTGTGACACTCGATCGCAGACTTCCTCCTTATCCTGTAACCGAGACAAAGCCGTCATCAAGGATTTACGTCATCTTACCCGTCGCAACTGACTGGTTCCGAGTTGTGTCCAGATGACGCGCAATCCGGACATTGCTTTGGTGATGATTGTCGTTAAGCCGCGCTGCTGACCTTACACTCACGTGAAAATGTAAAAAATCAGCAATAGAATGGTTCGACACGTAGTTGGGAGTTGTGCGCGGGCGCGGAACATTTTCATCCTTCGTTGCGGTACGAAGGACCATATCTTACTCCTGCCGCAGAGCCGCCACCGGATCAATTCGGGACGCTCGCCTTGCCGGCGCATAGCCAGCGAGAACCGCGGCGCTTAAGAGGACGACGCCGGCCAGCGCCAGGGTTCTCGGATCGTTGGGCTGGGTTTCGAACAGAAACGATTTGACAAGCCGGGACGCGCTTAACGCGACAGGCAGGCTGATCGCGAGTCCCACCGCGGCCAGTATCAGAACGCGGCGCAGAACCATCCAAATCACGGCGCCGCGTTGCGCGCCCAGCGCCATACGAACTCCGATCTCGCCGATTTGCCGAGTGACGTTGTACGACATCGTTCCGTAGAGCCCCACGCACGCGATCAGTAGAGCGAGAACCGCGAAACCCGTGCACAGTTTCGCGAACGTGAGTTCCCGGCTGATCGTCCGATCGATTTCCGCCGCCTGTGTGATCACGTTGGTGACGGGTATGCGTGAATCTGCCTCCCGCACGACCTCATGCACGCTCCTGACATAACTTAGCGGATCACCCGCCGTGCGCAGCGCGTAGGTCACTCGGTCCGGAGGAAACTGGCTGGCCGCTGTGAACACGGTCATCGAACTCCCCCCGTCTTTCAGACTGCCGTACCGCAGGTTAGCCGACACGCCGACGATTTCGAGATCGCGGTTGTCGTCCACGAACGTGATGCGCCGGCCCACTGGATTCTCGTTCCCGAAGTAAGTCCGTGCCAGCCGTTCGCTGATCACTGCAACCGGCGTGGAGCCCGTTTGGTCGCGGTCGTCAATCTCACGCCCGGCCAGGATCGGAATCTGCATCGTCGTGAGGAAACGCGGTCCAGCGACCATGACGCTTGCGCCCTGGATGGTAACAGCGCCGATCTTCATTGCCCCCCTGTATGCCCCCCCGGCATGGCCGGCGCTGATGATCGAGGATTGCGAAAGCGTCGCGCTGCTCACTCCCGGGATCGATTCGAAGCGCTTGCGCAGGTCGGCGTAAAAAGTGGTCATCTCCGGCTGGCGATGCCCGGCCTGGCGCGCATTCAACGAGAACAGAAGGATGTTCTCGCGGGCGTATCCCAGTTGGACCGAGTGCAGCTTGTCGAGTGTCCGGACAAACAGACCCGCGGCGACCAGCAGGAGAAAAGAGATCGCGATTTGGGCGACCACCAGAACGTGCGGTGCGCGGCGGCGCGGTCCGCTCCCGCGGCCATTCTTTAACGCGGGCATGACGTCCGGACGCGTCGACTGAATCGCTGGAGCGAGCCCAAATAACAGGCCGCAAACCACTGAGAGCGCCGCCGTCACGCCCAGCACGTTCCAGTTCAATTCCGCGTGCAGCGTAAAGTTCTCCTGCCCTCTGGAGAGCAGCAACGTCAGTGTTCGCACGCCCCACATCGCAAACAAGATCCCTAATGCTCCGCCGAGCGACGCCAGCATCACACTCTCGGTCAGCAACTGCCGCACGACGCGGAACCGTCCCGCTCCCAGGCTGAGCCGGACAGCCATTTCGGAGCGTCGCGCGGCGGCCCTTGCCAGCAGCAGATTGGCGATGTTCGCGCACGCGACCGCCAGGATCAATCCCACCATCGCCAGCAGTACGTACAGTGGCTTCGAATACTGGCGGCGCAGGCTACCCAGACCTTCGGCGCCGGGATTCAGAATCAGCGCCGGCAGTTTGGCGCGCTCGCCGTCGGTACTCGCCGTAGTGGCAACCCATTGATGGAAACGAGGCGCCAGCGCTGCCTGCGCCTGGGCCATGCTTACGCCGGGACGCAGACGGCCCATCATTTCGATCCAATAGAAGTTTCCGTCGCGATACATACGAGCGGCTCGGGCGCCGTCCACGAGCACATTCGTGTGCAACGGAAGATAGAGGTCCGGCGATGCCGCCGGGTCGACTCCGAAAAACTCCGGCGGCGCCACGCCGATCACCGTGAAGGGAACGTTATCAACGAGAATCGACTGTCCAATCGCATTCGGCGGTCCTCCAAAGCGATTTTGGCTTGTCGCAAAACTGATCACGGCGACCGCCGCTGCGCCTGGACGGTCGTCTTCGGAGCCGATCAGACGTCCCGCGGCTGGCGACACTCCCAGGCCGCGAAAATACTCGCCGGTGACGTACTCCGTGTTGGCGCTCATGGCCTGCCCGCGGATGGCCAGGTTATGGTTTTGTCCGTTGAAGTATCCGAAGAGTGTGGAAAAGACGGGATTCTCCTCGCCAAGCGTCTCGAACGCGCCGTACGGGAAAATTCCGGTGACCAGGGCGCCTTTGCCTCCAGGCCAGAAAATGCCTTGTATCCCGTGCACGACGTGGACCCATTGCTTGCTGGCGTTGAAGGGAGGCGGGCTATGCCAATTCAACACCACCAGCGACTCGGGATCGGCCACCGGCAGCGAGCGCAACAGAATCGCCTCCATGAAGCTGTAGATCGCGGTATTGGCCCCGATGCCGAGCGCCAGTAACAAGACCGCCAGGGTGCTGAATGCCTTGTTGGCGATCATGGTGCGAAAGCCATAGCGGACATCCTGGGCAAGTTCCGACCAAAATCGTGTCATCCAAATCTCCCGTGACTCTTCGTGCTTTAGGCTGACGTTCCCAAATCGCCGGCGCGCTTCAGCCCTGGCGCGCTCCGGCGTCATACCGTCTGCTTGCAGTTCCGCGGCCTTCTCCGCAAGGTGGAGCTCCATTTCTTCGCTCAGCACCTCGCTGCGTCTGGCCTTCTCCGTCCAATACCTCAGCCGCCGTATCAACAAGTCCGTTACTCCGCTCCCATCACACGGGCGATCGCCAACGTGAGTTTCGCGTATTTCCGGGTTTCAACCGCCAGCTGTTTGCGGCCAGCCGCAGTGATCTTGTAGATCCTCGCCCGCCGATTGTTCGACGTCACGCCCCAGACACCCTCGATCCAGCCGTTTAGCTCCAGCCGCTGGAGAGCGGGGTACAGCGAGCCCTCCTCGACGAGGAGCTCGTTATCGGACGATTGTTGAATGAACTGGACTATGCCGTATCCATGGAGGCCACGCCGCGACAGCGTCCGCAGAATTAACATGTCCAGTGAACCAGGCAGCGAATCGTTCTTTTGCGCCTTGCGTCCCATACCAAGAATTCTTAGCTTACGCCAGCGAGATTACGCGAGTCAAGTTCAGATTGGCGAGCCCTCGCGCCGCAAAACGATTTCGGGGTGCTCACGCGCGCCGGGGAGAATCACTATAGCGCGCGTTGCCGCTGTCGACAACAGGCTACGTCACGTCAGTTCCCACAAAAATCGAGAGTTGAGGGAACGGTTGGCGCGGAAATGACACCCCGCGAAGTGGCAGGATTTGGGATCACGATCATGGTCGGCTGCGGTTACGATGAGTTTGGGCGTGGTGCGGCGCCGCTGCGCGAGCGGTAGCGGAACGGAACTACCCTCGCCCGCGACAAGGATTGGTTTGTCTGCCCGCCAGCCCTTCTCAGTGCCGGGGAACAAGTACGTCTTGGGCCTCATCCAGCGCCAATACACTCGTAACGTCTCGAGCAGCGTCGGGCTGAGCGGCTGAAGATGCCCGCCGGACTATCTTTCCAGATCCAGGCGTGAACCATCCATTCCGTCAGCGCACTTCGCGGTCTACGTTGCCTTTACCTTGTACAATGCGGATCATCATGCGCTGGCTATCGACATCGCTGACCTTGATCCGGCAGAGTTCTGCCTGCCGTAGCCCGCACGAATACAACGTCATCAGCATGGCTCGATGAAACAGGTTCCGTGCTGAATCGATGAGTCGCATCGCTTCCTCAGGACTCAGAACAACCGGCAATCGCCGCCGGTAGTTCCGTGGATACGGCAGGTCCTCCTTCATATCACGACGCTTAAGTGTCTTCGAGTACAAGAACCCAATCGCGGCGACGTGCTGTACCACTGTAGGTACGGCGACCTTGCGTTCCTCTAACAAATAAGTGTGATAACCCCGCAGGTCGTCCGGTCCGAGGCGATCCAGCCGCTTTCCGCAATACTCCTGAAACTGCCCGACAATCCGCAAGTACGATCGGATCGAGTTTTCCGCATAGGATTTCGGGGTTGTTGTCGGATAACGCGCTAACCGCACATAACCAACATGTAATGTACAGATGGCCGACCAACTGCTAAGGAGTTGCCAATTGCGGCGAAATGCGATGGACAGGCGCGATACTCTAAGCGTAGCGAATCGTTGTGGCGCAGCAAACAGGAAAATGCAATGGTGCAACGCGAATCCACACCGTGGGTTTTCATAACTCGCCTGCAGCAGAAAGACACTCTCGCCCTACTAGCGGCGAACGTGCCTGGTGCGATCGTATACGTGGCCGCTGCGTCGCGCAGTCGGGCCGTACCTGAGGAGCGCGAGAGTTGGATTCACTCGATTACAGGGGAGCCTTTTGTCTGGGCCCAATCAGTTTGGCCGATACTAACTGTGTTTCTTCTTTTGAATCTAGGCTGGGCGGCGGTCATTCTCGCCAAAAGGCGTTGGCAAGACGGTCGATTGTGGTTTACGGCACCACTGATTTGGCTGGTTTGCAATCTTAGTTGACTTAGCGCATCACTGACGTTTTGTTGCAACCTCGGATAGCTGCAACCTGACGGCCACCTCGACATTCGCCGCTACACCGCTCCCCAGCGCCCTATGGTCATTGTCCAGATCCCCGACCATGCTGGAATTGATTCGGACACAATCAGGACGAGTGCTGGGCAGTCCTCGGACAGCCCAACCTATCGCGGCATGGCAGATCAACGTGCGAGCATCACCTCGAAACGAGTATTACTGCCAGGCGAGATGACGAGAGAGAGCGATGCTGTTTGGACGAAATCTGAATACGGTCCGAAAAACCGCACCGAGCTGATCCTGGTCGAGCGCATGGCTCAGCACCACTGGCTGCGCAACCACGCCACGCTTCTGCAAGGGAACTGTTTTCCTGGACGACGGCACGATCGACGACAAACGCCTCGCACTCTACCTGCGCTATGAAACCACGCACGAGCGCGCCTTCCACAAATGCCTGACCGAGCTGCTAAGGATAAGAGCCGAAAAGAGAAAAGCAGGATTGGATGAGGCCGCGCTTTCTCAGCGAGCCGAAGACTCAAGCAAGGTGTTCGAATCGCAAAAGCGCAAACAGGAGGAGCACGACCGAAAACAAGAGCAGCATCGGATGAA
>JAICIH010000160.1 GCA_025924475.1 Bryobacteraceae bacterium
ACCCGCCCCAAAACGGTCGCGCGCCTGCGCCAGCGTGTCATTAGCCAGCGCCCGGTTGCTCTCGGCCACGCGCACCTGGCCTGCCGCCGTTTGCAATTCGATCAGAGCGTTGCGCACCTCCTGTTCGATCTGGCCACGTTGATCGGCGAACTCGGCCTTACGCTGATCGAGGGCCGCTTCGGCTTCTTGGATATCGCCCTTGGTCCGGTTGCCTTGCCAGATAGGAACATTGATCGTGCCGGTCACAGCGAAAACCCCGTGGGTCGAAGCGGGGTTCGGCCCGAGTACGCCGTAGTTCCCGTTGAGGGATGCCGACGGTAATCGTTCGGCGTGCGCCGCGGACAACGCCATTTCAGCAGTCCGCACTTGCGCTTCCTCGGCTCGTAAGTCGGGCCGCTGGCGATAGGCAAGCTGCACCGCAGCCTCGGCGTTCGGAATCGGCGACTCGCTGAAGCTCAGCGGATCGGCGAGCACGATTTCACGATCGAGTGGCAGGCCCGTCAAACGAGCCAGCGTGATCTTCTGCTTTCGTAGGTCCGCATCCAACGAGCTCAGCCGTTGTTGTTCGGTTTTTAGCTCGACCAGGCTGCGCGTCACATCGATACGCGCGTTGGTGCCGGCCGTCTTCCGAACTTCCGCCTGCCGATAAATGGCTTCGGCATTGGCGACTTGGGCGCGCTGCGAATCGAGCCGCGCGGCAGCCGCTACCGTCTCGAAATATGTGCCGCCGACTGCGAGTACCACCAGTTCGCGTGCATTTTTCGCCGAAAGCAACGAAGCGCGCTCGCTCTCCTTGCGCGCTTTCCAATTCCGCAGCGCGACCGGATCGTAGATCGATTGGCTCAGCGTACCCTGCAACGACGAATAATTGAACGGCCCCACGACGCTCGGAATGGAAAAATCCGAACTGGCCGGAGCTTTGAACTGGAACCCGTAGGCCGCGAGATTCACTTGTGTGCCGGTATCGCTCGCGCTGGCTGCGATGTTCGGAAGCAGCGCGCTCAGCGCCTGAATGCGCGCCGCGCGCGCCGCACGGGAAGCATTGCCCGCCGCGATCGGACCCAGGTTGGTGGCCAGTCCTCTTTGAATAGCGTCGTGCAGTGTAAGTGTGATGGCGCCGGCCGGAATGTTTTCGCCAGGCACGCTGCCCGCATAGCCGCCACTCACCTGAACGGAGGCGCCTGAGGCGGTAGTCTGTCGCGTTGTGACGGATTCTGCGGAACCGGCTTTGCCGGAAAGCGGCAACTGCACGGCCCGGTTAGAAGGCGGCATGCCGGCGCTCGGGCCGAGCTGGGCCAGCATTACGGTAGCGGTGCAGAGCCAAACAGAGCCGCTCAATACAAAGCGCATAAATCCATACGCCAATGTACCATATTACATACATGATCGTATATAATTGAGCCAGTAAGAATGCGCGGTCCCAATAAGCATCAACAACGCACCGAACAGACGCGGCGAAAATTGCTCGAAGCCGGACTGCGCATCTTCGTACGCGATGGTTTTGAGGCCGCCCGCATCGAAGATATTGCCGCCGCCGCCGGACACACGCGCGGCGCGTTTTACGCCAACTTCGAAACCAAAGAAGATCTGTTCCTGGTTCTGCTCGAACAGCAATCGGTGAAACGGGTGGCGGAATTACATAAGCTGATCGAGCATTGTAATAGCCAGGAAGAGGCATTGAAGATGTTGCGCGCGCGCTATATGAAACGCGCCGACGATCTGCGCTGGGTCATACTATCGCTCGAGTTCAAGCTCTTCGCATTGCGGCATAAGAAATTGCACGCCAAGCTTGCGGCCGCGCATCGCCGGATTCGCCGTTCCATGAACTTCGACGCGATTACGAAATTCCTGCCGCCGCGCCTCCATAACGGAGAAACCGGGGAAGCCTGCAAAGTGATACTCGAAGTCGCGCTTTCGGGCCTGGTTCTCGAGCACGCTTACGATCCCAAACGGATCTCCCGCCAACAGGTGGCGAATCAGTTGGGGCGAATCTTCGATATGGTGTTGGATGACATGGCCGTGAACCGGCCTTAGAACTCCAAACGCGCCTGAAACGCGATCATGCGCGGAGAACTGTCTCCACCGAGGCCCACTCCGAGCAGTCCGGTCGGCGGAGAGGTCGTATAACTCAGCCCGCCGAAGCCGGTCTGCGTGGCGCGATTACCAGGAACGCCGGCCGCGACTAACACCGGAAGACCAAAGTTCGTGTGATTGAAGAGGTTGAAGAATTGGCCGTCAAGGCGCAACTTCAGGCGTTCGCCGAGCGAGAACCATTTCGTCAGGTACAGATCGCTCCAGGTAAAGTTTGGCCCGCGCAATGCGTTGCGGCCGAGATTACCGAACTGGCAGTTAGCGGGCGTGTCTCCTCCGAGGCAGGCGCCCGTGGCCGGATCCACTGTCGAGAGAAACGCGTCCGGATTTAGCCATTGCTTCGTGCCGGGTTGCGTTACTCCACTGATGGCATTTGGTTGATAAATCGGCTCGCCCGTAACCACGCTCGCGAATTGCGCAAAATTCGCATCGCCGAGATTCACAATGCCATTTCCGTTCGCCGAATACGGCGTACTCAGGATGGAAAAAGGAATGCCGCTATGCCAGAACACCGATCCTGACATCTGCCAACCATTGAGCAGTGGACCCAGAATTCGATGGCGCGTTTTGATGGGTAGCTGGTACGTGTAGTTAGCCGTGACGTTATGCCGGACGTCGTAGTCGCAGGAGCCATAGAGCCGGCGCAGGTCGCCGGGCAGCGGCGACAACAGGCCGCCGGCCGAAAACTGCAGGAATCCCCCATTGGATACGGTATCGAGACAATGGCTCCAGGTGTAGTTCACCTGAACCTGCAGCCCGCGGTTCATGCGCCGTTCGGCGGTGAGTTGCAGGCCATTGTAGTGGCTGTTGGCGCCGGTTGCGAGTTGCGTTACCGCGCCAAAGCGAGCGTCGGGCGCGCGGCCGAAAGGAAGCGGCGCAAAACATCCTGGGCAGACCGTTTGATAGGCGTTCACTTCCGTCAAGTAAGGCTGGTTGACGGCGCGCGTCCCCACGTATTGCGCGCGCAGGTTTATATCGCTTCTCCACTGGCGCTCGAGCGCAAGACTCCATTGCATGAAGTACGGCGCGCGCAGCACTCCGTCCGGAACCGCGGTCAAATTGACGGGCGGCAGACAGGTTGCCGGATTTGCGAGCGCCGATGCGCACGAAAGTTCGCCCCGCGGGAACCCGGTCAAAAATCGCTGGTAGGCTGCGGCCGTGGCATCGACGGCGCTACCGTCAACGCCCGGTGCGATCGCAGTTCCTCCCGCCGTACCCAGGAGACCGCCTTGAAACGTGGCGGAATAGGGAGGATTAGCGCCGACCATATCCACGACGCTGCCCGGAAGGATATCGCTGAACAATCCGAAACCTGCGCGCAGCACCGTGTTGGGCAGCGCTTGCCAGGCAACGGCAGTACGCGGTTGCAGAATGGCTAACGGCACGGACTCGAATACAGTTTGCAAATTGGTCTGAATGACCGAATTCAGCGGCTGATCGACATCGTGCGGGATGGAGGCGAACGATCCTTTTAATCGCGCTACCGCGTTATGCGGATTCAGCGGATTCGAATTGTGCGTGGCGCGGACACCGAAAGTCCAGCTCACTGCCGGCGTAATCTTCCAGGTATCTTGCGCATAGAAATCGACGTTCAAAAAGTTGTACGGCTGCGAGTTCGCTACCGGAAACGTCTTGGACGCGGTAGACGCAACGCCGTAGATGAATTGCGGTAAAGTGCCGTAACTGATAAGTGGCACCACGCCTTGCCCAAAATCGTAGTCGTTCAGCCGGAATATCCGGGTGTTGGTTCCGAAGCGAAGCTCGTGCGATCCAACTGTCCAAGCCAGATTGTCATTGAGGAAAAAACGCGTGGCGCGGCGGCCTTGCACCCAAGTGTTGTTCAAGCCGCCCAGGGTGGTAAACGGAGCGTTTGCGCCGCTGCCTTCGAGCACGATGGGAAACGCCGCCAGAGTCTTTTCGAAATCGACCGGGCCAAAAAGGCTCTCATACCAGGAGAACGCCGGGTTGAAGTAGTTGACCAGATTCTGGGAGAAGACGTGCGTATAGCCGGCCGCGAACGAATAGAGCGGCTGCGGAGAAATCGCGTTGAACAGCGGATTAATCACGTCCGTATAGGCGGCTTGCAGACCGCTGTCTTTCTGGAACCGGAACCACGCCGCGTTCTTTTCGTTGATGTTGTAATCGATGCGCGCCGTCTGCACCTGCTCGGAGTCGCTGCTCGAGCGTGAGACGGTGCGCCGGTTGGCACAGCCGTTTCCGTTTGCGGGTGCGCCGGAAGCTGCGGCGCCATCGCTATGGAACGGGCAGCCTAGAACAGCTAACGGAGTTCCACTCGTCGATTCATACAGCGAGAACAGGTTCCGATAGAACGGCACCAATTGCGGCGCCGGGGCATACTTCGATCCTGTCACAGCGTCGGTTCCTCCGCGCGGAAGCTGGTCCAAGACATATTGTTGAAAGGCTGCGCTCGGTACCGTTGCTGTCGAAACAATGGGGAGCGCGATGCGCACCCATTCGGAATCGGCAAAGAAAAACAGCTTGTCGCGAACGATCGGCCCGCCGAGACTGCCGCCAAAGTGATTGATGGTGGACCGTGGCTTGTGATTGCCGGGCGTGGAATTGGTAAAGAAGTTCGCGGCATTGAATCGCGAGCCGTTCCAGAGCTCGTACAGATTTCCGTGGAACTGGTTGGTGCCGGACTTAGTCACATAATTCACCTGCGAGGCTCCGTATCGTCCCTGATCCACGGCATAGGAAAGCGTGTTGACGGTGACCTCCGCTATCGAGTTCAAGCCCAGCACCAGATTGGTCGAAAGCCCGCTGTTCAAGTTCGTGAGCGGATCGTTAGTCTCCAGGCCATCCACGATATAGCCGTTTGACAGCGATGGCAGCCCATTGAATTCGACGTTGCCATAGCCGTTCGTCCCACCCACAAAATCGTTTCCGCTGCCGGCGGTGTTGACCAGCGCGCCGGCGGCAAACTGCAGCGGATAGGTCATGTCGCCTCCGGGATTCGGAAGGTTTTCGATGCCACGGGCGTTCAGCGTGGTGGACGTATTGGGATTGTCCGGGTTCAGTGGCGGCGCTTGTTCGGTGACCGTCACGCTTTGTTTGTGAGAAGCGATTTTCAGGACAAAATCGGCGGTCTGCTTCTGCCCGAGTCCGGCGACCACGCCGGATTTGGTTTCGCGCTCAAATCCTTGCGCCAATACTTCGACAGTATAGGAGCCCGGAAGCAGTTGCGGGAAATTGAACCGGCCGCCGTCATCGGTAATCGCCGTGCGCCTCAGCCCGGTGTCGTTGCTGCGCAACTTGACGGTGGCCCGCCAGACGG
Organism: Bryobacteraceae bacterium; assembly: GCA_025924475.1. Lineage (GTDB taxonomy): Bacteria > Acidobacteriota > Terriglobia > Bryobacterales > Bryobacteraceae > Bog-105. The sequence goes on from JAICIH010000160.1 coordinate 5,387, forward strand.
GCGCGTTGCTGGTATCGTTCACCTGGCCTAGGATGGCGCTGGTCGTTTCGCCTTGCGCCCAAAGCGGAGAAGCGATGATAGCGGCGAGGAAAGCGCTAATTAATTTAGGCATGCCTAAATATGAAATATAGCCGGGCTTGGCTTCCGGCGGCAAGGTGTTATTCAATTATTTTAGGAATGCCTAATTATTAGTAATGCGCTTTACATAGGCGGCGGATCGCCTGACGCCTGGTTCTCTTCCTCGAGTATTTGCACCATCTCGGCATTGGCCATGCTCTGCATATGCGCTTCGATTTCCTGGGGGCGAAGTGGCATTCCTAGGAGCGCTCCGCCGGCGAGAAACATACCGAGTAGCAAAATTCTCACGTAAGCCACCAATGAGCGCAACTTTCCATGTGTCGACATGGACTTCTCCTGAATCGGCAATAGGGGATTCGCGGCGGGAAAGCGGCCGCGAGCTGGTGATATGCGTTAGAGGGAGAAAGCGGGAGGCGCTCGAGCGGGACCCCGGCGGACGGCAGGATCCGCGATTCTCGATAGCTTTTGAGGAATAGACCGGGAGACTACGGAGAGCAGCGTGGCGAGGAAGGTGAATACCGCAACAAGAGTCGCTAGCGAATGACCGCTAAAGAGCAGCAGTCCTGCGCAGAGCAGAACGACCAGAGCAATGATGAGCCATGGCCGAAGCGAATGCGTGCGGAATAGATTCATTGATTTATAAACCGGCAGCTATAGTGTATTCCAACTCGTAGGAATGTTTCCCAAAGCCATGGCAGCCGAGCGCTACTCCTGGCGCAGTATAACAGCCGGATCGATCTTAGCGGTCCGCCGCGCCGGCAGGTAATACGCAGCCAGCGCACCGCCCATGAGCAGGGCCGCGGCAATCGCCAAGGACAACGGATCCCTCACCGGAACGCCATATACCAGGCCGGACATCAGGCGCGCCAATGCCCATGCGCCGGCCGCTCCTAAACCGGAGCCCAGCAGCGCTCGCAGCAAACCTTGCCGCAGAATCATTCCGATGAGTTGATGATGCTGGGCTCCCAGACCCATGCGAATGCCGAACTCGCGGCTCCGCAGGCTGATCCCGTAGGAAGCCACGCCGTAAACGCCAATCAGCGTAAGCGCCAAAGCAAGCAGCGCGAAGATTCCCAGCAGGATTGTGTAGAATCGCGGCGTCGCAATCGACTGCGCCACCGTCTCCTCCATCGTTCTTTCGTTCTGTAGAATCTGCTCGGGATCGAAGTGATGAATCGCCTGCCGCAGCGATGCAGCGATGGAATTCGGATCGCCAAAAGCTCGCAGGACCAGTGTTGTTCCGACGATCGGTCCGAAGTAACTCTGATAGGGACGGTAAAATTCGGGGACTGGCTCTCCGCTTAAGGATCTGTGCCGTGTATTTCCGACGACGCCAATCACTGTGAAATCCGGCAGCGCGGGCGGTGGCCTGCTGCTGAACCGTTGGCCGATTGCGGTTTGCCCAGGCCAATATTTATCCGCCATCGCGCGGTTGATGATAACAGCGTTCTGGTCCCGATTCGGATCGAACGGTCCGAAGAGGCGGCCCTGCAGCAGCGGTAACCCCATGATTGAAAAATAGTCCGCGCTGACTGCGTGGTAGTCGATTGCTCGCAACTGATTCGGCGCATCCGGCAGAGATACGTTCAATCCGACCACGACGTTGCCCATAGGCAATGCGCTGGTGAGCGCCGCTTGCCCGACTCCGGGAATATTTTGCGCCACGTTGAGGATCTCGCCGTACCGCTGCACTAATTGTGCCCGGCTCAGACCCGCGGTATGCCCGGGTGGCACGCCGGCTGTCAGTATGTGCGCTGTATGAAAGCCGGGATTTACGCTCGCAAGGCGAACAAAGCCGCGCAGCATGAGTACCGCCCCGGCGAGCAGGATCAAGGAAATTGCAACTTCGCCTGTCAGCAAACCGGCGTGATACCAGGAATTCGCGCTGCCGGATCGTTGCTCGCGATCCACTCCGGCAAGACGATTTTTCGAAAACATCAATGCGGGAGCAATACCGAAGAGCAGCCCAGCCAGGAATACGATCGCGATGGCAACTCCGAGCACGGCAGTATCCAGGCGTGTTTCTTCCAGGCGCGGAATGTCAAGGTACGTGGGAAGCAGCCAGAGAAGCGCTCGATTGCCGGCGTATGCCAGCATCACTCCCACTGCGCCGCCCAGACTTGCTAACGCAAGGCTCTCTACCAGGACCTGGCGAATCAATCGCCCGCGGCTGGCGCCCAGTGCGCCGCGAATAGCAAACTCCCCAGCGCGCGCCGAGGCCCTGGCAAGCAGGAGGTTCGCTACGTTCAAGCAGGCAATCAAAACAAGAAAACCGGTAGCCGCAAGCAGCAAGAGAAATGCTTTGCGATACTCCGCAATGCTGCGCGCGCCGAATCGATCCATCAACAAAGTCCAGCCTCGTTTGCTCTCGGGATAGCTACGCTCGAGGGCAGGGAGAAGCCGGTTGACTTCCGCGCGCGCCTGTTCGATCGAACTCCCTGCGCGCAGTCGCGCCACTACATTGACGCTGATTCCGAGGAGATCGCCGGCAGGCATCCGTCGCGGCAGCCAGGCAGCGATTTCCCTCTGCGGGAAGTAAAATCCTTTCGGCATAACACCAACCACGTTGTTGAACGCCTGGCCTGGCTTGGGATATTGCTCGCTCAACAGAATTTGGCGGCCCACAATTTTCGGGTCGCCGTGAAAAGATTTCTGCCAGGTGTCATAGGACAAAAGAACAGCCGGCGGCGCATCCGGTTGAAAATCGGAAGCAGCCAACGTACGGCCCAGCAGCGGCTTGCTCCCCAGCAACGGAAAGAGATCGCGAGATACGCCGCGTACCCAGAGATTCGCGGGTTCCGCCAAGCGCGTCAGTCCTACTATTTCGAAATGGCTGTACCAGGCGACCGCCTCAAACGAGCGTGCATTGCGGCGCAGAAATTCGAAATCCGCAAGCGTCAGCTACCGGGATCGCCGCGCCGCCCTTGCTTCTCGATCGCAATAACTCGATCGGCGGCGCGATACGGCAGCGCACGCAGGAACACAGACCGGAAGGCGCTGAACATCGTCACCGCCGCGCCGATTCCCAAACCGAGCGACACAATAGCCGTGAGTGTGAAGGCCGGACTTTTTCGAAGATGCCGCCAAGCGTACGAGAGGTCTCGTCTCATGGCTCACATGCTATCGAAATTCTTAGCGGAGCTGGCTTTCTACTTCACTCAACCAGTCGGGCCGTTTGAGCACTTCGCGCGGCTTGCTGCCGTCGGGCGGACCGATGATGCCGTCGCGCTGCATCATATCGAGAATACGCGCCGCGCGCCCGTACCCGAGCCGCAGACGCCGCTGCAATGTAGACGTCGAGGCCTTGCCCATCTCAAGCACGACACGCACGGCATCGGAATACATCGGATCCTGCTGCCCGTCGAAGGCCTGATCGTCCTCTTCCAAGCCGCCGCCCTCGTCCGAAGGCGGAGCCATCAGGTAGCTCTCGTCGTATTCGGGCTCGGCCTGCTCTTTCCAGAAATCGACGACCTGGTTCGTCTCGGCTTCGGTGACATACGCACCGTGCACGCGTACCAGGCGCGACGAGCCCGGCGGCAGGAACAACATGTCGCCTTTGCCGAGCAAATGCTCGGCGCCCATGCTATCGAGCACGGTGCGCGAATCGACGCGTGTGGCGACACGGAAACTGATGCGCGACGGGAAATTCGCCTTGATCAAGCCGGTGATCACATCCACGCTGGGCCGCTGCGTGGCAAGCACCAGGTGCATGCCCACCGCGCGCGCCATCTGCGCCAGCCGCGTGATGCATTCTTCCACGTTCGCGCGTTCGAGAATCATCAGATCGGCCAACTCATCGATCAGAATCAAAATGTAAGGAAGCGGCGCGTATGGATCGTCCTCCTCCGGCTCGTCGAATAAACCGCGGGGCGTCTGCCGTAGTTGGCTTACCTTGCGGTTGTATTGGTCGATATTGCGTACCCCTTGCGTGGCGAGCAGCTTCAGCCGGCGCTCCATCTCAAAGACGGCGTTCCGCAGAGCGTTCGTGGCTTTCTTGGGCTCCGTGATTACCGGTGTGAGCAGGTGCGGAATGCCCTCATAGATGCCGAGTTCCACGCGCTTCGGATCCACCATGATCATGCGCACCTGGTCGGGCGTGGCTTTATACAGGAACGACATGATCATGGCGTTCAGCATCACGCTTTTGCCCGAACCGGTCGAACCGGCGATCAGCAAGTGAGGCATGGTCTCGAGCGAGGCCACTTTGATGCGCCCGTTGATGTCCTTGCCGAGCGCGATCGTCATCTTTGACGGCGAGTCGGTAAATTCTGAAGATTCGAGCACCTGCCGCAGGCTGATCACTTCGCGGCGTGAGTTCGGCACTTCGATGCCAATCGTAGACTTGCCGGGAATCCGTTCAATAAGCACCGATTCGGCCTGCAAGCCGAGGCAGAGATCTTCGGTGAGTGTAGTAATGCGGCTGTATTTGATGCCGGCTTCCGGTTTGTATTCGAACGTGGTGACAACTGGACCGGGATTGATTTGCACTACCGAGCCGCGCACATTGAATTCATCCAGCTTCGATTTGATTCTGCCGGCGACGTCCTTCAATTCCAGACTGTCGTAACCGTTGCCAGGCGGCGGCTCATTCAGCAATTCGGTCGAAGGCAGGCGATACGTTCGCTTGCGGTGGGGCGGGGGCGGAGGATCGGCATGACGGCTGAGAATCGCCGGTTGGTCGATCGACTGCGGCGGAATATCCTCCGGCTGATCGGCCAAACTCCGAATCGGGATGTCTTGCTCGATTTCTTCCGGTTCCGTTTCTGCCGGCGCTTGGGCGCGCGCGGCAACAGGCTCTACGGGCGCGGGCATGTCGAACGGCGGCAAATCATCGGCGACCGGAAGTGGTTGCGGTACTACCGGCCGGCTCGGTTCGACAGGCGCGGAACGCTGCTGCATTTGCGCCGCGCGTTCGGCTTTGCGGCGCGCGACCCGTTCTGCAGCACGCGCTTTGGCCGCTTCCACGGCGCGGGCCCGGCGCGCGGCTCGCGCGGCCTTCCATTTTTCAACCAGAGCGTGCCACTTAGCGATCGGGCCAGCGAACCAGCGCATCAAGGTGGCGACTTCAAACGTCGTTGCGAAGTAGAGAGCGACTACTGCTGACGCCACGGTGATGAGGGCTGCGCCGGCAACATTGAAGTGGTTGCGCAGAAAATCCGCCAAGACTAAGCCGACCAGTCCGCTCGGGCGAATCGCGCCGCCGATCAGCCAATGCCGCGGCGCCAGCCCGCAGGCTGTCGAGACGCAGAACCAGAGCGCCAGACTGCCGCACACGCGAAACCAGGGACTCTCGATCGGCGACGAGCGCACCCATTTCCAGCCGAGCAGGGCAGTGTGCAGCGGCAGCAGAAAAATGCTGACCCCGAAAATCTGCAGCAGCAAATCCGACCATCTGGCGCCGAACAGCCCGAGAAGATTGTGCGGATGCTTGAGTCCAGTCGCCGTATTCCACGACGGGTCGGCGGAGGAATAGGACAGCAAGCCCAACCAGCCGGCGAGGCTGACGAGGAGCAATAGAATCCCGACCGCTTCATTGAGGCGGGGACTGCGAGTTGGTGAAAGGAAGTTCATCCGCCGATGCGGAAGAAAACTGCCAGAGCGATTACTATTATGCCAAATATCACCCGGTAGGCGACGAACAAGTTCAGACTGTGGCGGCGGAGGTACTTCAGAAAGAACGCGATCACCAGCATTCCCACCAATCCGCTCACCAGGATGCCCACCAGGTAAGGCATCTGCATGCCCGGCGGGACACCGCCCTCCTTATATAGGTCTAAGGCATCTTTCGCCGCAGCGGCGCCGATAATGGGCGCGGAGAGGAGGAACGAAAAACGCGCCGAAGCTTCCCGATCGAAATGCAGGAAGCGCGCGGCGGTGATGGTGACCCCGCTACGCGAAACGCCGGGAATAATCGCCAAAGCCTGCGCCACGCCGATCGCAATAGCGTCAAACAGGTTCATCTGATTTAAACCGTCTTTCTCGCGGCCGACCCGGTCCGCCACGTACATAAAGAGGCCCAGAATGATTTCCGCTGCCGCAATCACATAAAAGCTCCGCCATGCAGTCTCGGCATATTTTTGAAATTTCAAACCGGCCAGCCCGGCCGGTATGGTCGCAATGACCAGAAACCAAAGCAGAGACCGGCTGTTCTCATCGGGTCTGTGGCCGCGATAGGAGAACCCTAGTCCATTGGCGATCAACTGCACCCAATCGCGAAAAAAATAAATCAGGATTGCCGCCAGAGTGCCGGCGTGCAGGGCCACGTCGAAACCGAGCCCCGGGTCCTTCCAACCCATCAATGTCGGAACGACGGTGAGGTGCGCACTGCTGCTGATCGGTAAAAACTCTGTGAAACCTTGAATGATGGCAAGCCAAATGGCTTGGTAGAGCGGCATAATGAAGTTTGAAAAAGCTTGTTTCCCCTTTGCTCGCGGATCTTCGTTATCGTAACGTACCCTCGCCGTTTTTCTCTTGAAAATGCATGCCAGCCACTAAGATCGTTGCCACGCTCGGACCGTCCACCGATTCCGAAGCGGTAATGCGAAGCTTGTTCGACGCCGGAGTCGACGTATTCCGGTTGAACGCCTCACACGGAACGCACGAGGATCACGCCCAGCGCATCCGGATGGTGCGCGAATTGGCCGCCGAGCGCAAAACGCATACCGGCATTCTGTTGGACTTGCAGGGCCCGAAAATCCGGCTGGGCACGTTCAAGGACGGGCCTTACGTGCTGAAGGAAGGCTCGCTATTTACCATCACCAGCGAGCAGATCGAAGGAAACGCCGAGCGCGCCTCGACCAACTATGCCGATTTCGGACAGGACGTAAAAGCCGGCGATCGGGTGCTGCTGGCCGACGGCGCGATCGAACTGCGCGTGCTCGAGACGGACGGTGTAGCGGCGCGCTGCCGCGTGATCACCGGCGGCCCGATCAGCGATCGCAAAGGGATCAATCTACCCGGCGTGCAGGTGAGCACGCCATCGCTCTCGAAGAAAGATATCTCGGATGCGCACTTCGGGGTAGCGCAGCAGGTCGATTTTTTTGCGCTCTCGTTTGTGCGGCAGGCGCGCGATATTCTCCGGCTGCGCCATCTGCTCGAGGAGGTGGACGCCCGGCAACCGATC
>JAICIH010000161.1 GCA_025924475.1 Bryobacteraceae bacterium
CCTACAATCAGCATTGCAGTTGCAAGTATTCCCGTTCTCATCTTTTTCTCCCATTACTAAGATTGACCACAGGGAAACAAAGTAACCGTATTAGTTCGAATTAACGTTCATCGGGAGCGCAAAAGGCGCGGATGCACGCCGCCAGACAACGAAGGAACTCGCTGACTCTTCGGGCGGCGCGCTTGATAGCGCGTCCATTTTGCGCGTGTTCCTCAGGAGGCGGAACCCGGAAGCCGCCCAACACGTCTCGAATTGTCAGCTACATGCGCCGCCGCCAGTTCCTTCAGCTCTGCCTGGCGGGAGCGGTCGGCAGCCGCCTCGCTTTCGCCTTTAGTTCGGATACCGAGTTCTGTTTGAAGTTGGGCAATTCCGACACGCCCATCTTTCCATTTCGCACCGGCGAGCACGCCTGGTGGGGCTATGTAGATGCGGCGGGCCAAGTCCTGATCTCCGCAGACAACTCCCGCATAATTGCCCGGTTCGGCGATTTCTATGGCGGTTTAGGCGCGGTCCGCTACGACGACGGCTCGGCGTGGATGATCGACATGAAAGGATCGAAACGATTCCCGATCTATCCCGGCTCTAGCGGCTGGAATTACGTTTTGCGCGAAGGCCTCATGCCGAATCGCGATTCGAATTCCGCCCAGTGGGGTTATGTGGACTCCGCCGGCCGATGGGTGATTGCGCCATCTTTCGCTTTTGCATTTCCTTTCTCTCAAGAGCGCGCGGTAGTAGCAGTTGGCCAACGCAAAGGCGTAATCGATCCGAAAGGAAAATGGGTCATACCGGCCTCATTTTCCCGGGCGTTTGCCTATTCGGATGGTTTCCTTTGTGTCCAACAGGGAAAACGCTTCGCTTTTCTGGATCGCAACGGACGACCGGCCTTTGGTCGTGACTTTGAGCAAGCCTCCGGATTCCAAAATGGTCTCGCAGCAGTGCGAGACGCGAATCGCATGGGAGTCATCGACACCAGCGGACGAGTGGTGATGCCTTTTCAGTACGAAGCGATCTGGCTAGGGAACGATCCCAATAGCCCCATGCTGCTCAAGCGGAACGGCGCCTGGGAGATTTCGAACAACGGCCGCAGAATTCCTCTTCCGCCGTTACGAATCGAAGAACCATTTTCTTGTGGGCGGGCCATCGTACACGACGATCTGGGTGGCACATGCCACTTCATCGGAAGCGATGGAACTCAGCTTTTTGGAATGTCTTACTGGCGCCCGGAACCCTTCGTGCTCGACCGCGCAGTAGTACAGATGGGCCAGGGGGGCGAACACGCCTGGATCAATCAAAGGGGAGAGCCAATATTCCGGTGGCGCGCCAGCAACTTAACTGCATTGGAAGAACAGATGAGAATGGCGCAGTGAGGGTCAAGCCGAGCGCATTGTATGCGTCAACTGCGAAAAGCGGCTGAGCAACTCGTCTTCAAATGTGTAATCCGGCTTCGGATATCCGCGCTTTTTTACATAAGCCCGGTAAGTCGCCTTGAGACCCACATCGAAATCCACCGGTTTGAAGGAAAGCATCCGCTGCGCCTTCGTGATGATTTGCGTTATGGCCGGCAAATCATAGTAGGAGCCGAAATAGAGCTTTTCCCCCATCACTTGCCCGCCCGCGCGCTGGATCAGCTCGCGCGGCATGGAGACCAATTGCGGCTCCTTGATACCCGCAGCCCGCGCCAGGTGCATCACGAGTTCGTGTTGTGTAATCGCGCGCGGGTTCGCCGTATTGAAGGCATGCCCCACCGTGCTACGTAGTTCCATCGCGCGAATCGCCAGCTCTACCAAGTCCTTGATGTAGACGAATTGCATTAGACGATGGCCATCGCTCGGTACAATTACCGGACGGCCGGCGCGAAAACGGTCCCAGAAAAACGCCTCGCGGTAAAACGGATTGCCGGGGCCATATACAAAGGGGGGCCGCAGCGTAATAATCGGGAACCCCGTCCGCTGGTGCAAACGAAATAAGGCGCGTTCGGCCATCGCTTTGTTCCGTGCATACGCGCTGGGATGATCGTCGGGCGCCAGCGCATCGCCTTCATGGTGGTTCAGGCCATCTCCATACGCCGCCACGCTCGACATGAAGATGTAACGGCCTACCTTGCCGTCGAAAATCTGCGCCGTGTCTGCAACTTCCGTACCGGTTGTACCGCGTTCCCAGTCGTAAGCGGTGTCAAATACCACGTCAAACCGGGTCGCGCCTACGGCTTTTTGTATGCTGGCGGCGTTATTTCTGTCCCCAACCAGGTTGTGCACCCGTTTGCCAAACGGTTGCCGCTGCTTGCGATGCAGAATGTGTACTTCATGGCCCGCCTTCAGCAATTCGCTCACCAGCAGCTTGCCAATAAAATGGGTGCCGCCGATCACCAGAATCCGCTTCTCGGCTGGTTCTTCGAGCTTTGGGGAGTGCTTTTTATGACTGCTGGAACGATCCACCGGTCCTAACCGTCCTGCGCTCCTAAGTTATACTAGCAGCGATGCCGCAGAGTGTCGCAGCGACCATCTCGGCGCTCATCGTTGACGACGAACAGCTCGCTCGCGAGGAGCTATCTTATCTTCTCACGGACATCCCCGATATCGAAATCCTACAAACCGCCTCTAATGGCATCGAGGCGGTAAAGCTGATCGAGCAGCTTGAGCCCGACGTGGTCTTTCTCGATGTCCAGATGCCCGGTCTGGACGGTCTCGGGGTCATCGAACAAGTGCGCGCTAAAGGCGCCCCTCTTCCTCACTTCATCCTGACCACCGCTTTCGATCAGTACGCCGTCGAAGCCTTTCGCCTGCAGGCGCTCGATTACTTGCTGAAGCCCGTCGAAAAGGAGCGGCTCGCCGAATCCATCGGCCGCGCGCGCCGCACGCTCGAGGAAAAAGAACCGGAGCCGGACAAGGCCGCGCCGCAGCAGCGCACCAAGTTGCTCGTACGCGCCAATAACCGCAACCTCATCATCGATGCGCAGGAATTAATTTATGCCACCATCGACGATGGCACCATTACCATGGTGACCTCCCAGTTTGAAGGCCAATCCAATTACCGGACCATCGAAGAGCTGCAGTCGAATCTCGACCCGAACCTGTTCTGGCGCGTTCATCGCTCGTTTCTTGTGAATATCAACAAGATCCGCGAAGTGATCCCCTGGTTCAAATCCAGCTTTCAGCTCAAAATGGACGACAAGAAGCAGACCGAAATCCCGGTCAGCCGCATCCAGACGCGGCGGCTGCGCACGCTTTTGAAGATCTGATCCTATTTGTGGGGCGGACCTCCCGGTCCGCGGGCCGACGTCCTCGTCGGCCTTCTCGATTGTATTGCAAACAGAGCCAAGCCGGACGGGGACGTCCGGCGCGGCTCAGGAGAGCCGCCCTACTTCTTCGCGGCGGTCGCTTGGTCGATCTTCTGCAGCTCGGCCTTCAACGCATCCGCGTCCTTGGCATTCGGCACCAGCGCCAAATACGTGCGCAAATGCGTAGCTGCCTCGGCGTACTCTCCTCGGTTCACCGCGAACTGAGCGAGCATGCTCTCTACTTGCGGAAATTTGTGGCGCGTGTCCACCTTGAGCAGGGCTTTCGCGCTCTTCTCCGCTTCAGTGTTCTTTTTCAGATTGTAGTTAGCAACCGCGTTGTACCAGAACGCGCTGGGGAATTCTACCGGATTCAGATCGATCGCCTGTTGGCTGTACTTCGCCGCTTCTTCCCAACTGCCGCCCTGCGCCGATAACAGCGCGAGCTGATCGTACGGGCTGACAAACTTCTTGTCCGCTCCAATCGCCGCTTCATATGATTTGCGCGCCTCGGCCGGCTTGCTCTGCCGCTGCTGCACCTGTCCCAGCGCAAACCATGCCGCTGCAAACTTCGGATAGACGTCTGTAGCCTGCTGCAAGTGCTTCTCCGCCTCCTCGAATTTGCCCTTTTCCGCCAATTTGACGCCCTTCTCGTAGTCCTTGCGCGCTGCCTTCGGAGCCGCCGCCGTCGTCACGCTGATCGTCGATCCCTGCACGTTGACGAGCCGGTGCAAAATGATTATTCCCAGGTCTGGGTCGTCCAGCGCATGCCGGTTGGCCAGCGGAACTGTGTCCGAGCGGTAGCCAGGATACGCGGCGCGAATCTCACAGCCGAACATGCCATCCAGGCCTCCCCGGCCGCCGATGCCCTGAGAAAAAGGAGAATTCGAGCCCGGCCGCTGCTGGCCAAATCCGCCGCCGATTCCTGAATCGGCGGCGTCGGTATCGAGCGTCATGTTGCCGCCTAATTGAAACGAAAACCGTCCTTTCGAATCGGTATGCGCCTCCAGGCGCTGCGTCGCTCCGCATACTCGTTCGATTCGGATATCGCTATTGGTCGGCGCTCCGTCGTCGAATACCACCTTGCCGGACAGAAAGATGGGCCGGTTCGCGAATGGGCCGTTGTTGTTGTCGTTCGGGTTCCTTTGGGGGATCGAGTACGGATTGGGATTGTTCGGATTATTGGTCCCGCGTCCGGGAGACCCGCCGCCGCCAGGTGGTGTTCCAGCGCCGGGAGGCGGAGCATTTCCACCCCCGCCGCCCTGGGGTCCTCCTTGTTGCTGCGCTAACAAATTCTCGCCCAAAATGCCCAACCCGGCCAGTAGGAGAATGGCCAGCCGGCGGTTGTTCCGATAGAACATGGAACCTCCCTGATTTGGTCCGAGTATAACTCAAATCGGCCGGCTCAGAAGCTGATTGGGCTCTGCGGAATCGCTTCCCCATCGGAGCGCGGGTCCGAACCTGCGAAATTTACCTGCCGCTTGGTATCGCGCATCACCGCTTCGCCTTGCCCAACAACCGAAAAAGAAAAGGGCTCGACGACTTTCAGAACATGCCCGTGCCGCGTTAATTCGTCGCGTACCGCCGCGGGAATCCGCGATTCCACTTGCACGTCGCAGCCATCGAATGTCGCTTTGCTAAAGCGCGGAGCTTCCAACGCCGCCTGCACATTCATCCCGAAATCCACTACGTCCGATACGAATTGCGCGTGCGCCTGCGCCTGGTTCCAACCGCCCATGATGCCGAAGCCGATATGAAGATTGTCCTTCTCCATAAACGCGGGAATGATGGTGTGCAGCGGCCGTTTGCGGCCGGCCAGGGAATTGGGCTTTCCAGGTGTTAGCTCAAACAGCGCGCCGCGATCCTGAAAAGAAAATCCGGCGCCCGGCGCTACGAGGCCTGTTCCGTAACCTTCATAATTGCTCTGAATCAGCGAAACGATGTTTCCATCCTTGTCGATCGCCGACATATAAATGGTTTCGCTCCCGTGGGCGTTGAGCCGATCGCTGATTTCGGATGGCAGGACCTGGCAGGCTGCGTGATCCGGATCGATCAGCTTCGCGCGCTTGGCCCCGAGTTCCTTCGACAGCATTTCCTTCACCGGCACCGGCCCAAACCGCGGGTCACCGACGTAGTGGATCATATCGGCGTAGGCGAGTTTCTTCGCCTCGATCATGATGTGCAGCGCGGCCGCGGAATTCTGTCCGTAGCTTGCCAACGGAAAATGCTCCATGATGTTGAGCATCGAAAGCGCAGCGATGCCTTGTCCATTGGGCGGAAGCTCAAAGACCGTCCAGCCGTGATAGGTCGTCGAAATCGGCTCCACCCATTCCGGCTGGAAATCGGAAAAATCCTTTATCGTGTGCGTACCGCCCTGCGCACGCAGAAACTGGACCATCACCTCGGTGAGCTTGCCATTGTAGAATCCGTCGCGCCCATGCGCCGCGATTTGCCGCAGCGATTCGCCCAAAGCGGGATTCTTGAACACGTCGCCAAGCCCCGGCGCCACGCCGCCGGGAATGTAGGTCTCGGCATAGCCCGGTTGCTTCATGACCTTTTTACTTGCCCAGTAGCGCGCGTTCTTTTCTGCCAGCGGAAAACCGTGCTCGGCATAGAAAATCGCCGGCGCGAGCAGCTTGGAAAACGGCAGTGTCCCAAAACGGCTGCGCAGCGCATCCCAGCCTGCTACGCATCCCGGCACGGTGATCGTATGGACAGAAAGCGGGTCGAGCTTCGTGATGTGGTGAGCCTTCAAATAGTCGATCGTGAGCGCCGCCGGCGCCCAGCCGCTCGCGTTGAGGCCATACACGTTGCCGGTCTTCGCCTCATAGACGATCGCGAAAAGATCGCCGCCCATGCCGTTCACATAGGGCTGCACCACGCCCATCACTGCATTGGCCGCAATCGCCGCATCCACTGCATTGCCGCCTGCTTCGAGCACGCGCGCGCCCGCCTGCGATGCCAAAAATTGCGGCGCCGCCACAATGCCATACTGCGTCACTACCATGGAGCGGCCTTGCTCCGGGACGGAAGAAAACGGCGGCGTTGCGCTTGCTGCTAGTGTCATCAGAAAAAAAGCGGTCGGCACGGCAGCCGCGCCATTACTTAAGAGAGGCTTCACAGGTTCAAAATTTTCTTAGTGTAATTGAGGCTCTCATCGAGCGCCTCGCGCTCGCGCTGCGCCTGGTCCTTCGTTTCCCACGGCTCGTTCTGGTAAGGCTTTCCGCGCTCGGCAATGTCCAGATAGCGCGCAAACTCCCATGCCGGCGTCTGCCGGTATGCATCCCAGAACGATGCTTCGCGGTACGGGAAAACGCGCGGACCCAGCAGAATCGATTCGAGCGACACGGCCTTACCCGGACATAACTCCGCGTATTTCTTGACGTAGGATTCGATGCCGACATTGCCCCGGCCCATCTGCACCCAGGTCACCGCCGCGCCCTGCGGCACTACCCATACCGCGCTGTCCCGCACATGGCTTGTCAGCGCGTACGGATGCAAGACTTCGAGCGTCAAATGCGGATCTTCAATCGTCCACAGGGGATTTCCTGAATCGAGACATACGCCGACAAAATCGCGGCCGGCGCCCTCCACCAGGCTTTTCAGCTCCCGCGCCTGCATATCGCCGGCGTGGTTTTCGATGGCGATTTTTATGTTCTTGTCCATCGCCCGCGACTGAATGTTCTTCAGTACGCGTACCGTATCTTCTATATGCGCGTCGATGCGGCCGCCTTTGCGGTCCTCCGCACTTCCCAATACTGCCCGTACAATCGGCGAGCCTACGATACTTGCCGCATCGATCATCCGGGTAAGCTGCTGCTCCGCCGTGCCCTGAGATTTATCGAACATGGTGGAAGTCGGACAGATCGATCGCATCCCGATCTCGACTTCGATCCCCAATTTTCCGGCATGCTCCCGCACCTGGCGCAGGTTTTCCGGCTCCAGACTTCCGATAAACCGGATCTCGGAAAAATGCACCACCTGGACATGCCGCGCGGCGCAGTAATCCAGGTACTGGATCGGCGTCCATTTCTGAGTACGCAGGCTGAAGAGATCGATTCCCAGCTTGGGTTTCAGGCCGGATGTTTGCGCGGCGGCCAGCGGAGCCGCGGCGCCCAACGCCACAAATTCACGCCGATTCATTGCTGACAAATTATGGTAACAAGCTGGGAACTCACTCGCTTCTGTTACCGCCCAAGCGCTCTCTCATATATGCTATGGGCATCACACGACGTGACTTGATATCGGCGCTTGCCGCGCCGCTCGCTCCTCTGCCGCACTCGGCGCGCCGTCCCAACATCATCTTTGTTCTTACCGACGATCAGGGTTATGGCGACCTCGCGTGTCACGGGAATCCGATCGTTAAGACGCCGAATCTGGATCGACTGCACGATCAAAGCGTACGCTTTCTGGATTATCATGCCAGCCCCACGTGCGCGCCGACGCGCGCGTCGATCATGACCGGGCGGCACGAGTTCAAATCCGGCGTCACCCACACGATCTACGAGCGTGAGCGAATGAGCCTGAAGGCGACCACCATCGCGCAAGTACTTCATTCCGCCGGATACGCAACGGGTATTTTCGGTAAGTGGCACCTGGGGGATGCCGCACCCTATCAGCCCGGCAAGCGCGGCTTCGACGAGGTGTTTATCCACGGCTGCGGCGGCATCGGGCAAGACTATGGCGGTACCTGCGCGGACGCGCCCGGCAATACGTACTTCAGCCCCTACATCCTCCATAACGGCGTCTTTGAAAAGACGGACGGTTACTGCACCGACGTTTTCTTCCGTCAGGCTCTCAATTGGATCGACGGACGGCGAAAATCCGGCGCACCGTTTTTCGCTTACATCACCACCAATGCCCCGCACGTTCCTTTGCAATGCCCCGAGCAGTACATCGATCTCTATCGCGGAAAAACGCCGGATGAGAATACGGCCCGTTACTTCGGCATGGTCACGAACATCGATGACAATGTCGGACGATTGATGGCCAAGCTCACCGAGTGGGGAATCGAGCGTGACACGATTCTGATTTTCATGACCGACAACGGCGGCACCGGTGGCGTTCGCGTGTTCAACGCGGGGATGCGTGGCGCCAAGGCTACGCCGTGGGAGGGTGGCACGCGGGTCCCGCTGTTTGTCCGCTGGACGGGCGCTTGGAGTCCGGCGGAAGTGAAGGAATTGGCTGGAGCCATCGATCTTTTCCCCACCCTGGCGGCAATCGCCCACGCCGAGATCCCGGCTGGTTTGGAACTCGATGGCCGGAATGTTCTGCCTTTGATTGAGCGGCGGAATGTCTCTTGGCCTGACCGGTATTTGTTTACGCATGTCGGCCGTTGGGATAAGGGGAAAGCGGCACAATCCAAATACGCACGGTGCCGGGTACGCAATGCGCGCTTCAGTATGGTGAGCCTGGGACCGGAGAAGAATTGGCAACTATTCGATCTGAAGAATGATTTTGGCGAGAAGGAAAACGTAATACACCGATTTGATAAAGAGGCGCGCGCTATGGATGCGGCGTACGACAAGTGGTGGGCGGAGATACTTCCCTGCCTGGAGAATGAAAACGCTCAGCCTCCCGCTGTTTCGCCGTATAAAGAACTATTCTGGAAACAATTCGGGAGCGGGAAGCCGGCGTAGTTCCCGTCAAAGTGAGATTCTGAACGCAGGCGGCGATGTATAGTCTATTCTTCCGTCTCTTTCGCACCGGTTTGGAATCCAATGCGGCGCTTCGGCGGTACTGGTTCCGGAAGCAAAAGCTGATTGATTGTTTCAATAATGTTGGCGATCTGTTCGCCTTGCTCGTTCTGCCGGCGGCCAATATCCTCAACTGCTCGAGCGAGGTCTTGATGGGTAGCGAGGATCTCGCGGAGCCTGACGAATGCCCGCATAATGAGAATGTTCATCTGCACAGCGCGATTACCGTTGAGGACGGATGAGAGCATCGCTACACCGAGCTCGGTGAAGGCGTACGGCGCGTACTTGAAATATCGCCCACGGCCTTGCTCTAAGGTCACAATTTGTGACCTTAGAGCGGACGCCTCTTCGCGACTGAGCTGAAACATAAAATCAGCCGGAAATCGGTCGCTGTTGCGTTTGACAGCCTGGTTGAAGACCTTTGTGGGCACTTGATAGAGCCCCGCGAGGTCGCGATCGAGCATGACCTTGTGTCCTCGGATAAGGTAAATCTTCCGTTCGATGACTTCGGCGGGAATAGTTGCAAGCTCGTTTCCGGTCGGCTTCTTTGGCATGAAAAAAAGAGGTTAATACATGGAAAAGCATAGGGTCGGAAGCTTAGTTAGCTCTCAGTTCTCCAAGCCTATCGAAGCGCGACGACTAGAGGCGCGAACCACTAACTTCGGTTCCAGGAGAATTTTTTCCGGTTGGCGCGCTCCGTTTTCTCGCGCCAGCAGGCTGAGCGCAAGTTTTGCTACGCATCCTCCCAGGATTTCGCTGTTCTGGTCAACGCTGCTGAGCGGAACTCGCAAGGCCGATGCATAGTTCGTATTGCCGCAGCCGATGATGGCGATGTCTTCCGGAATTCGAAGTCCGTGGTCCAGAATGGCCATCATTGCTCCCATGGCAGTCGGGTCGTTGTAGCAAAATACCCCGTCCGGCCGCGGGTCTTGCTTCAGGAGAAGCTCCATTGCTTCGTAGCCCATAAGATCGCCGGAAGCGTCTCCGTGAGTGCGGCATACCAGAAAGGATTCCGGCACGGAAATTCCGTGGCTGGCCAGTGTTTGACGATAGCCCTTCGCGCGCTCGATGGCCGGACTTAGATATTTGGCCCCTATATGAGCGATGCGGCGGCAGCCATTCTCAATAAGATGTTCCGTTGCCATTTTGCCGACTTTCGCCTCGTCTGTACCGATAAAGTTAGCGGCAAGCCGCTTGAATCTCCGGTCCAGCAAAATATAGGGTTTGTTTTGCTCGTCCAGCCGCCGAAAGCTCTCCAGGCCCCGCTGCGCGGAGGCGATGATGAGGACGTCGAGGTTGCGTCCGACCATCTGCTCGATTTCTCTCTTCTCTAATTCGGCATCTTCCTCCGAAGAAGAAATGATCAGGCTATAGCCTTGCTTGCGAAGCACTCGGGAGGCGGCTTTGGCCACTTGTGCGAAGAACGGATGTACAAGATCCGGCACAACGAGGCCCATCAGATGGCTCTTCCCCGTGACCAATGAGCGGGCCGCCCAGTTCGGTTGATAATTCAGTTCTTTTATCCGCGTCAAGACGCGGTCCCGCGTGTCGGAGCTGATGTCCTGATGATTGCGCAGAACCTTCGATACAGTAACAACCGATACCCCAAGATCCAGCGCAATGTCTTTTAATCGAATCGGCATGGCTATTTCACTGGAAACGGACGCGCCTGCAAAGCTTCCAGAATAGCTGGGTTTTCCCGCCGCAGCCGGAAGGAGATCTGTTTTTCCGTTTTAGCCCGAGCCTCGTCACCGAGCCGAAAGTAGATTTGCGAGAGCAAAAGATGCGGCTGCGGGTGCTTCGGGTCCAACCGGATCGTCTCGTTCAGTTCCGCGATGGCATCGTCCCACTTCGATAAGTTCATCCAAGCGCGCGCCAGAACCACCCGCGCCGGCACATAGTCCGTTCTATCCTCGATCGCCTTTTGCAAATAGGGTATGGCTTCTTTGTTCTTGTCCTGATCCACCAGCAGATTGCCATAGAAGAAAAAAGGCTCCTCATAGGAGGGGTCCGCTTTCATCGCCGCCTGCAGCCGCTCCAAAGCTTCGGAAATCTTCCCATCCTTCTGCAGGTGGAATGCATATTCGAAGTTCGCACGCGCCGAAGTTGGAAATTTCTCGAAAGCTCGCTTGGCAATCTGTTCGGCTTTCGCATAATCGCCGGCATCCTGGTACGCTTTTATCGCCAGAAAGTACAGATTCGAATTTTCGCTATCGAGATCGAGCGCCCTTTTTGCGAGTTCGGCGGCTTCCGCGAAGTAGCGTCCTCGCGAATACTCTACCGACATCACTTGCATTAATCGCAAATTCTTAGGTTGAATGCGGAGAGCGTCGCGCCAGGCGCGCAGCGCGTCGTCCGGTTTGTCCAGCTTTTTGCACGTAACACCCAGCAGATAATGTGCGTTGAAATCGCCTGGTGATGCAGCGACCGCCCGCCGGAGTACTGGCTCGGCATCGGCTGGCCTGCCTTGCTGAAAGTAGAAGAAACCGAGATTGAACAATGCCGGAAAAAAATTCGGCGAAAGCTTGATGGCCTGTTTCCACAGCGTTTCCGCTTCGACCGTACGCTGCTCGCCGGCAAGTTTCTGGGCCTGCTCCGATAGCGCCGCAGGGTCCTGCGCCGCTGCGGTCGCGGCTTGGTAACTTGCTGATAAAGTAGGGCGGCTCTCCTGAGCCGCGCCGGACGTCCTCGTCCGGCTTGCTCTGTTTGCAACACAATCTAGGTGGCCGACGAGGACGTCGGCCGCGGACCAGGAGGTCCGCCCCACTACACTAAGTGGCATTAGGTTGGCAGGGGCGCCCTCTGGGATCGGCCGATTGGCAATCGGCCATTCCGCATGACTTTCAACGGAGTGGTTGTGACGAACTTGAGCCAGCATCAGCTCTGCCAGCAAGAGAAGGGAAATCGCCCGCATATTATTTGGGCATAGGAACCGGAATGGTCTTTCCGCTGCCTTCCACAAGCCGCACCAGCTTCCCCGCGGCAGTGCCCGGAAACTCCTCCGTAGCCCCGTTCGGCCAGCGTACGGCAATTTTTGTAACGGCGCTTTCCTCGCCCAGACCAAAGTGCAGCCGCGAGTCGTTGTGTGAAATGTAGCTGGATTGGCTCAGCACAACATCCATTTGCTTTTGTTTTGCTGTTCCAATCGTCACTACCGCTCCGATCGCGCTCCGATTCGATTTAGTTCCCTGAAGCTCCACCTTCACCCAATGATTTGTATTCTTCAGATCGTTGCGTAAAAGCGAAGGCGCCTCACCCATGTTCATGACGAGCACATCGATATCGCCGTCGTTATCGAAATCTCCGAAGGCCGCGCCCCGGCTCGATTTCTTTTCCTGTACGCCGGGGCCGGACATCGCGCTCACATCTTCAAACACGCCCTTCCCCAGATTCCGGTACACCAGCCTTGGATTCCGATAGCGCTCGCTTCCCTCATGCCGGTCTAATTCGGGATACACGTGTCCGTTCACCTGAAAAACATCCTTCAAGCCGTCGTTATCCAGATCCACCAGGCCGATGCCCCATCCTACGTATTGCGGATTCACCGCCAGACGCGCTTTCATCACCGCATCTTCAAAAATGCCG
>JAICIH010000162.1 GCA_025924475.1 Bryobacteraceae bacterium
ATCCTTGGGGACCATCCAAGGCGGAGCGGGAGGCGTTCTATCGGGAAATTCTTTCCGACTGGGGCGGGCCGGTCGGCCTGGAGGAGCGTGCGCCTTCGGTTGCGCACGATCCGCATTTTCGTGAATGGTGGGCCACGTACTTACGCATGGGCGCGAGTCCAGGCGCCGCCCTCGCCCTGACGCAGATGAACACCGAAATCGACGCTCGCGAAGTGTTGAAAAACGTGCGTGTCCCGGCGCTGGTTTTGCATCGGAGAGGAGACCGCTGCCTTCTCGTGGAAGAGGGTCGCTACGTGGCTTCGTTGCTGCCCAATTCGAGATTTGTGGAGTTGGCCGGCATCGACCACCTTCCCTTTGTCGGCGACTCGGATTCGATTGTCGACCATATGGAAGAGTTTCTGCTAGGCCTCCGGCGGACACAGGAACCTGACCGCGTTCTCGCCACGGTCTTGCATATTCGCTTCTTCCAGGCGGGGTCAAATTATAGCGTGGCGCTGGCCGATCTTTCACCCGAGCTTAGTAAGTCGTTAGCAGTCGACTTACGACGTGAAATCGAATGGTTTCGGGGAAATCAAATCCAATTAGACGGATCTCCGCTGGCATTATTCGATGGACCGGCCCGCGCGATTCGCTGCGCCTGCGCCGTCGCTGAACGAGCGTCGTGGCTTGGCATGACTGTGTCGGCGGGGTTGCACACTGGTGAATGCGATTCGGGCGGTGGGCGACCCTCCGGGACGGCGGTGCGGGTTGCCGAGAGAATCGCCCAGGCCGCCGAGCCCGGCGAGATCCTGGTTTCAAGCACGGTATCGGACCTGGTGGCCGGTTCGGGGATCGACCTCAAAGCGCGAGGCGCCCTGGAAGCGGGAGAGTTTGTGAGTACTCTGCAACTATTTGAGGTCCGCCGCTCTTTTACTTTTGCCGCAAGCGCCTTACCATAGCCTTACAGTTTTTTTATGACTTTCGGCCAGGCCGGACCTAGGCTGTGCTCATAGGAGGAAACTTGCATTTGAAAATCTCAATGCTAACCGCGTTGGCCCTTGCTCTGCCACTTTCGACCTTCGCGGACACTTTACTTGTAGATACCGGCAACGTGGACGGGCGCATGGCGATGGCTTCGCGACCCGACAGTGCCGGCAAGATCGAAATTGAAGCCGCCGACGATTTCATTTTGAACGCGCCCGCGTTGGTCAATTCGGGGACCTTTACGGGGTTGGTACCTTCGGGCTACAACGTAACGGGCGTAACGGTGGAGATCTATCGTGTTTTTCCAGCCGATTCCAACAATCCGCCTTCGGGTAACGTACCGACGCGGGTCAACTCGCCGTCCGACGTGGCTTTCGACAGCCGAACTTCCGGGACCGACCTTAGTTTTACGACGACGCTGTTAAACAACAGCTTCACCGCAGCAAATTCGGTCTTGAACGGTATCAATAAGATTCCGAATCAGACAACCGGAGGGGAAGGATCGGTGGCGGGCCAGGAAGTGCAGTTTTCGTTTACGCTCACTTCGCCCTTTTCGCTTCCAGCCGACCACTATTTTTTTATCCCGCAGGTGGAGCTGAGTAACGGAGAGTTCTATTGGCTTTCGTCGGTGCGGCCGATTGTGGCGCCGGGCACGCCGTTCGCACCGGATCTGCAGGCCTGGATACGCAATGAGAATATAGATCCGGACTGGCTGCGGGTGGGGACGGATATTGTGGGCGGCACTCCCGCACCCACATTTAACGGTGCGTTTTCGCTGAGCGGAGTTGCCACGCCGGAACCGGCGAGCATAGCTTTGTTCGGCGGCGGAATGCTCGCACTGGGTGTGCTGCTGCGCCGGCGACGGCGCAGTGATTAAGCCCGTTCCTGATAGCTGCCGTCGGACGTACTGACGCGGATCTTTTCACCCTGATTGATGAAAGGCGGCACTTGCACAACCAGGCCCGTGTCCATAGTGGCGGGCTTGGTCACGTTCGATACCGTGGCGCCTTTCAGCCCGGGTTCGGTTTCGACAACTGTCATTTCGACGCTGGGAGGCAGCTCCACACTGATTGGCTTGCCTTCGTAGAACTCGATGTTCACCTTCAGCTGCGGGATGAGATAGTTGATACCGTCTCCCAGCGTGTCCTTGGTGAGATGCATCTGCTCGAACGTTTCGGTGTTCATGAAATAGAAATATTCGCCGTCGTCGTACAGATACTCCATCTCCTGCTCGTCGAGGGCCACGCGCTCGACTTTGTCTTCGGAGGAGAAACGGTGCTCCATCATGGAGCCGGAACGGAGGCTCCGCATTTTGGCTTGCACAAAGCCGCGCAAGTTGCCGGGAGTGCGGTGGACCATGCTGAAAACGGAGTAAAGTTCATTATTGAATTTCACTACCATGCCGGGGCGCAATTGTGTCGCTGCAATCATTGGGTTTGAACTTCCAGCTTATCAATGCTCTGGAAGACCAGGCCGCCGGCCGGTCAACGCGCCTGGCAAATTTTCCCTTGAACGTTCGAGCCGGCGAGCCATAAGCCGGCCGAGTCCGCCTGGCCGCTGAGCTTCTGCTTTTTGTCGGTTCCGTAACTGAGTTTTTGACCGGGTTTCAGCCGCCAGAGAATTGCCGATCCATCCGGTTTCAAGCGCGGCAGTTCCACGCATTGATCGGTAACCGGAATGAGGGTCAATTTTCCGAACTGAGCGGGAGAATCGCGCCAATGGGGCGGGCAGTTTTCCTCTTCGACGCCTTGGGCTGTGATTCGGATGTAGCAGCTATTGGTTTCCCAATCGGAGCGCGCGAAGAGGCGGCCATGCGAATCATAGACCCAGGGATCCAAATTCTGATACCCGACGCCGGGCAGATAGGGGTCGGCCCATAACATTTCATATGCGACGCCGGAACCTTCGCGAATCGTTTGCCTTCCGGAAATAGCCCAACCCTGCAGAAACTGAGAGCTGGCGAGATTCGGATCCAGGCCGATCAAAGCGAGCGAAGCTAAATGGACGTTGGCGTCGGGACGGTCGAGCTGCGCTGGCTTAAGACCGAGCAGCAGTTCGGCCGGCAGTTGGGAGAAAAACTGGCGGTCTTCTTCGCGCAGGTCGACGCGGGCGGCGGTACGCGCAACGGAGAAAAATTCGCAGGCGGCGTACAATTCAGCGGCGTCTTGAAAACCGCCGCTGGCCAAAGCTGGAATGAGAGACTTTTTGCTCTCTTCGACGAGCGGCGCGATGTCTTCGCGGTTGATGAGTTTCAAAAAAGCTTCGTCGCGAAAGGCCTTGGCATCGCGGACGGAGTTCGCAGGGCACGCGGCGGCTTTCAATTTTCCGCGCTCTTCTTCGCTTACCAGGCCGGAACACCAATCGAGAACCAGCGCCACTTGGCGGCGGTTGCAGGGATGAGCGAGAGCCCAGGCGATGGCTTCTTTTCCGCGCGCTTCGTCCTGCGTTGCGGCGTAATAGAGCGCGAGCTCAAAGCCGCGCTCGGGCGAATCGGGTGCGCTCTGAACACGGGCTTCTAAAGCCTGCCAGCGCGGGGTTTGGCGATCCCGATCGCGTTTCAGACGCCGCGTGCGCTGCGCTGTCAGAAGCAGTTGAGGCGATTCAGCGGATGAATCGGCGAAAAGCCAACCGGCCGCCGCCGCTAGAAGGAAAAGAGCAAAGCCCTGTCGCAATTAATTATTGTTCCATAGCGCCTGAAACGCTCGGGCCTTAGTCCTTCACTAGAGAGCACAAGAGAACATTCGGAGGAGAAAAAAATGTTCCGTTCTACATTCTTATTTTCGGTAGCCGCGCTTGCGGCTTGCCTACCGGTAGCTGCCGCCACAGTGAACGTGGATCTTAGTGGCGCCACTACCGGAACTTCCATTGCAGCGCCGGGCGCGAGCTTCGCGCAGACATTCGCCGGCCAGACAGTTTCGGGAACCGGGATCACCGGAAGCCCATCGTCGCCATTGGCGCTGCAGCCGGCCGGCACCCTTCTGGTTCAGGTCTTCGACCCGGGCGTTTCGCCGGCTTCCAATTCGATTCTGTCGCAGCCGGACAATCAAGGGCCGTTATCGATTCTGCTCGATTCGGATGCAGACAGTATTACGTTCACTAGCGGATCGGCAGATGGTGGAGATTCGATCAGCTTGCGATTCTTCGATGCGAACGGCGCGCTGGTGAATAGTCTGACGCCCACTTTGAATCCGAACTACGCGATCTACAGCTTTTCGGGTTTACCGGTGTTCCGCGGATTGACAATCTTCGACGACAACGACCTCGCCGGACTTCGTTTCCAGAACATTTCGTACAACGCCGTGGCAGGTACCGCAACGCCTGAACCGGCATATCTGCCGGTTGCCGGATTGTTGCTCATCGGATTGCGCTTTTTACGCAAGAAACATTGAGGGTGAAAAATCAGAGCCAGGTTTTTCACGAGGGCCGTTCTCGGAGGCGGCCCTCTTTTTTTTGTTGGTGGCCGCTTAGTGAATGGGTTCCGGCGTGGCGGCGCCGTCCGCGCGTGGGTCGGAGCCCGCATAGTTGGTGCCGGTTTTCGAATCGTGTAAGATGGCCTGGCCGCGGCCCATTTCGAGCGTGAAGGCGCGGCGAATGCGAATTTCGTGGCCCCATTCGGAAAGCTGCTGTAGACTCGCGAGCGGGACGCGATCTTCGATAGAAACATCGCAGCCATGCGCGGAGCCTTTTGTCCAGCGCGCGGTTTCAAGAGCCTCCTGAACGTTCATGCCGTAATCGATGACATCGGAAACGAACTGCGCATGGGCGAGCGGCTGATTGGGCCCACCCATAATGCCAAAGCCGATGTGAGAATCGCCGCGCTCCATGAAGGCCGGGATAATGGTGTGAAACGGCCGTTTGCCGCCCGCGAGCACATTCGGATGATGCGGGTCGAACGAGAAGCTAAAGCCGCGATTCTGAAGAATAAAGCCCATTCCGTCAACCGCGACGCCGGAGCCGAACATCGCCGATATGCTCTGAATCCAGCTCACCATGTTTCCGGCGCGATCGACGACGGTGAGATACGTCGTATCGCCGTTCACCGGTCGGCCGGGAGATACATCACAATTTGCTTTGTGCGTATCGATGAGCGCGGCGCGCTTGCGGGCGTATTTCTTGGAGAGAAGCGCGGCGACAGGCACATCCGTAAAGCGGGGATCGGCATCGTAGCGGTATAAGTCGGAATATGCGAGTTTCATAGCTTCGATGCGCTTGTGCATTTCCGCCGCATCGAGCGGTGAACCCTTAGTCGCAGGAGCCGTCTCCATGATGTTGAGCATTTCTAGCGCCGCCATGCCTTGCCCGTTCGGCGGCAGCTCATAGATTTTCCAACCGCGATAATCGATGGAAACCGGCGAGACCCACTCGGAAGAAAAGGAACTGAGATCTTCGGCCGTCATCGTGCCACCCTGACGGCGCGAAGTGCTCAGGATGGCTTGGGCAATTTCTCCTTTGTAGAAAGCATCGCGGCCCTGCTCCGCGATGAGACGGAATGCTTTTGCCAAGCCAGGATTGCGGAAAATCTGGCCGACCTGGGGAGGCTTTCCTCCGGGGAGAAAGACGCGCCCGGATTCATCATCACGTTGGATTTTATCGAGACTCAGCGGAGCCGCCCATCCTTCCTGGATAATTTCGGTTACCGGAAAACCTCGCTCCGCATACAAAATCGCGGATTGAAACAGATCTTTCCAGGGGAGCTTTCCATAGCGCCGATGCATTTGCGCCCAGCCATCGACAGCGCCAGGCACGGTTACGCTGTGAATGCCTTTGATGGGCATGGTTTGGTAACCGGCTTTTCGCAGGAACTCCGGATTGAGAGCTTTGGGAGCGGGACCGGAAGCATTTAAGCCGGTGAGCTTGCCGGTCGCCGCATCCCAATAGAGGCAGAACATATCGCCGCCGGGGCCATCCATCATCGGCTCAGTGACGGCGAGCACAGCGTTGGCCGCAATAGCGGCATCGACGGCGGAACCTCCGCGAGCGAGAATTGCGGCGCCCACTTCAGACGCCAGAGCCTGACTGGTCGCCACGATGCCTTGCTGCGAGATCACCATGGAGCGGCCGTAATTACGCCCCTGCGCGGCGACGAGCGCCGGCAGCAGCAGATAAATAAGGATTAGTAAACGCATCAATCAGAATGTCATCTTCAATGCTAAGCGAAACTGCCGCTGATCTTGCGCGGCGCTGGTAATAACGAGAAAATTTCCCGACGATACGTTCGAAGCAGGATTCGCAAAATGCGGCGTGTTGGACAAATTGTACGATTCGGCCCGAAACTGCAAATGGAGCCGCTCGGTAATGGCAAATGTCCGGAACAAGCTGGCATTCAAATTGATGATTGGCGCGCCGCGCAGAATGTTGCGCCCGGTGGTGCCGAAGCGATGCTCAGTGACATTAGCGAAGGCTTTCGGATCGTAGTAGGGATGACCGGGCCCGATGCCGCCTAACTTGGCAACCTCAGGCAGAACCTGATCGGCGGTTTGCGAATTGTTAGGAGCATTGAGGGAAGCGCCCGAAGCGGTCACGGTGAAGGGCAATCCAGAGGAGGCGCCGAACGTGCCGTTAATCTGCCATCCACCGAGCAGATGCGAGATGAATCCACTTTGACCGAAAGGCTTGTCCTTGCCGAATGGAAGCTCATATACGCCGCCAATCTGGAAATTGTTCGGGATATCGAAGCCGGCCAGCGCTTCGTTTCTGTGAAGCATGGGAGCGTA
The DNA here is from genome assembly GCA_025924475.1 of Bryobacteraceae bacterium. Taxonomy (GTDB): domain Bacteria; phylum Acidobacteriota; class Terriglobia; order Bryobacterales; family Bryobacteraceae; genus Bog-105. Next base: position 6,678 of record JAICIH010000162.1, read on the forward strand.
GTTGAAGAGAAGACCGGTGCGGCCATCGTCATCGGCCATGTCGATGGCTTTCGAACGGGTGTAAGCTCCTTTAATCAGCAGGCCAGTTGCGAAACGGCGGTTGATGGCGATCTGGAGAGCGTTGTAGTGGGAACTCAGCCAGCCATCTTCGAAGAGAGTGGAAACTTTACGGCCGAGCGGACCGGCCAGCGGAAGCCCATTCGTGCCGCTGTTCGGCGCACCGGCATTCAACTCATGATCTACAAACTGATGCGTGGTTGCGGTACCGACGAATGCGGCGCTTACGATGAAAGCGCCTGGAAATTGTCTTTCAATTGTGAAGTTATAGGACTGGATGTAACCGCGGTGGAGCAATCCTGGGAAGGGACTGCGGCTGATGACGGTGCTTGTCGGCACGGAAGCCACGCCGGTAGAAAGATCCGGAACCATGACAGGTGGAATGCCCGTGGAAAGAGACCCGGCAGGCGTGAAGCTATTCGGACCGGGGAAATTCTGTGGAATGGTCAACGGATAGGGGTCGCGGAATACGCGCGACATCGGAAGCGGATCGTAGCTGATTCCGTAACCGAGCCGGATCACGGTGGCGTCATTCAATCGGTAAGCGATGCCGAGACGCGGCGCAAACATTTTGTGACTCACGGTCACACCCGCGTTCTCATCGTTATTGCCAACGCCGCCAATGATGACCTGGTTGGTATCCAGATCGAAGCGGCCGAGACCGGTATGAGAGCGCCGGACTAACGGATACAGTTCGTAGCGCAGGCCGAAGTTCAAGGTCAGCTTGTGAGTGGCTTGCCAGCGATCTCGCACGTACCAGCCGAACTGCCACTCGCGGCCCGTCATTTTGATGTTTTGCAGAGTTTTTCCGGTGGACTGATCGAGACCAAGCAAAAAGGCGGCGTAAGCATTGAATTGATTCGGGGCTGGACCGCCGTTCAGAGCGGTAACACCACCATCGAAGCTGAACGATCCGCGCGGGCCAAACGAGCCGGCCTCAGGCTGCCACTGATTGAGTTGATAGCGGATCATATCGAAACCAAAGCGGATTTCATGCGCGCCATGGGTCCAGGTCATGTTATGGCTGGTCGTCCAACTCTGGTCATTCCGGTAAAACGGAATGTAGTTGGCAACCTGGCCAAAGCTGCTGAAACCCGTGATGTTGAAAATCGGAAAACCACTTTGGCGTATATCCGGACCGTTGGTTCCAGGAATTCCGAGATCGAGTCCGATGTTTTTACCAAAAAATTCATCTGTACCGTGTTGGCCCATGCGGTTGAACCCCAGTACCTGGTCAAGCAGAAGATTCGGCGTGATGATCCAGCTATGACCGATGGTCGGCACTTGAATCAGCGTGGGTGCCGTTCCCGCTCCGCCGCCATTGCAAAGACCTGTGCCGCCCGCTGGGCCTAAACTGAACGGGCAGATTACTGAGGCATTCATCACGCTGTATTTGCCGAAGATGTGGTGATTCGAGGTGCGATTCCAGTCGATTTTCGCGTCGAAGTTATCGCGGTTTAAAACCTGCGTTCCGGAACTAAAATAGTTCGAGCTCGTGCCGGGCTGATTCGGCAGCGGAATAAAAGCCTGCAGTTTCTGCGCGATGGGACTGATGCGGCTCGCCGGGATCATCTTACTGTCGAACAGTGACCGTCCGTCGCCTTTATCGTTCCCGGTTGCCGGGTCGTACAGTGTCGTCGCATACGGGGCGAAGTTGCCGTCTCGCTGGTCCTGAGTAGGAACAGTAGACAACATGGAAAAATTGGTGCGCTCCCGGGTACCTTCCCAACTGCCAAAAAAGAACAATTTATTTTTGACGATGGGGCCGCCCAGCGTACCGCCGTCGATATTGCGTAGACTGAAGGGCTTGCCCTGACCGTTGTAGAAGAAATTGCGAGCTTGCAGATGGTCGTCGTCCCAGTAAGCGAAGGCGACGCCATGAAACGAGTTGGTTCCGGATTTCGTGGTGATCGTGGTCGACGCTCCTCCCGCCATTCCCTGCTCCGCATCGAAGCTGCTGGTGGTGACGTTGACCGTTTCGATGGTCTCTTCCGGCGGCACATAGGCAGTCACATGCGGCAGCCAGACGAATACGTCGGCCGCGCCGTCAATGCGCGTATTGTTGTTATTACGGTTTGTGCCGTTCACGTTGGTGCTGAGAGAACGCTGCGGCGTGTCCGTGATGGAATTGGTGAACTGCGTAGGAGTCGCGCCGGGAATGAGATTGTACAGGCTTTGGAAATTCCGGTAGTTAGGAAGCGGTAAGTTCGCCATCTCGCGAGGATTCAGATCCGTGTGGACGTCGGATTTGTCGGTCTGAAGCTGCGCCACGGCTCCGGATACGGTGACTTCCTGAGTTTGCGCCCCTACCTGCAATTGCATATCGACGCGTGTGACGGTGTTAATGGTGGCGTTGACACCGGTGGTCGTTACCGATTGGAAACCTGTAGCGGAGACCTGGACATTGTAAGTTCCGGGTACGACGTTGCCGATGGTGTAGCGGCCTTCGGCGTCGGAAGTGACTTCGCGGACTTCACCGGTCGCCGGATTGGAAGCTTTGATCTGAGCCTTTGGAATAACCGCGCCGCTTTGATCGGTGACGGTTCCCACCAAAGACCCGTAAAGAACTTGTGCACGAAGCGCCGGTGCGGTGAGCGCCAGCGAAAGAAGAACCAGCAAGGACGAAATCGAGCGTTGCATGGTGCGTACCCCCTGAATGATGCGGCGAGCTTTTTTCGGCTCACCAGTTGTCCTGTTACCCGGCCACTTTATAAAAGTTATTTACAAAGTAGGCAATAGAAAAGCCACCTTATACGAGCGCTGCCACAATAGCAGCGCTGTCTTGTCCAATTTCAATCTGCCGGCGGCGGAAGCCGCACGCTTCCGCAGCCTGGAGAGCGAGCCAGATCGCTCCAAAAAGTTGCGCTTCGCCGTTCAAAGCGCTCAAGACCAACGTGGGCCGCGCGAATTGATTGCGCTCGAGCCGGCGCTGCACAGCCTGCAACAGCGCCGGATGGCCACCGGTTCCTCCGCTCAAGACCACCAAAGAAAGGTCAAGCGCAAGACTCAGATTCGTAATGGCCATCGCCAAAGGGCCGGCGGCGCGATTCAACAATTCACGAGGTTTCCGATCGCCGGATGCGGCTAGATCAAATATGTCCGTCGCTCGCAGAGGGGCCGCCCGGGTGGAGCGCGCCTGCTCCATCCATTCCCGCTCGATGCCATGGCCGCCAATGGCAGTTTCGAGAGCGCCGGGCCGGTCGGTAGCAGGCGGGTCGTCCGGAAGACCGGGAACCAGCATGTAGCCCACTTCTCCGGCCGACCAAGTGGCGCCATGGTACAGTCTGCCGTTCAACACCACGCCGGCGCCGGCGCCCGTGCCGATGGAAAGGAAAATAAAATTGGCAACGTTGCGGGCCGCACCGGCCCAGCTTTCGCCGAGCGCGCCGAGATTGACGTCGTTCTCAATGGTGACCGGAACACGGATTTTAGTTTGCAGCAGATCGCGCAACGGCACATTTACCCAGCCCGTCAAGTTCGGCGCCGAGAGCACAAGGCCGGCGGTGACGTCGGTAATGCCCGGAGCTCCCGCAGCCAGGTGAAGAATTTTTTTGAGCGGCACTTTCTGCTGCTGGATCAATTGAGAAATACCGGAGGAAACGGTTTCAACAACTGCCTGTGGGCTGCGTTCGGCGCGCAGCGAAGCGCTCCAACGGCCGATCACTGCGCCGTTCAGATCGGCAAGCGCTAATCGGACGTTCGAGCCGCCAATATCCGCGCCGAGAACGTATCCGTGACGCGCGTTAAATTCCAGCAGCCCGGGAGGACGTCCGCCGCTGGAGCTGCCGTTTCCGATAGCAGTTACAAGATCGCGACGCTCGAGAGCAGAAATGGCGGCAGAGACGGTAGGCGCAGTCAATCCCGACAGGCGCACCAGATCGGCGCGCGAGCAAGGCGAGTGACGGTGTAGCAGACCTAACAAATGACGGACATTCGCTTCCCGCATGCGCGGCGGACGCGCGGGCTGATGCCCGGGGACCGGACGATACGGAGACGGCGGGTTGACGATCGGCTTCATCCTGAGCAACGCCGGAGTATGGGTCTAACTTAACGATCTTAAATAAGTCTGTCAAGAGTATACGACCGTACCGAAGCGCGATTTTAGAGGTTGCGGAAAAAATGGTCCGCAGGCCAAAGGGCCTGCGCCACGGATTCGCAAACAATTGATCTGTGGTGTGGCGCAGGCGCTTTCGCCTGCGTGTCCAAGTTCGTGAGGCCTTTTTCCGCAACCTCTTTTAATCCGCGCGGAGTGCGCCCATGGGGTCGGCGCGTGTGGCGCGGACGGCAGGCACCCAGCAGGCGAGCGCAGCCACGGCTATGGCGAGCGCGGAGGCGGCTGCCATAGAGAGCGGATCGGAGGGGCTGACGCCATAGAGCAAGCCACTCAGAAGACGCGTGAGCGCCAAGCCCAGCGCCAGGCCGAGCAAGACACCCAGGATCGCCAGGGCCATACCGTTGGCTAGAACATCAGTAACGAGATCCCGAGGCCGCGCGCCCAGAGCCATACGAATCCCAAATTCGTGAATGCGCTGATTGACAGAGTAAGCGATGACCCCGTAGGTACCGATCGCGGCGAGCACGATAGCGAGCAAGGCAAAAGCTGCCACCAGCACTAGCGCGAACCGGGAAGTGGAGTACGAGCCGTCAGCAACGGCCTCCATCGTGCGGACATCGGAAACAGCAAGATTAGGATCGAGTTCGGCAACAATCGCACGCAGCCGGCCGGCGACAAGTTTGGCATCCAAGTTGGAGCGGATCACGATCTGGGAGTTTGCGCCGACCGTGAACGGCTCCTGAGTGAGCGGCCACCAGAAGGAGGGTTGAGCGGCGGCATCTTTTGGATGATCCTTTACGTCGCCGACAATACCGACAACGGTCAGCCAATCTTTTTGATTGAAGCTGATTTTTCCGCCGAGCGCATCGCCATGCCGCCAGTACTTCGCCGTAGCTTCGTTGATCACGACTACAGCTAGACTCTCGGCCTTATCGCCATCGTCGAAGGCGCGGCCGCGCACCAGAGGGATACCGAGGGCGCGGAAGTACCCGGGAGTCGCCTCGTGATAGCGTGCATGGAAAAACTCTTTCGGAGGAGGCGCTTCGCCTTGGATTTCGAATGACGCATTATCATCCCAGCCGCTCCAGGGCAGATCGGAGCCGGCGCCCACGTTGGCGACTCCCGGTATGGCGCGCAATTTGTCGAGGAGCCGGTCGTGGAAGATTCGCACGGCATTGTTGTCTTTGTAAGCAACCTGCGGAAGCGAGATAAGGGCGGTTAGCACGCGATCGGCGCGAAATCCGGGGTCGGTCCGCAATAGCTTCACGAAGCTCCGCAGCATGAGCCCGGCGCCGATCAGCAGAACACAGGCGAGCGCCACTTCTCCAACGACCAATCCACTGCGCAGGCGAAGCGCGTTCCGGCTTCCGGTAGCGCTACGGCCGCTTTCGTGCAGCGATCCCCGGAGATCCGTTCGCGATCCTTCCAACGCGGGAACAATTCCGAAAACGATACCGGTGGCGAGAGCGATCACCAGAGTGAACAGAAAAATGGGAACGTCTAAATGAATATCGCCGGAACGCGGGAAATCGGCAGGCATCAAAGCGACCAACGCTTTTACTCCCGTCACGGCCAGCGCCGCTCCGCAAGCGGCGCCTACCAGCGCCAGCAGGATACTTTCGGTGAGCATTTGCCGCAGAAGACGCGAGCGCGCCGCGCCCACAGCCGCGCGCACCGCCATTTCGCGCTCGCGGACGGTAGCTCGCGCCAGCAATAGATTCGCGGCGTTTACACAGGCCAGCAACAGCACGAGCGACAC
>JAICIH010000163.1 GCA_025924475.1 Bryobacteraceae bacterium
CCACGTCGTCCTGACTTCCGTCGAACGAGCGCGCGATTTTGAGGGTCGGATCGATGATCAACGCATAGCTCCGGTCATAGCCGGCCACTCGGAACGCGGCGCGTTGCGGCTCGAGCAGCCTGTAACCACCGGCAATCTTGAGGCGTTTATCTCCAACCTGCTGATACACCTTCGGTGCAAGCTGCCGGATTTCAGCGCCCCCTGGCAGCGTCACGATCAGATCGCCTGATTTGGGATCTACGCGCATTTCCTTCGTCCCCTCGAAGGCCACCTGAATTTGCTCGGGATTGGCGCCGGGCGCAACGGCGAAGTCATATTCCAGATCGTCTCCGTTGTTGTAAAAAATAAGGTCAATACCTTTGTAGACATTCGCAACCTTCACCCGCTTGTATTGCCGAACGTGATTGACAGAGCGCTTCAGATCTCGACCGTTGAGATAGTTACTCACACCGCCGGTGGGCTCGGAGCCGGATATGTCCCTCCATGGCCGGCCGCCGGCAAGCTTCATCCGCACGGCGCTGTACTTCAAACGGAAGCGCGGTCGCGTTCCCGGCAGCCGCGCGGAGGCGGCTTGCAGGTCCGTTTTGTCCGGGATTACGATTGTGGCGCTATCGCCGTCGAGCAGGACCTGATAGCTGGAGCTTTGCCCCAGCCATCTAAATTCCGCCGGAGCTTGCCCCTGGTTCGGTTCGAATGTCAAAGGCCGGTGAAATGGCCGCGGCATAGGCGCCGCTGATAGCAACCCTCCGGCGATCAGCGCCGAGCCGACAGAAACTCGTATCATTGTGGATTCCCCTTCGCAAAGCGCGGCGGCCTTTTTTCCGCCCGCAATCCGATCTGCGCGATTTGCGAGTCGAAATTGACGAATGATCAGGTAGGGAATCGTAAAAAGGTTGTAAACATCGATTCCGACGGTAAGCGCGGTGCGATTGGTTGTTGTACTACTACATCTCAAATTCTTTGCCGCTTGCGACAAGTTCAATCTTGAAAACTGAGCCGCGACCACAGGGAGCGGTAACGTTCGCTCCTGAAGCCACACGGCGCGTTTGGTTGCGGCTAGCCCGCTTTGTACTACTACATTTCAAATTCTTTGCTGCTTGCGACGATTTCATACTCGGCTGACGATCCGGGTTCCGAGCAAAAAGAACCGCGCGCGTTAGCAAGCGGCGTTGAATCTACATGCTGCGTTGGTTGCGGCGCAAGCTGCTCTGCGGGGCAGGCTGGCAGGGGCGCCCTCTGGGCCCGGCGGGTTGGTAACCCGCCAAAATGCGATTCTCGGTACCACCGCATCGGCGAGTATCGTGGCCGTCTTTCTCGGCGATTGTTCGATCGCCCCTAAAGAGACTTTGGCCGCTATTCTGATTGACCTCGTTTCACGTACTAGTACCCGCAGAAGGAAATCCGCCTGATGCCCTGGACAAACCTGTAACGTGTTCGGGTGTCAGGAGTCTAACGAGCCTGACGGATATGCCGAGCTTCGGAAATGCTGGATGTTAGAGTCTTTTGAACGCGTTCTTGTCGCCATCCCGGCATACAACGAGCAAGCGACTATTGCAGACGTGGTTCGGCGTGTCAGAGCCTCTCTGCCGGAATTCGATTTGTTGGTGATCAACGACGGATCAACCGATTCCACGCCCGAAATATTACGTAGTCTCGGAGTCATTGTGGCCACGCATTTGTGCAATTTAGGTTATGGGCGTGCCATTCAGACGGCGATTAAATACGCACATCAATTGAATTACGATGTCCTGATCACCGTCGATGCCGACGGTCAGCACCATCCGGAGCAGGTGCACCGGCTCTATCGCGAAAGTCGCGAATCTGGTTGGGATCTGCTCATTGGCTCGCGTTACATTGAGACCCGCGATTACTCCCGCGAACCTATCGGCAGGAGAATGGGAATGCAGCTGTTCTCTATCGTCGCCAGATTATTAACTGGACGTGCGATTTATGACACTACTTCTGGCCTGAAAATAATGCGGCGCTCGGTCTTTGTTCCATTGGCTCGTTGGCACTGTCTCGATTTCCATGCCGAGGCGATCGTATATTTATTGAGCTTGGGATATCGCGTGGGCGAGTCCCCGATTTCCGTCGCCGAGCGTACCGCGGGTCAGTCCATGTACTCCTTCGCGAGTTTGTTCCAGTATCCGGTGAACACAGGCATTATGACCGCCATCGGTGCGGTTGAGGGCAAGTTAGTGCAGAGAAGGTCGTCAGCGTGATCGGTATTTTGATCGTCGATATTATCGGTGTCCTCTTGTTCGGCTGGGTGATAAGCCTTATCCGCAAGGGCCGTCTTTATGTCGGATACGGTTCCGCCCTTCTCATAACTATTGGCGCGATTATCTGCGTTGCCTCTGTTCCGGCATTCACGTATCGAATCGGCAGCGTAGTATCGGGCACTTTGCTCGTTTTTTTTGCAATCTACTGTATTCTGTTCGCGTTGATATACGTGTTCAGGGAGATCACGATGATTTCACGGCGCCTCCGTACCCTCACCCAGCAACTCGCGATCGAGTTGGCAAGGCGCGGTGGCGTCCTCGATTCCGGAGAACCGCTCTCTAAAACGCAGTATGAGACCGAGAATGCAGCCCCGCTAAGCCGCAGCCGTGGTGCGTAATCCGCTTCTTCGCGCCTTTCGCCCTATATGAGCAGCGAAGCTGAAATCAACAGCCCTGCGCGCCAGCCCGCCGGCTCCGTCATTGACCATCAAGTCAGTCGCGGGTTAACGCGGCAAATCGGAACGCGCTTGCGAAAATGCGATGCGAAAAGCGTTGATTTTGCAATCGGCGCGCTCTTGTGCATTCTGGCGGCGATGACGTGGCTGCCCAGAGCAAGCGGACCGATCGACATGCGGTGGGATGGCGGGGCATATTACCTTCTCGGGACGTCAATCACTCACGGCCAGGGATATCGGCTGCTGAACGAGCCTGGCAACCCCAATACGACATTGCACCCGCCTTTGCTGCCAATGTTTATCGCCGTGCATCAATTGCTCCTCGGCACTACGGATCCACTCGTTATCGGGCGCGCCTTGCGTGCGTCAGCTTGTCTGCTATTCGCGCTGCAAGCACTGGCGATATACGTACTGCTGCGCGGGTATATCGTGCGGAGCGCGGCCTTAGTGGCAGTGCTGTTCTGGATTTTTCATCCTGCCAACACGTATTTTTCAGACACGCTTTATGCGGAGTCGCTTTTTGGCATCACGACAATATGTTTTTTCGTGCTGCACAAGCGCGCGGGCGAGCGCAAGTATTTTCTATTTGCAACTGCATGTGCATTGCTCGCATTCCTGGCGCGCACGACTGGTCTACTGCTGTTTGTAGCCTGGGCCGGTGAAAGACTGTTAAAGCGGGACTTCAGGCAAGTCGCCGCCATCACGGCCATTGCGTTGGTGTCCGCCGGGCTCTGGATGGGGTACATTCATCGCGTCGAGTCTTCACCCCAATACATGCGACCGGCATACGCATACCAGCATGCCGATTACGTGTATTTCAACATCAGTTATGGCAAGCAGATTTTCCGGCTGGTGAATCCTTTCGAACCCGAACTGGGATATCTTACTCCCTACTCGTTTGCGAAGCGACTCTATTCGAACATGAGACATATTCCGGCCAATATCGGACGCGCGGTGTTTAGCTGGACAGGCGGTCGAAATATCTCTTTGCTAGTTGCTTTATTTGTTTTATGTGGGCTCCTGTTGCAAGTTTCACGGAAGCAATACATCATCCCCTTCTTCGTTATTCTCAATGTTGCCGCAATATGGGCGACTCCATTTGCTAAACAGTTCGTGCGTTACCTGCTGCCGCTCAGTTTTCTCTTCTCGCTCTTGTTCTTCGAGGCTCTCGCTTGGTTGAATGCACAATCGCGCGCGCATCGAATCGGCCTCGTAAGGCGAGCCGCGCCACTCCTCACCGTCGCGCTACTGATTGTAATGGGCGCGGAAGAACTGGCGGCTGAACGCGATTTGTACCGCTTTCACCACGATAAGATCGACTATCTACACGGCCGGCAACACGTTAGTTACCGCCTCTTTTATTACTCACCCGCGGATCAGGAGGTGGATCGTGGCTTGGACTGGGTTCGGGGGCAAGCGAGACCAGAGGATGTCGTCGCAGCTAGCGATCCGCAATGGGTTTATCTTCGTGCCGGGCTCAAAAGCGTGATGCCGCCGCTCGAATCAAACAGCAGTGAAGCGGAGCGCCTGATCGACAGCGTGCCGGTGCGCTTCTTGTTTGTGGATGAGTATATTTATCGGCGCTACACATCCCACCTGGTAGAGAGCAATCCGGATCTGTGGAAATGCATTTGGCGGGGCGCCGGGGACAGGGTGAAAATCTACCAAAGGTCAGATACCGGCCATTGACGCCCTGCGATTTAACTTTTATGAAAGGTAGGCTTTGTTTATGCGCGTACTAATCACGGGGGGAGCCGGCTTCATCGGATCCCATTTGGCTGATGCGTATCTGACAAGAGGTGATAGCGTATTCATTCTCGACGATCTATCCACGGGAAGCATCAGTAATGTCCAACATCTGAAGCACCATCCCAATTTCCACTACGCAATCGAAAGCGTGCAGCACGAAGCTACGATCGCAGAGGCAATTGATGACTGTGATGTAATTTTTCACCTCGCCGCCGCGGTTGGAGTTCGGCTGATTGTCGAAAGTCCGGTTCGCACCATCGAAACAAACGTTCATGGTACGGAAGTGGTGCTGACGCACGCTAATAAGAAAAAGAAGCCGGTGTTAATAGCCTCCACTTCCGAAGTCTACGGGCTCAGCACTCAGGTCCCTTTTAAAGAGGATGATCCGTTAGTAATCGGCGCTACGAACAAGGGCCGCTGGAGCTACGCATGTTCGAAGGCGTTAGATGAATTCTTGGCTTTTGCGTATTGGCGCGAGAAGAAGCTGCCTGTAATCATCACACGGCTGTTCAACACCATCGGTCCACGTCAGACTGGACAATATGGCATGGTTGTTCCGAACTTTGTAAAACAGGCGCTGTCCGGACGTCCAATTACTGTTTATGGCGACGGTACTCAGAGTCGCTGCTTCGTCGACGTATTGGATGTGGTTCAGGCATTGATGGGTCTAATGGATTGCGCCGACGCAATCGGACAAGTCTACAATATTGGGTCTAACGAGGAGGTCACGATCCTTGCTCTGGCACAACGGATCAAGGAACTGGTAAAGTCCAGTTCCGAAATTGTAATGATTCCCTATGATCAGGCATATCAACAAGGTTTTGAAGACATGCACCGCCGGATTCCGGATACAACAAAGATCCGGGAAACTATAGGATTCCAGCCGCAGCGAACGTTGGATGAAGTATTGGGACGAATCATCGCTCATTGGGAAGGCCGGGACCATGCTGGACGTCCATTACCCCGGCCGGTTGTCGAGCGCCTCGCATCTCTCGCACAAAGGGCCGGCATGGGTTAGCCCTTGCGACGACTTCATACTCGGCGACGATCCGGGTTCCGAGCAAAAAGAACCGCGCGCGTTAGCAAGCGGCGTTGAATCTACATGCTGCGTTTGGTTGCGGCGCAAGCTGCTCTGTGTACTACTACATCTCAAATTCTTTGCCGCTTGCGACGAGTTCAATCTTGAAAACTGAGCCGCGACCACAGGGAGCGGTAACGTTCGCTCCTGAATCCGCACAGCCCATTTGGTTGCGGCTAGCCTGCTTTGTGGGGCAGCTTGGTAAGCTGCGGCCGATTGGCAATCGGCCTCCACGGAAATTGACAACCAATAGCGAGTGTTATCATCGCTGGGGCAAACTGGTCGAAAATGACGGCACGTAAGCAACGACCAGAGAACGATCCCATCCGGCAAGCAGAGCTAATCCTGAAACTGTACGAACTCCGCCGCGAGACCGTGATGCGCGAAGCTCGCTCTTACATAGGTGGGAAGTTCATGCCCAAATCGGCGGACGAGCTCTTCGATATCGTGATGGCGGGAACCCGCGAGAGCGGCTTTGTTCTTCAGGTTTACGGCTATTGGGATATGGTCGCTGCCTTCGTATCGAATGGTGCACTGGATGCGCAGCTCGTCTACGACACCTGCCAGGAGATGTATTTCCAGTACGCGAAGATTCAACCCTACTTGGCAGCGTTCCGTAAAAAGATGAATCTGCCTGAGTTTCTCATCAGCATCGAGCGCCTGATAGACGGATCCGAAGCCGGTCGCCGGCGGCTCGAAGTCATGCGGAAGAATCTCAGTAATAGCCGGCGAGAGACACTAGTGGCATGTCGCAGCTAAATCGTTACCATCCCGGATAGTAGTCAGAGTGTTGTGGGGCAGCGCCGTGCGCTGCGGCGGCGTCCCACGCCGCCTTTGCCTGGTAACGAACTCTCCGCGACACGCGACTAGTCTCGTTGATAGCATAGCCTGATGGAAAAAGTGGCTCTGAACCTGCGTCGATGCTTGCTACCCGTTTTGGCGGCTGGCTTGGTTGCAGCAGTAGACGCTCCCATAGCAGCCGCAGTAACCTTGAAATGCGGCACGCTCATCGATGGGATTTCGAGCGTAGAGCGACGCCAGTCTTAATCGACTTATCCGGGAACAAAATCACAGGCCTCAGGACTTACGATCGTTCTGATCAGAAAGTCGCCAGCCCTGACGTTATCGACCTTTCGCAGGAAACCTGCTTGCCCGGACTTATTGATGTACATGTGCATTACATCAAGATCGCCCCTGACGCGATACCAATGGAGGCCAAGCCGTTGCAGCCAACGACGGCGGACAATTTTCGGCGAGCGCTGAACTTTGGCTTCACAACTGTGCGCCATCTGGGTTCCCTGACCGTTTGGCCTTCCGATGTAGACATTCGGAAAGAGATCGAAAACGGCATACTTGTCGGGCCTAGATTAAAGGTTTCGCTGAACGGAGTAGCTTCAAAGCGCAGTTTGGGAGTGAAAGGCCCCAAGGCATTACGAGCCGTCATAGATCGTATGATCGCAGGCGGAGCCGATTGGGTGAAGGTCTTTGGCGACATCGGCTGGGATGATCCTCCCGTGTATTCAGTGGAGGAACTTACCGCGATTGTGGACGAAGCTCATAGCAAGTATTAAAGTCGCCATGCATTCTATTGGGCCCGAAGACAACCACCGCGCTGTTAGTTGCCGAGTCGATAGTATCGAGCATGGGATCGAGATTCGCGACGAGGACCTGCGCCGTATGCATGAAACAGGCATCTTCTTGGTGCCTACGTTATCAGTCCTTAAGTACGTTATGAATATGCCCAGCCGGCAAGACCACGCAACGTGGGTAAAGGAGTACGATCTCAGTGTTTCCACTTTCCAACGCGCGCTAAAAGCGGGAGTAAAGATCGCTTTCGGCACAGATGCGGCAGCAGCAACCGTTGAAAAGACCAGTTGGGTCGTCACCAATCCTGCCATTCAGTTTGGGTTGATGCTCGACCTTCACATGGACCCTATGCTGGCGATCAAGAATGGCACCAGTCTCGCTGCGGAATTACTCAGCATGGACAATCAAGTCGGCTCAATCGCGCCAGGGAAGCTCGGAGATATCATTGCTGTCGCTGGAGATCCGCTGAAAGACATTCGACAACTCGAGCATGTCAACTTTGTGATGAAGGACGGAAAGCGGATATCCGGAGAATAAGACTGCAGCGCGAACTTGCCAAGACTTGAAACAGAAGGAGTATTTTGGCAGGTATTTGCGATAACAGCTAGCTCAATGAAGCGCACGCGTGGTCGGCGTTGCGCTGACTGAAGAGTGCATACCCGCACTTCAACCGCATGCCCGTTTCGTTGTCCACTGACTGGTTCCGTCGCGAGTGTCTTCGTAATCCAAAGCATCTTCGGGTAGACGGCAGGGAGCGCCAGATCTTTCATCCCTCGGTGCGCAAGAATTCACCATTGTAAGGAATGAGCGCGGCATCGGGCTGCGAATCGGTGGCGCGCTCGCAAAGCGCTTGTGCGCGAAGACAGCCGAATTTGAGGGCCGATTGGGACAGGACGAAGATACGCGTCAGCGCGTCATGGATGCACGACGAACCGCAGATCTAAGCGCGACTGAGGCAGCCGCGTGGAGGGCGCTGGTCGCTACGCATTTGCCCGTGTAGTCGGCGTCTCCAGGAACTGAGTTTCACGCGCTGGCCCGGCCAAAAGAGGAGCGCGCCGCGTGATACGTCAAGGTTGAATCAAAGTGAATAGATTGGCGGACATGAGCCGACTTCCCATTCCTAATCGGTGTTAGTGGTTCTGTGGTTTTGGGCCAATCTCACCATAGGCGACTACACGTCAAAGTGGAATGTTTACGTGTGCGTCCATCATGACCTGAGGACGGAGATCACGACAACGGTACGTGACGAACTCAGGCGGCCAGGGCGCTGACAAGGACAAGAAGGGCTATCATCAGCAACAGAATACGGATGCGGTGGAGAGCATCCCATCTTCTGTGATCGCGCTCCCAGCCCGGCGCAGGCGCTGCTGTGTTCAAGGAAGCAATGCGATTGTTGATCGGAACCAGCATACCGATGCTAAAGATGATCGCTCCCGTCCAGATCACTGCCGCGGTCACTAAGGCGGCTAGCGCCGTCTCATGGCGACGCAGGAACGACTCCAGCGCAAGAAGTGCCAGACATGAACCATACCAGAAGGGCATCGCCCGACCCAGGGAGCGGGCGAGGATAGACAGCGCCTGCGCTTGCGGACCATTTTCGAGGCGCCAGACGGCAGGATTCACAAAGGCCGAAATGGCGAGTTCACTGCCTACCATCAAGCCTGCGGAAGTAATCGTGACTATATCCAGAAAGTGCATGTTTCAACTCTGGCTCTTTGACGCGTGGCGTTGGGGAAGCGACGCAAGAGGCTGTACTGACTAATTTGTCAGTTTGAGGGCGACAATGAAGGCATATGCCGGCTTCCAAAAAAGAGATTTCGCCCTGTCCGGTCGACTCAATGCTATCCGTCATCGACGGGCGCTGGAAAGGCACGATCTTGTGGAGGCTGCTCAGCGGGCCGATGCGAACCAGCGAACTGAGGCGAAGCATACCAGAGATCACAGAGCGGATGCTGATCCGGCATCTGCACGAAATGGTCGAAGACGGGATTCTTTTGAGGCACGACCAGAAGACCGTTCCGCCGCGCGTTAGCTATTCGATTTCACCGTACGGCATGACGCTCGCACCGGTCCTGGAGAAGATCTGTGAGTGGGGGCGCAAACATCAAGCCCGGGCGAAAACGAAGTGACAAACGCCCGACGCTACACTTTGGACTCAGCTCGGGATCTCAATCGGCGGGAAGCCGACTCTACGGACAAATGGTCTATCGGAACGTTGGTAGCGAGGGAATCAGCTCATTTTCCAGTATCCGGGCTTAGCCGCCGGAACTCGGAAACGAAATTCCGAAAACCGCGTGCATCGGGCGCAGCCCACCGGCTAGCGACCAAAGATCCGTTCTATTTGCAATCAGGCTTCCGGAATCCCGAAGCGCTCAGTCAGTGATTGGAATCTTGAGTCAGACCGCAAGCGGTCAAACGGCGGATCAATGAGCTCATTCAACCTCGGCGCCCGATCTGCATATGCTTTCTCTAACCACTCCAAGGCCAAATCCTTCCACGCTAGACCGACATAGATGATGGCAACCAAGTAAGGGCTCACGTACTGCCTAGTTGAAGTACTCAGCAGTTCATCGATGACCTGGCGTGCTCGCGCTTCGTCTCCGATTCGTGCATAAGCGTATCCCAAATGCGCCCTGAACGGGACGCTACCTTTAGACAATTCGACCGCCGTTTCAGCCTCAGCAAGAGCCTGGCCCAGCTTTTCGTCAGCGTCCAACATCCGTGAAAGCATCCAGTGCCCAAAAGCGTTGCTGGGATCGAGCTCAATCGCGCTCTGGCATGCCTGGATCGCAGACTCATACTGCCGCGCCCTCATGTAAATAAACCCCAAGAGGGCGTTTATAGGCAATGATAGAGGATCAAGGTCCCGAGCTATCCTCAGATGCTCGATTGCTTCACTATTGCGTCGCAAGATCGTCAAAAAAATTCCGTAGAATTGGTGAGCTATGGAGTAGTTTGCATTGAGCTCAATGGCCCTCGTCAAGTCTTGTTCCGCTGCGCGCCAGTCCCATTCATAAATGGTGCGGATATGGCCCCGCGTGGCGTACGCTTCTACCAGCGTCTTGTCCAGTTGCAAAGCGGTTTCTGTTGCTGCGATTGCTATGGGGAAAACGGAGTGCGGTGGAGCTAGCCCGAGTATCCCTAGAAGTGTATAGCAGTCCGCCAAGCCCACCTGCGCCAGCCCATACCGCGCGTCCAAGCCGACCGCGCGATTGAAGTAGTCCATTGCGCTATTCAGGTTGGGTTGCGTCCTCTTATTCCAAAAGAAGCGGCCTTTTAGATACGCTTCGTACGCCTCGGGTCTAACGCGTGATGCTCTTCCTAGATCGAGCTCATCCGGTGCAAGATGGACCTGAATTTTGTGTGCGATCGCTTGCGCAATCTCATGCTGCAGGCTCACGACATCGGCCAGCTCGCGTTCGTAGGTCTCGGTCCAGAGGTGCCGATCGGCGTGTGCGTCGAGAAGCTGTATTCGGATGTGAATCCTTTCGGCTGACACAACGAGGGAACCTTGGATTGCCGCCTCGATGCCAAGCTGCGCTCCAATGTCCGGCAGCGGTATGCCACTACGCTTGAAGCGCATGACAGAGGTGCGCGAGATAACTTTGATCCCCCTAATTTTCGCGATTTGCGTGATCAACTCGTCCGTTATTCCGTCTGCCCAGTGCTCTTGACTCGGATCTCCCGATAGGTTATCGAGCGGGAGCACGGCGACGGAACTGATCGTTCGTTCGACCGGTGCGATAAACCGATAGCCGCGTCTCGGCAGGGTTTCGATGAAGCTCGGCCTCTCAGCGGAATCGCCCAAAGCGTCGCGAAGCCGATTTATGGCTTTGTTGATCCCCCTTTCGGAATCAATGTATGCATCACTAGGCCAAATTTTGTTCTGTAACTCATCGCGGGCAATCATTTCGCCGGGGCGCTCCAGCAAAGCGGCAAGCACCTGGAATGGTTGCTGCTGCAGTTGAACTCTGCTCCCGCTTCGCCGTAACTCGCCGGCGGTGAGGTCAGCTTCGAAGATGCCAAAACGTACTACGGACGGCGATCTCTTCCGATGCTCCATGGCAATGGCCGTGCCGATGAATATAGCACTCATAGGCTCTCAACAGGCAATCGCAGTCTTTCCGCGGGGAATAAACTCGCCACACGCGGGGAATACGGCAGCCATTGAAGCTGTACGATGGCCCCGCCATAATCGGACAAACGAGTTTGTCAACCGTAAGGAGGAGTAATGAAACGCCGGGAAATTATGACCGCTGCTTTGACTTGGGCGGTTCTGGATGAAGCATCCGTACTGCACGCCAGCTCAGTGCCGGCTAGCAAGCTTGTGGTTGTCGGCGCGGGCGCGGACCGGTGGGGGAATCCCTTGCGGGCCGGTGGGTTTGGATGGGTCAAGGTGTCAAGCAAGGATACGGGGGGCGCCTGGTCGATGTTCGAGAGTCCGGTCGCGCCCCAAGGCGGTGTGCCGTTACACGTCCATCCTCATCAGGAGGAGTGGTTTCAAGTGCTCGAAGGGGAGTTTCTGTTTGAGGTGGGCGGTGAGCAACGCCGACTGATCTCTGGGATGAGCATTCTGGGGCCTAGACAAGTTCCCCATCGATGGAAGAACACAGGGACATCTATTGGAAAACTGCTTTTCCTTGTGCAACCCGCAGGGTGGCTGGAAGAATGCTTCGCCGCCCTCTCTCAGCTTCCGGAAAACCAGCGCCGCGATGTACGACGATTCACCGAAATCTTAGCCCAGCACCATATCCAGGTTGTCGGACCACCGTTACCGTGACGGAAAAAGGGCCGAGCGTGCCCTGCATAATCGACCCACGAATTGCTCTTCGTTTTAAATCTCTTCGAATCATCCGCGCACGCCGATTTTGTCCGGTTCGTCAGCTTCACCGAAACTGTGCAAGCTTTTGCTTCCGGTGCTCGCAAAATACTAGCGATCGAGGAGGTATACCTGTGCGACCCAAATTGGTTTTTCCGCCTTTTGTAGGATTCGGCACCCGCAACAAAGAAGGACATACCATTGTTGACACCCAACGTTTTTTACTCTCGCATGGTGTGTAAACATCACTCTAGCCGCGGGACCTGTGTGGGCTGCGCTTCCCGATGCAGCGCGTATCAATCTTCCGCAGGTATGACTTCGAGTTGCACCGCGAGTTGGTAAGTGCAAAGTCTCTAGTAGTGATGAAGCGCATCGAAACCCGACGGGTAAGCATGTCGGAGCAAGCAATTCTGCACGTTTGAGCAGACTCAGCGCGATTGAGTCGCGCCGACGTGTGGTTCGGCCTGAAGACCTCCGGTTATCGGAACGGGCTCCGATCACTTGCCCGTATAACGCGCATATCGCTGATTGGGCATGTGGTTGCAAGAACCACGAAGATTCGGAACGATAAACGCCGTTCGCTTCGTTCAATTCCAGGTTATCTGGCAAACCCGTATTTATTTGTAA
>JAICIH010000164.1 GCA_025924475.1 Bryobacteraceae bacterium
GCAATGTCATTTACTTAAGCCTGAAGTAACCGGAGTTTGAGACCTTTGCCATGTGGGGCGGCTTGGTAAGCCGCGGCCGATTGGCAATCGGCCCTCCTTGAAACGTCTTCTATGTCGCTTAAGTAAACGGCATTGCGCACTCTTGCGTGCCGCGTCGAGACTCGTCTCGACGCCTGGTGTCACTTCCCCATTCAATCCGGCCCTGCCGAAGGCGTGCTGAAAGCTGACCGCTGAGAGCTGAAGGCTTGCTCCTGATAGCTGAAGGCTTGCGCGCGGAACATGCAAGTATTCTCAGTCAGCTCTTTACCGCGCTCCCCAACGCCTGCTGCATCTTCTCGCCCATCACCGCCGGCGAAGGGCAGACCAAAATACCGGCTTTCGCCAGCGCTGCCACTTTGTCCTCCGCCTTGCCCGACCCGCCGGAGATAATCGCGCCCGCGTGTCCCATACGGCGTCCGGGAGGTGCGGTCTGGCCGGCAATGAATCCCACCACCGGCTTCTTCACGTTCGCCTTGATAAAGGCCGCCGCCGCTTCCTCCGCCTCGCCGCCGATCTCTCCAATCATGATGATCGCGTGCGTATCCGCATCTTCATTGAACAAGCGGATCGCGTCCGTGAATGTCGTCCCGATGATCGGATCGCCGCCAATCCCGATGCAGGTCGATTGCCCGATCCCAAGCTTCGTCAACTGCCAAACCGCTTCATACGTAAGCGTGCCCGAGCGCGAAACGATCCCCACGTTGCCCGGCTTATGAATATGCCCAGGCATAATGCCGATCTTCGATTTCCCCGGCGTGATCACGCCCGGACAATTCGGTCCAATCAGCCGCGTTTGCGGCCGCTTGTGCAGATAGGCCCGCACCCGCACCATGTCCTGTACCGGAATGCCTTCGGTGATGCACACCACCAGCGGCAATCCCGCATCCGCGGCTTCGAGAATCGCATCCGCCGCATAGGGCGGCGGCACAAAGATCACGCTCGCATTCGCGCCGGTTGCCTTAACCGCCGCTTCCACCGTGTTGAACACCGGCCGGTCCAAGTGCGTCTGTCCGCCTTTTCCCGGCGTCGTTCCGCCCACCACCGTCGTGCCATATTTACTCGCCTGATCGGCGTGAAACGTGCCCTCGCGGCCCGTGAACCCTTGAAACAGAACCCTCGTCTTTTCGTCCAGCAGGACGCTCATATCGCCAGCCTCACTACTTTCTCCGCCGCATCCTTCATTCCGTCCGCCACCGTGAAATTAAATCCCGATTCGGTCAACAGCTTTCGTCCCAGTTCCACGTTCGTGCCTTCCATGCGGATCACGATCGGTATCTTGATCTCCAGCTCGCGCGCTGCCGCGATCACGCCGCTCGCCAGCGTGTCGCAGCGCAGAATGCCGCCAAAAATATTGATCAGCACCGCGCGCACGCTCGCATCCGACAGCAAAATCCGGAACGCGTTTTTGATCTGCTCGGCATTCGCGCCACCGCCCACGTCCAGAAAGTTCGCCGGAGCGCCGCCGGCGTACTTGATGATGTCCATGGTCGCCATGGCCAGCCCCGCGCCATTCACCATGCATGCAATATTGCCTTCGAGCTTGATATAGTTCAGCCCGAACCGCGACGCCTCTACTTCGAGCGGATCCTCTTCGTTCAGATCGCGCAGCTCCATCAAATCTTTGTGCCGGTACAGCGCGTTATCGTCCAGGTTGACCTTCGCGTCCAGCGCATACACTTTGCCGTCCTTGGTCAGAATGAACGGATTGATTTCCGCCAGCGATCCGTCGATCGCGTCATACGCCTTCGAAAGCGCCATCATCGCCGCTGCCGCCGCGCCCGCGCTCGCTGCCGGAATGCCCATCCCAAACGCGAGTTTTCGCGCTTGAAATGGTTGCAGCGCTACGCCCGGCATCAGGCGTTCTTTCAAAATCAGCTCCGGTGTCTTGGCCGCGACTTCCTCGATTTCCACGCCGCCCTCTTTCGACGCCATGAACACCGATTCGCCTATCGAGCGATCGAGCACGATTCCCAGGTACAACTCCCGCTCGATGGGCAGTGTTTCTTCAATCAGCAGACGCTGCACCAGCCGGCCTTCCGGACCGGTTTGGTGCGTCACCAGCGTCATGCCAATCATCTTTTTGGCGATTTCTGCCGCTTCGTCCGCGCTCTTGGCGATTTTCACGCCGCCGCCCTTACCTCGGCCGCCCGCGTGAATTTGCGCCTTCACCACCACGCTGCCGCCGATTTTTTTCGCGGCCGCTTCGGCTTCTTCCACCGTATAGGCCACTTCTCCGCGCGGCACCGGCACATCGTATTTCGCCAGGATCGCCTTCGCCTGGTACTCGTGAATTTTCATAGCTTTGGATCGCGGCGCTCAGGCAACCCGCGCCGGAGGGCCAAATCGCTAGTGTAGCTCGCGCGCCGAAAAACGCTTCTCCGCAAGCACTTCCGCTACCGCGCGGCAGGCCGCGGTCAGCTCGGCAAACTGCGCAGGATCGAGCGATTGGTAACCGTCGGAAAGCGCGTGGTCCGGCTGCGGATGCACTTCCACGATCAGCCCCGAAGCTCCTACTGCCACCGCCGCCAGCGAGAGTGGCAACACTTTGTCGCGTTTGCCTGTCCCATGGCTGGGGTCCACGATAATCGGCAGATGGCTCAGGCTCTGCACCGCCGGCACTACGCTTAAATCGAGCGTATTGCGCGTATGGTCCGCGAACGTGCGCACTCCGCGCTCACACAAAATCACGTTGTAATTGCCTTCTGCCAAAATGTATTCGGCGGCCATCAGGAATTCCTCCAATGTCGAGGACATCCCGCGCTTCAACAGAACCGGCTTGCGCGAACGGCCCGCCCGTCGCAGCAGTGAAAAATTCTGCATGTTTCGCGCGCCGATCTGCACGCAATCGGCATAGCGCTCCACCAGGTCGAATGTTTCCACATCCACCGCTTCGGTAACAATCCCGAGCCCTGTCTCCTCCCGCGCGTCCGCCAGATGCCGTAGCCCGGCTTCGCCCAGCCCCTGAAAGCTGTACGGCGACGTGCGCGGCTTGTACGCTCCTCCGCGCAGAAGCTGGCCGCCCGCCGCCTTCACCGCGCGTGCGGATTCCAGAATCTGCTCCCGGCTCTCCACCGCGCACGGGCCGCCGCAAAACACCGGCTTTCCCGCTCCTACTCGCACGCCGTTCACCGCCACCACCGTGTTATCCGGTTTCGTTTCGCGGCTGACCAGCTTGTACGGCTTCGATACCCGGATCGCTTCTGCCACACCCGGCAGGTCCTCAAACTCCGCCGGATCGATCGGACCGCTATTACCCGTAATTCCGATGGCCGTCCGCTGCTCGCCCGGTATCACATGGGCGTGAAAACCGAGCGCCTCGATCTTTTCCCGCACCCGGGCGATATCGGCGTCCCCGGCCTGCGGCTTCATCAAGACAAGCACTGTATCCCTAGGTTACCGGTTTATGAAATCGCGCAAAGCGAGGACTCATCTTCGAATTCGGAGGGTGGGCTTCAGCCCGCGCGGGACTTCAGTCCCGCTGTCGCTGCGGCTTCGAAACGATATCAAGGGCAAGCCCTTGGCCCGCTTTGCCCAGGATTACCGGTTTATGAAAATCGAGTAGTTCAAAATAGAGAGTTCGCGCAATATGTCGCATTTGCCCTTCCGGAACTTCATCCACCTGAGTCAAGCCGAGGCCTACAACCTCATGCGCCGCCTTCTTTCAGGTGAGATGAACACCGAAGAAATCGCCCACTTACTCCAGTTCCTGCGCCGGAAGGGCGAAACCATAGCCGAGCTCGTGGGTTTTGCTTCCGCCATCCGCGAGATGAGCCAGCCTCTCGATATCGACCAATCCGAAGATCCGCTTCTCGATACTTGCGGAACCGGCGGCGACGATTGCAACACATTTAATGTCTCGACCGCTACCGCCTTCGTGGCCGCGGGCGCCGGTCTCCGCGTCGCCAAGCACGGAAACCGCCGCATATCGAGCCAATGCGGCAGCGCCGACGTTCTCGAAGCGCTGGGTGTGAAGGTCGACCTGCCTGCCGGCCTGGTAGCCGAATGCATCCGCCAAACCGGCATCGGATTCCTCTATGCGCCCCTCATGCATCCCGCGGTCAAACATGCCCAGGAAGCGCGCCTGCTCCTCAAAGGCCGCACCGCTTTCAACCTGCTCGGACCGCTGACCAATCCAGTCCGGGCCCACGTCCAGTTAATTGGCGCATTTTCCGTTCGCGCCGCCGAAATGCTGGCGCAGGCTTCCGCGCGCTTAGGCATCGAGCGCGCTTTCGTTGTTCATGGAGCCGACGGCCTGGACGAAATAACCACCGCCGGCCCCACCACCGTCTTCCAGGTCGAGGAGGGCCGCGTCCAGAAAGGCCGCTGGCTTCCGTCGGATTTCGGCCTGCCGCTAGCCTCGCTCGACGATCTCAAAGGCGGCGATAAGGAAGCCAACGCCGCCATCATCCGCGCGGTCCTTGCGGGTGAACCCGGTCCCTGCCGTGACATCGTCGTTGCCAACGCCGCCGCCGCTTTGCTGGTCGCGCAACGCGCCCCCGATCTAAAATCGGCGGTGGAACTGGCCGCCGGCGCCATCGATAGCGGTGCGGCCCGGCAAAAATTGGAACAACTCACGGAATTCGCCGCGCGAGTGCATCATGAAATCGTTTGAAATTCAGGAATTCGGTATCGACAATCTCGTCCTGGCGGACCGCCCCGATCCACAACCCGGCTCTCGTGAAGTGCTGGTCCGCCTGAAAGCAGCGTCGCTGAATTATCGCGATCTCACGCTCGTCCAAGGCGTCTATAACCCGAAGCTGAAACGCCCTCTTGTCCCGCTGTCGGATGGCGTCGGCATTGTCGAGAAGATCGGACCCAACGTCACCCGCTTCAAACCCGGTGATCGTGTGGCGGGCTGTTTCTTCCAACAATGGATCGACGGACCTCACACCAAGGAAAAAGGCCGGTCTGCGCTTGGCGGCGCCATCGATGGCGTCGCGCGCGAATGCGCCGTTTTTTCAGAAGACGGTCTGGTGGCCGTACCGGGGTTTTTGACCGACGAAGAAGCGGCCTGCCTGCCCTGCGCGGCGGTCACCGCTTGGCACGCCTTGTTTGAGGAGCAGCCCTCGATCCCGGGCGAGACGGTTCTTCTGCTCGGCACCGGCGGAGTCTCGACCTTCGCTCTCCAGCTTGCTTTACTAGCGGGATTGCGCGTAATGATCACCTCGAGCAGCGACGAGAAACTCGCCCGCGCCCGCCAGCTCGGCGCGCATTTGACCATCAATTACAAAGCCACTCCGGAGTGGGGCGAACAAGCGCGCAAACTCGCCGGCGGCGAAGGCGTCGATCACGTCATCGAAGTCGGCGGCAGCGACACAATTGCCAACTCCCTGCGGGCCGTCCGCACCCAAGGCACCATCAGTGTCATCGGCGCGCTCAGTGGCCGCGAAGGCGGCATCAGCCCCGCTCCCGTGCTGATGAACAGCATTCGCATGCAGGGCATCTACGTCGGCTCGCGCGCCATGTTCGAGCGCCTGATCCGCGCCATCGAATTCCACCGCCTCAAACCCGTAATAGACCGCGTCTTCCCCTTCGCCGACCTGAAAGCCGCGCTGCGGCACATGGAAAGCAAGCAGCACTTCGGCAAAATCTGCCTGAAGTTCTAAGCCGCCTGACAAGCAAGGGTCACAAGTCGTTGATCTTGAAACTGAGCCGCGACCGCGAGGGAGCGGTAACGTTTCGCTCGAACAGTGCAAGCTCGCGACTAACTTATCGGCTATTTCCAGCACTAAAACGCCACACCTACTCCCATCCTCTATTCCTCATCAGAATCCTATCTTGCTAATTTTTCGATAGTCGGTTACAACTGTTTCTTCGTTCACTTAGGACCGGAGGAACTTACGTGCGCAACTTACTCGGCATCTGGCTGCTCGTGTGCTTAGGACAACGACCAATCCCAGCGAGGTGAACTATGTTACCGGAGGTAACGACGGCCTCGGATACGTGACTACTTACGAATATGACGGCCTCAATCGACCGACGTTGACAACGTTTCCCGGCGATGCAAAGATCACGTACGGCTATTGGGAAAACCTGACGTCGATCATCGATCCGGCCAACAGCCAAAGGTTTTACTATCGCGATGCTTTGGGGCGTCTGCAAACGGTGCGGGAACAGCCGAACGGCCCCCAGAACTATACAACGACATACGAGTACGACGCGCAGAACAACCTGACCAAAGTCAATCAAAGCGGGCAGATACGGACGTTTGCCTACGATCGCGCCGGACGTTTGACGGATGCCACGAACCCGGAGACCGGGGCTACCCCCGTACACTACGACTACGACGGCGCCGGTAATCTCACACAGCGCAAAGATGGGCGGAACACCGCCATTGCGTATGGCTACGATCTGATAAACCGTCTGGCGTCAAAAACGTATTACGATGGGATCACGCCGCAAGTGCTCTACACATACGATGACCCGAATGTGGCGAATTCGATGGGACGGCTTACGCGTGTAGAGAACGGCTCGGCGATGAACTACACGGCTTACGATGTTTTAGACCGTGTAACGGCCAGCAATCAGCAAGTGGCGGGCGTGCCGGTCACATATAACTTCTGTTACAAATACGATCTGGCCGGCGCGCTGACGAGCGAGAGGTATCCGTCGGGGCGGGTGGTAACAACAGAATATGACGGCGTGAACCGGGAATCTGGCGTGAGTGGCACGCTGAATGGGGTGCAGACGAATTATGCATCGAGTGCGCTGTATGCGCCGCACGGAGGGATTGTGCAGTTCGCGATGGGCAACAGTGTGACGCCGTGGTTCAACTACAACAGCCGCTTGCAGATGACGGTTTCGCAGGCGGTGATCGCCTACGACCCGTTGCAGTATCTTTTCGTCGAGGAATCCGATTGGGGAACTACGAACAACAATGGCAATCTGCAGAGCGTGACGGTCTACGCCGGTGGGCCGGCCCCCTTGGCCAACCTGCCGGTGTTCACTACGACCTTCGGCTATGATGCGCTGAACCGGATCAACGGCGCATGGGACAGCAACAATTATGCGCGCGGCTACAATTACGATGCCTACGGCAACATGTGGGTCACGGGCGCCTGGGGAGGGCCATGGTCGGGGAGCACACCGATTTCCGATGTATATGACGGGAGCAACCGGATTGCGGGCGGCAGCTACGACGCTGCGGGGAACCAGCTTGTGGTGAATGGAAATACCATCGCCTACGATGCGGAGAACCGGCAGGTCTCGGCAACCGATACGTCGAATGCAGCGACCGAAAGATATTTTTACGATGGTACTGGTCAGCGGGTCGAGAAGAGCGGGCCCAGTGGAACAACGACGTATGTATACGATGCTTTCGGACAATTGGCAGCGGAATATACGGACGGGACGGCGGCGGCCACGCCGTGTACGACGTGCTATCTCACTTACGATCACCTGGGGAGCGTGCGGCTGGTGACGGACCAGAACGGGAGTGTGGTGGCGCGGCACGATTACTTGCCGTTTGGGGAAGAGTTCGTGCGCGGCGGAGAGTTCGGGGCGAACGACGGTGTGAACCAGAGGTTTACCGGGCAATTCCGGGATTCGGAAACCGGCCTGGATTTCTTCGAATCCAGATATTTGAGCGGAGCCCTGGGACGTTTCACCAGTCCGGATGAACCGTTTGCCGGGCAGGATACAGCCGATCCGCAGAGCTGGAATCTGTATTCGTATGCCTTGAATAATCCGCTCCGATACACCGACCCGACTGGGCATGAAGAGGAGGATAGCGGGGTCACGTTTCGTGCGACCGGGACCGGCTATCTGGGGCTCGATCCATTGGAAGATCTCTTGTATCGATATTTGTTCCAGGACAGGTCCCGATTGGCTCAAATAGGGCAGCAAACGCAGCAAATGGCCCAGCAAGCGTTTAATTGGTTGGGCGCGCCACGAGATCCCGGTTGCATGAAAGCTCTAGCCCGATTTACCGATGCCGTACACCATGACAGCGTTGTTCTGCCGAACTGGTTGCCGAGATCGAGGCCGTCTATTGTAGGTTCATAGGCAGAAGCGCGAACTCCGCCGCTTCGGGCGGCGCGTGATGTCAGGAATGGCTTTCGAAGCGGGCAATTCGCCCGACGAATTCAGTTAAGCAGTCGTCCTGCCGGTTCTATTGCAAGTTCCAATAGGCGCATCTGGGCCAGCCGTGCTTCGGAATCGGCTAAGTTGTCCGAAGGTTGAACCACGATAGCCCAAAAATGAATTCGCGCGAGGGCATCCAATACGGTCTTGAGAAGCCCGTCTGATTCGGGATGACGGCTATTAGTACAAGAAGGCATTCCGCTGCTCTCCGCAGAAACGAAACTTTAGGATTTTGAGAAGCAACTCAAGATTAGCAATTGCGCCAAGCAAAAGAAAGGGCCGCAGTCCCGAGGTACTTTCCACTACTGTACTCTGTCTCAGAGAGCTATGAACAAGCGCGCAAGCTCAATCTGATTGGTCACATGCCTTTCAGTCCTGCCAAACCGATTCCGTGTTCCTTGCGCAAAGAAACGAACGCTTGGCGTCGATATCCGCTAATCGCCGGATCGGTGCAGCTCAAGAATCCGATCGCACCCCGGAGAGCAACCTGCTCCATAGCTAGCGAGCTGTTCGTCGCAGACGAGAGAGCAAATAGATGGCGGCGACGAGCAGGAATGGCGAGGAATAGAAACCTGACATGGGTCTCGAAAAGCGAACGGAGGCAACAGTCTGACCCGCGATAGTGCCAAGCACATGGCCGATACCGTTGAGAATCATAATGCCGGCAAATCCGTAAGCAAGCGGCCTCATCCAACGGGCTCCTCGAAACGCATAGGGAGAAAGCAGCAAGAGCGCGACGTTGACCAGGACCATCACAGCTAACCAGGCTTTAAGACTGAACGTCGGTAAAGGCAGCCATCCCAGCTGCGCGCGCAGAGCGAGCACCGTCGGGTTATAGACAGATAGGATGTCCGTGAGAGCCTCATCGACGATATGGAGCACAAAGCAAATGCACAGCGTTACCCAGCCGACTCCGAACTCGCGTGGCCGAAGAGTGTTGACTGGCATGGGCGGGGCGATACCGGCACAGCCCTGTTGATTTTATATGGAGTCGCTGGCGAAAATGGAATCCCTTGGTCTAGCTATTGGCGTTCTGGGGCAAGCGGCGGCCGCCCAAATTTGCGCAGATCAAACTGTCACCTTCATTTTTCGCTTTGCAACACAATGGCGGGGGCTCAGGTTCGGGCTGATTCAGATGGACGATTCATTGCCCGCGATTGTGCCGGCGCCTTGAAAACACACAACCCGACTGCGGCCTCAATCGGTCTATAGCCGCGATCCACATCCCGATTTTTCGCCATCGTCCGGAATTCAATCAGAATTCGTCGCCGGTCTCATCGAGCCGGCGTGAAGGATATCAACTCTAGTGCAAAGTGACTCGGCGCCCACCTCCTACATTCTTCTCCAAACAAGATGGCAGAAGGCCGCCACCAAACTTGCGGCGCGTCGTGTGGATCAACGCCAGTATCCACTCGCCTGGGTTATCTGAAGGATAGCTTTGACCATGTCCCCTCGATGCAATGCGCAAAGTTCGCGGAATTATGGTGTGCCACCGATGAAGACCGAACGTCTTGGGCATTGCCGCGACCACCAAATTGTTTGCGCTTGAGCCGCACTGGCTATACAGGTACGAGGCAATGACAGAAGACAACGACGGTAGCGCCGTGTGCGACCACGAAGCCATTAACCAAAACTTGGCGATAGCCTGATTTCGTCACATTTCTGCGCCAAAAAACTTCTGGCACGCGGACACTACCTCGGTAACTAAGACATCGAAGGTGGCTGGCTTCGTAATGTACTGCTTCGCTCCGAGAGCGTAAGCGCGTTCTTTGTCTGCACGGTGAGATGAGGTGGTGAGAACAACGACGGGAATAGACCGTAGGCCCTTGTCGTCCCTCATCGCCACGAGTACTTGCCAGCCGTCAACTCTCGGCATATTTAGGTCCAGGAACACCAAATCTGGACGCGGAACCGCAGTATACGGCTCAAGGCGCCGAAGATACACCAATGCTTGTTCGCCGTCCGAGACACGATATACGCTCACTCGAATGTCGGCCTGCGCAACAGCCGCACGGAAGACCAGCGCTGTGTCGTTTTGATCCTCAACGTGAAGCAATGCGCGCATACACAGTTAGAGCAAACCATCGCAAGATTCTCTTCTCGCAAATCTATCAGGCACGGCCTCAAGGGCGGAACGCCCACGGCCTACGTCAACTGCACACTTTCCGTGGCATTCGAAGTTTATAAGCCCCACAATGTGCCGTGGAGGTTAACTGGAACGTTCCACATTCAACGGAACTGTCGTCTAATGTATGTGGCAAAAAGGGGGCAAGTCCAAGGAAAGGGGCCTGAGACGCGGGCCGATCTGTGTAGATGCAAAGACATTCCGAATCCGAAGAATTGAAGGTATACCAGTGAAGAGCCCTCTCGATGGGGATCAGGGATGTTGCCTAAGAAGGCGTCCCTTCACTCTGAATCGGCTCATGATTCAACGGTTTCCAGCAAGGCGCACTTCGGACAGCCACGAACGGTTCTCGAGGGTGGGTTGTAGCCGGCGTGTGGTTCGAATTTGCTCCATGTTCGTCCTGCTCTCGTGTTCACCACTTTTGGCAGAGGTCTTGGAGGCAGGAACGACCCTGGAGGTACGATTATCAAACGCCACCGGTTCGAGCATCTCTCACCCTGGAGATCAAATAGAAGGAACGATCATTGCACCGATCAGCCTTGCCGGTCAGGTTGTTGTTCCGCAAGGGTCAAAACTGATCGGCTCCATCGAAAGAGTCAAGCGCTTCGGCTTAGGGCTTAAACAGGTAACCGCCACGATTCATTATCGATTCCATACGCTTCAATTTCTAAACGGCGAAGCAATTCCGGTCCAAACCGAAGTTCTCGAAGTAGAAACTGCGAAGGAGCGGGTGGACATTGACGGCACAGTGCGCGGTATTCATCCTGCGGTAAGCCTGTCTTCGAGCTTGGCGATATTTACGGTACCGCTCTTATTTGCAGTGCCAACGGTGGGGGTTCCAGTCTGGGGCATAAAATGCATGATCGCGCCGTCCGCAAGCCCAGAAATCTACTTTCCGTCCGGGACGGAACTCATTCTTCGATTGACGGCGCCTGTAGAGGTGCCTTCCAGTGCAAAAAGGCTGGCTGGCGCAATGTCGTTTCCGCCGGATGAACTAAGCGAAGTTCATCGCCTGCTGAATGGTTCGCCACAACGGGCGCGACTGGGAGCTCACCCATCCGATTTCGTGAACCTGCTATTTCTTGGCAGCCGTGACGAGCTAGACCGCGCTTTTCATGCCGCCGGGTGGTCCCATGCCGAACGGAAGTCACCTATGTCCCTGTATCGGATGTATCATGCCCTGACTAGGCGGGTCGGTTACCGGAGGGCTCCCATGAATACGCTGACACTCAATGACGCGCCGTCCGATTCCGTATACCAGAAGAATCTCGATACGGTTCAAAAGCGTCATCATGTGCGGTTGTGGAAAGATCCTCGCCGTGCCGATGTTTGGCTAGGAGCTGCAGCGGAAGATATTGCCTTTCGGTTCGAGCTGACGCATTGGACACATTCGACGGCTCCGAACATTGATCATGAGCGGGCGAAAGTAGTGAATGATCTCGCATTCACTGGATGCCTTGAGGAGGCAGTGCTGGTCTCCCGAGAACCTCAGGAGCAAGTTCAAGGTCCAAAAGGCGAGCGCTTGATCTTGACCGATGCTGCTATCGCCGTAGTTCGACTGAATGATTGCAACAGCCCGACGGCTATGCCGGGCGTGTATGCCAATGCGGCGAAGGGCGTCCACGGTAGACTGGCGCGCGGTTTGGCCTCATTGCGCAATGATCTGCGGTTAAATCTATTTTTCACCACCTATAACTCGCTGAAGCTTGTTTTTAAACGCCGGACCTTGAAACCCTTACGGACGGCCTCGAGCGTCGACACCGATCCTCCTGGATTAGACTGGCTCAGCGCACCGGCCACGCAACAACAGTCTAGTTCTCAGCAGCCGCCGGTGAATGCCAATCGGAAGTCGACCCAATGATGCGGGTCAGTGCGGCCAAAAGGCCGTTCGTTGACGTGAAATGGGTCCGACTAGCGTCCGCAGGCTTCAATCGTTGTCCTGGATTCCACGCTTTCGAGCAATGCTCTGGAACCACACCAAACGACTTGTTAGCCTTGAATGAATCTATCCTGCGCTGTACTGCAAGGAGAATTAACGATGCGGAAGAGGATTGTGGGGTTACACAGTGCCCGGACGGCTGGCGCATTGGACCAAGGCTGGCTCGATCTCGAACAAATCGCGACGGTCGAGGTAACTTCAGAAGATCCTAGCTTCCCCGTTGAATCCGCATTCGATTCGAAAGATGGGACAGGCTGGCGCGCGGCCGAAAAAGGTGAACAGCGGGTCCGGGTCATCTTTGATGAGCCGGTATCGCTGCGGCGCATTCA
>JAICIH010000165.1 GCA_025924475.1 Bryobacteraceae bacterium
CGAGTAGAATTACTTGTCCTTTTTCTCCCCGGTAGGTAAACTCAACGATACAGCTTGCAATAAGAAGGGTGAGTCCAGGAGACCAGATGGTTCGCTTGGCCTTTTATTCGCAGGACCAGAAGTTACGGTTCCTGCTTGCGCCGTCTCTCGGCCCGGAGTTCCAGCTAACTGTGGAATCCGACGGAGATCAGGTGAGGGATCGGATCGCGCAGGGAGCCTGCGACGTTCTGATTCTCGATTTAGATTCTAACTACGGTGGAGTCGAATCGCAGGTTCAATTTTTCGAGGAGGTCGCCGAATCTCCTGTCCCCGTGATTGTGATGGCCGACGACAACGGCCGGGAACAAGCCGCCGAACTGGTGCAGCGTGGCGCGTTCGGCTACTGCCGCAAGCCCCCTGCGCTTCGCGAGTTGAAGGCGCTGGTGCGCCGGGCGTTCGAGCAAAGCGTTTTGAAGCGCGAACTGGAAGCCACGCGGCAACTGGCAACCAGCCTCCCGAGTTGCGACCGGCTTCTCGGCACGAGTCCGCAGATGCTGACGGTGTATGACCTGATACGCCGCGTCGCCAATATCGACGCGTCCGTGCTGGTTACCGGCGAAAGCGGCACCGGCAAGGAGTTAGTGGCGAACGCAATTCATAACCTCGGCAGCCGCGCCAATCGCCCGTTTGTGGCCGTCTCGTGCGGGGCCATTCCCGAAACGCTGATCGAGGCCGAGCTGTTCGGCCACGAGAAAGGCGCTTATACCGGCGCCGTCGGAGCCAGGGAGGGCTTTCTGGAAAAGGCCGGCGACGGCACGCTGTTCCTGGACGAGATCGGTGAGCTCAGCCTGCAGACACAGGTAAAGCTGTTGCGGGTCCTCCAGCAAAAGGAGTTCAGCCGCGTCGGCAGCAGCCGCCTTATTCCGCTGCGGGCGCGCCTCATCTTCGCCACGCACCGCGACCTCGCCGAAATGGTGACAGCCGGCAAATTCCGCCAGGACTTTTATTACCGCATCAATGTGATGCGTATCGATTGCCCCGCGCTGGCGGAGCACCCGCAGGATATTCCCCTGCTGGCGCATCAGTTTCTGCAGCGCTATTCCCGGCAATATCAAAAATCGGTCGAAAGCATCCAGCCGCGTGCGCTCGCGATGCTCGAAAACTATTCCTGGCCCGGAAATGTCCGCGAGCTCGAAAACGTCATGCAGCGCGCCATCATCCTGGCCGAAGGCGACAGCATCTGTCCGGAACATCTGCCGGAAACACTGCGGGATGACAGCTTCGCTCCGTCCAACGGCGATCTGCCGGCCGGCTCTTTCGAGAGGCTGCTGCGCGATTACAAACTGAAGCTCGCGACCACCGCCGTCCAGGAATGCAACGGCAACAAAACGATGGCCGCCCGCAGCTTGAATATCTCGCGGGCCTATCTGCACCGGCTGCTTCGATCGGTGGAGCCCGATACCGAAGAAATTCATGTTGTTGCATGAGTCCGCCGAACCCAGCGTAAACGTGGTTCCGGAATCCCGGGCGCCGTCTCTCACCCGGAGACTGTTTTCGTTCCCCGTCATGCTGGCCGGCATGCTCGTCGTCCTGGCCGTGCTGACGGTACGAGGCCGCTTCAATGACCCCGATATGTGGTGGCATCTGAAGACGGGCGAAATTATCTGGAACACCCACACCATCCCCACGGTGGATCTGTTCTCGTACACGACCAACCACTACGCCTGGACGGCGCACGAGTGGCTTTCGCAGCTCACCATCTATGCCGCGTACCATTTCGGCGGCTACACCGGCATGATGCTATGGCTGTGCCTGTTTGCATCCGCGTTTCTGATCGCGCAGTATGTTTTGTGCTCGCTCTATTCGGGCAATGCAAAAGTGGCGCTGCTGGGCGGCCTGGTGGCTTGGGTGTTTTCAACCGTCGGGTTGGCGATTCGTCCGCAACTCATCGGGTACCTGCTGCTGACCCTTGAATTGCTGATTGTCCATCTTGGCCGGACCCGCAGCCCCCGCTGGTTCTGGTGCCTGCCTCCTCTTTTTGCGATCTGGGTGAACTGCCATGGCTCATTCTTCTTTGGACTGGCCGTCCTAGGGGTGTTTCTCTTCTGTTCGTTCCTCAATTTCCGAATGGGGTTGATTGCCTCGTACCGCCGCCCGCGTCGCGAGCGCAAAATCCTGGCGATTGTATTTGCGCTTTCCATTGCCGCGCTGTTTATCAATCCCGTGGGGTGGAAGCAGGTGATGTATCCGCTCAACACGTTGTTGGATCAAAAAGTGGGACTAGCTGCGGTGGCGGAGTGGCTGCCACTCCCATTTAGCGATCCCCGAGCTTGGGCCGTCTTTGTGGTCGGCGCAGGCATTCTGCTATTGGCTCTGGCCCGGCGGCGGGAGCTTTTGACGGAAGAGCTGTTGTTGCTGCTCATGGGCATTGGACTCGCCGCGCCTCATGCACGAATGCTTTTTGTGTTTGGCATATTAAGCGCACCAACCGTATGCCGCTTGCTTGCCGACACCTGGGATAAATATGACGCACGCCAAGATCGCCCGTTCCTCAACGGAATTATGCTGGCGCTCGCATCAATTGCGATTGTGTTTGCTTTTCCCGGAAAACATCAGCTTGAAACTCAAGTAAGCAACAGCAGTCCCGTAAAAGCAGTAGACTATATCCACCGCACAGGGCTTTCCGGGAACATGCTCAATGAATACGTGTTCGGAGGCTATCTGATATGGGCGGCGCCGGATCACCCTGTGTTTGTAGACGGCAGGGCGGATGTTTACGATTGGACGGGAGTCCTTGAAGAATTTGCGAACTGGGCCACGCTGCAATCCGACCCGAACGCCCTTCTGACAAAATACAAGATCAATTATTGTCTGCTATCCCGCAACTCGCCGATGTCGCGTGTTTTGGCGCTCCTGCCGGGCTGGAAGAGAGTGTACTCGGACGAACATTCGGTTATCTTTACGCGATCCAATGGCGCGAAGCTCCGAGGTTAGAGCGGTCGGCGCTGGTCGGCATTCGCGGCCTTGCCTTGATATGTCGCCCAAGAAAGACGGAGTGAGTACATCTGTTTACATCTTCAGCACGATTCTATTTCGCCTTCAATGAGTTAACGTTGGAAAACAAATTGCTCTCCCAGTGAGGGCGAACTTCGATGCCGGTCAAACTCCGGATCGGGCCGCTCCAAATTTAATGCAATCTTCGTTTGCCGGAGTGTAGATGGAATCGTTCGGCCGCTTTCCGCAAGAACTTACCGCGTTTGGCATGACAGCCCAAGGATACGCGTTCGACGGAATCATCGCACAGGACAGTTTCAGCCCTTTTGCCGGGCAATTAGCCATATCCACCGCAGCACAGCCCAACATAATGGAACTGCCGGACGTCATCGATTCCGCTTCACCTCGCCACCCCTCTTTAGCAGACCTACCCTACGAACCCCACCCCGGTTTGCGTGGCATGGCGTGCGCAGACGATACGGTCGAAGCGGATTGCAACGGCAAACGCATCGGGATTCTAATCGTCACTTATAACGCGATTACGACGTTGCCCAGCGTTCTGAAGCGAATCACGCCGAATGTCTGGAAGAACGTGGAGGAAATAGCGGTATTCGACGATGCGAGTCAAGACGCCACTTACGAACTAGCCGTAGGCATGAAAATGATGCGATCGATACCAAAGCTCACGGTTTTGAAGCAGCGCCGCAACCTGGGATACGGCGGAAACCAGAAAGCCGGGTACCACTATTTCATGGCTAAAGGCTTCGACGTAGTCGTGCTGCTGCACGGCGACGGACAATATGCTCCTGAAATTCTGTCCCACCTTTACCGCCCCATCGTTTCTGGACGCGCCGATGCCGTCTTTGGCTCCCGCATGATGCGGAGTTACGGAGGCCCCTTAAAAGGCGGCATGCCGCTGTACAAATATGCCGGGAATCGAATCCTCTCCAGTTTCGAAAATCGATCGCTAGGCATGAAGCTGACGGAATTTCACAGCGGCTACCGCGCCTATAACCTTCACGCTCTACGAAGCATCGATTTGAGCGACATGACCGACGACTTTCATTTCGACACTGAAATCATCATCAAACTGCATCACCAACATCACGACATCCAGGAAGTTCCCATCCCCACCTATTACGGATCGGAGATTTGCCGCGTCAATGGCATGAAGTACGCCCGCAACGTCGCGCGATCCGTGCGCCGTTACAAGCAGACCTGCCGGTCCGTGAGTTGCTACCCGGAGTTTAAAGAATATTTTGTTCACTACCCGATCAAGCAGAGCAAATATTCGAGCCACTACTATGCCCGGCAACTGACTGGCTCGCGTTGCGACGTCCTTGACGTAGGCTGCGGCGAGGGTTTCTTTGCGGCGGAACTAAAAAAAGACAATAACCGCGTCACCGGCATCGACCGTCTGCCCGCGGCCGAACAAAACGGGGCGATGGAGCAGTATTTCACCGCGGATCTCGATCAGGGAATCGCACCTGTAATCGAACAACTCGCTGAGAAGCGTTTTGATCGAGTATTACTTCTGGATGTGCTCGAGCACCTCAAGCAGCCGGATCTCCTGTTGATCCAGTGTGGTCAGATATTGAAACCCGACGGCGCCGTAGTCGTTTCCCTTCCCAACGTGGCCAACCTCACGGTAAGGCTGATGCTTCTATTCGGGAAATTCAACTATACGGAACGCGGCATTCTCGATCGGACACACTGCAGGTTCTTCACTCGCAAGACCGCACGAAAATTTTTGGAAGAGAACCATTACCGCATTCTCGAAGAGAAAATAACCCTAATGCCGTTGGAGCTTGTCTTCGGCCTAAAGTGCGAGAACCCGGTCATGAGGATATTGAATCGGAGCCTTGCCATAATCACAAAGGCGATTCCGAACTTGTTCGGATACCAAATTGTGTTTTTGGCAAAGCGCGACAACGAAGCGGCCATTTCTCGAACCGCTTCGGTTCCATTTCGTTGACGTCAGGAATCTCGTCCATCGTCGATTGCGGCTCCGCGCTTCTCGCCATTATCCTCTCAGGCAGAGGCATTGACCCCCGGCATCTTTCTAAACATGTGTAACCGGCGCCGGACCGCCCTCGGCAAGATTTGTGTCTAAACAGACCCATCGCTCAGGATTTCGGCTAAGGACTCTTCCTTTCCATAAACCGGTATCCATCTCCAGCGCCAACCTGTTTATAATGCTCATTTATGTACGGTTCTATCACTCGATCTTTATCGCGCGGCGGGCGATAGGGAGGGATAGCAGCGGGCACCATTACGGTTTCGAATGCCGTGTCCCAAAGAATGTACTTGGTTTTATCCCGTTCAAGTGAGTTCACAACCTCAAGCATCTGAGCGCGTGTCTGGAACCCATATATGAGATAGCTATACCTCGTAGGATTGGAAGTGCCGGAAAGAAAGTAATAAATGGGAGAAAATGGGTAGACGAAAATTGTCTCACCCGGCTTGACGTGACTATTGGTGAACTCGATAACCGCGTTTCTTGCGAATGCCTTAACGGATCCCACAGAGGTCGAGATAGGGACAGCCGCGGTTACGCACATCATTAGATTGACACCTGCCAGGATCGCAAGGCTCCCGACTACAGCGCGTCGAGCATGATTCAGCGCCTTCGCGCCCATTGCATGCATGAAATAAGCCCAAAGAACAATCAGAACAGGCGATCCCAGCACCAGATGGGCCGTGTCTGGCCGGTGTGCCTCGGAAATCCAGAGAGCGAATCCAACAACCCAATACGGAAGCATTGTCGCGTTGAAGGATGATGGCCTGAGGTAAAATCCTAGGGCCACGACGATTAGAGGCAATAAAACTATCACGGCAAGTGGAATAGCCACAATGAAAGCGGCTGTGAAGGCTACGATGGGATGCGCGAAAACAAGCGCCGCGTAAGTGCTCCCTACATATCTTGCGAAACCGAAGCCATATGGAACGGCGTTAATCGCGCCGTAGTGTTTAAGTGGCCATGTGAAATTCGCGTAAATTAAATCCGGCAGACCGCCGCGAACCGC
Source organism: Bryobacteraceae bacterium (assembly GCA_025924475.1). Taxonomy (GTDB): domain Bacteria; phylum Acidobacteriota; class Terriglobia; order Bryobacterales; family Bryobacteraceae; genus Bog-105. Next base: position 6,000 of record JAICIH010000165.1, read on the forward strand.
AAAAAAGACTGTCACCACAATGACGACGGTTGCAATCCCCGCCAGCAACTGCACTACTGCTGCCATGCGGCGTGGGCGGCCGCGTTGCAGCAACAGAATTACGACGAAGGCAAGGCCTAGTAGCACGCCCTTTTGAAAGACCGTGAACGACAAAACACCGACAATCATGCCGCAGAAAAACGGAACTCCAAAACGTGGGAAGTCGAGCCACCATATCTGCAAAGCAAATGCTGCCAGCGCGAGTAGGTTCGCAATGAAATGGTGGTTTACCGCTGGCCAAGTTGGGAAAGCTACCGCCATCCAAAACAGGAGGGCTGTAATGCCGCAGCGTGGGTTCAGCCGGCGCGCAAGAAAGTAAACCAGAAGGGCGGTCGCGGCGCCATCTAGCAGTACGCAAGCCCGGGTCGCCATCCATGTCACGCCGAATAGCTTGAAAAACAATGCCACCCAATAAAAAGTTATCGGCCCTACGATCTCAAAAAAATCGCGAAATGGGAGTTGTCCGTGGTAGACCCTGACTGCATCGGTGATGCACCAGCCTTCGTCGGGGCGAAGAGTGAGTACGCGGAGGAATGGATAACAGTACAGCACGATGCATGCTGTCACAATGAGGTACGGCCGCATGCGTAGCCATGCGGATGTTATTGTTGGCTTATTAACAATTGTACGGGAAGCGCTTGTCATGTAATCACTTTGGGTCGGAGCAGGAGTTGACCTTTCTCACCGATGAAGGCGAATAGATTGCAAGAGAGGCAAGTCGTACCTTCCCTTTGGAGTCAGTAACATAATTGTCGTCATCGAATTGCGGCTATTCATGGAATCCTGGAATCGTCTTTGCGGCAAAATATGGCATATTGACCACCTATCGGCAGTCTGCGGAGAGGACGCTCGATCGTTCCGATCCAGCGGAAGACAACGGCGGGCAAATAAAGGAAATAAGTGGTATCAAGAAGTGTGAACTCGGAAGATCGCAATAGGCGGCTGGCAAGCGAAGGGCTAAGAAGTTCAGCATCGGCGTCGACCGGGCACCTGTTCACGATTAGCCGCGTTACTGGGTTCCACGGATTATGCTCGATCATGCAGAATAGGCCACCGGGCCTGAGTACCCGGCGGACTGATTGCGTAAGCTGGCGCCGCGCATCGCCGTGCACGTGATGATAGACGCATACTGCTGTGACAAAGTCGAACGAGTCGTCGCCAAAGGGCAACTCCGTTGGCGATGTCTGTTCATACAATTCAAACGAGGCTGGCGATTTGAACATCGCGCTGCACGGATCGCACCCGGCGGCTTGAGCAAAGTGGCCGCCAGCCAGACCAAGTAGATTCCCCTGTCCGCAGCCCACGTCGAGCCATTTCAGCTTTGATTTGTCAAGCCCGTGGCTCTCCAGAAAATCGCGAATCACCGCCCACTTCCTTTGGTGAAAAAAGTCGGAATCGCTCGCGAAAGCATCCCGGACGGGATCTTGCAGCAAATCGGAATACCCGGCGGCGTAGCGCTCGAATTCCGGTTTCACTCCCCACTCTCCAAGGGCTTAGCAGGCCGGTTGGCTTTGGAAAGCGACTTAGCACTGAAACGCGCGCAGCCGGTCGGGTAGGGAGTAATCCTCGGTGGGGTGGCGTCCGGCTCCACAAGCCAGACCTTACGGTCGCGAAAATAGTTGAGAAGGTCGTAAGGAGGGAGGTGGGAATCGGGCTCACGAGCCCAAACCACCTTGGACTTGTCTATGTCGGCCCTGTTGTAAACCCAATCGTCGAACGGTGGGTGTTGCGGCGAGTACCTGACGATTGCCAGTTGCCGGCCCGGATAGCACCTCAGCGTTGCCAGGGCATGGGCGCGTGGGAGACCTAAGGGCTCGCTTCCGTACCACATCGCCGGGAAACGAGGTATGTTCAGGTTCAGGGGCGCGGCACACAACCTAAACGCCGCCAGAACCAGACAGATCGTGGGCATCGTACGCACTAGCGCCAATCCAACGGGTTGGCCGGACGGCCGCCACTGCCGCATATGACGCATGGCCTGAAGTAGAATAACGTAGAAGGCTCCGATGAATGGAGCCATGTAGTGCGGAGCTAGCCAGGCGTTCGCACTCAACCCAAGGCCGAAGACAGCGCCACTCCAAATTAAAAATCGTACCCTGCGATCCCGAAGCACCCACGGCAGCATGGTCATTGGCGCAAGCAATGCCAGGCCAAATACGAAGAACACAACGATTACCAGTTTCGTAACAGTTCCATCGATAAATCCGTCGAAGCTTCGGGCATTGCGGAAATAACGCAATTCCCAATCACTATAGAAATCGTGCATTACCTCGTAGCGGTAAACCGGTTCGGGTCGGGTCTGCTGCCAGAGGAAAACCGGAGCCGACGCATACGTTGCGCGATTAATCTGGTAGCACAGAGTTAACGGATTTCCAAAGACGCGGTAATTATAATAGCCCATGCACGTGGCGGCCACGAGCAGCAACGCAGCCGGAGCCATCGCGCGGCGCAGGAGATCCCGGTAGCTAAGCTTTGTCTTTCTAGCGGCCCACCAACCCAGAGCGAACAGTACCGGTATGCATACCAGCACTCCTTCGTAGGGGCGGCTGTTAGCGAGAATGACAATTCCGAAACTCATCAACACGCCGTTACGAATCCTCGCGGTGCGTAGTATCCGTGGAAGCGCGCCTAACACGAGCGATCCCCCGATAGCCGCGACCGCGCCGCCGTAATAGCTGTTGACCCAATAGCTGAACAATCCCAGTCGCAGCACAGCCAGCATGCCGCCCAAGAGCGCCCAACCCGGCGGCAGCCAGCCCTGCAGCATCCAGCAAATGGCGGAACACATGACTGCGCTGCTGAGCAGAACCCCAAACCAAGGGTGCCCCATCAACACCTTCCCGGCCGCCAGCGCCATCCCCTGCGCGGGAAAATACATCGACATGTAACTGGGTATCTGTGTGATGTGAAAGCTTTCGAAGTAAACCCACATCGGATGAGTCGGATTCGTGAGGCGCCCTGATGCAAAAGTATCCGCCGCGAGCAGATAGCTGAATTCGTCGTGAATAAATGGCTGCGGGATGGGAATAAGGGGAAGAATCAACAGCCTGCCGAAGAAAGCCGAGCAGCCGACAACGATGATGGACAAACGGCGTCTACGCGCCAGCACTCCGAAATATCGCTCCAAGGCGGCAAATACCCGTCGCCCGGTTTTGGGGTAACAAAATGCCACAGCGATAGCGATAAGGGCCAGACCTGTCTCGATGATTAGGAGTGACGGGCCTAAAGATGTTACAGGAATTGAGGCGGTCAGCATGCTATAAGATCAAAGGGACTTCGTAGCCTACGCGCTGAAAACTCTTCGTGTAGTGTCGTGGCTGGCTGCGGCCCCGATTGGCGCCGCATCGTTTTCCGGCTCTTCACGGACGTCGAGGTCCATCGGATCGGGCTGAATCAGAATGGAAGCTCGGGGAATTCCATTCTCGGGCAACATTAGGTTGTAAGCGCCGGCAATGACGTACAACGGCCGTCCCTTTGACTCTTCGTAATTTCTGCCTACATAATCGCCAATCGCCCCCAGCGCCAGAAGGATCATGCCCGAGAAAATGCATTGCAAGATCACGACTGAAGCCCACCCAGGCACAAGAATGTTCGTAAAGAGCGCCAAATAAGTTACATAGAGAAGATATCCGAATCCAGCGCAGCTCAAAAGTGTGCCAACGGCAATGCTGAGCCGCAGAGGTAGTGCCGAGAATGAGGAAACTCCGGTCCAGGCGAAGCGTAGCATTTTCAATAAGGGATACTTTGTTTCACCGGCCGCGCGCGGTTGCCGCTCAAACGGGAGAATCGCCTCGCGGAGCCCCAGCCACGCGACGAGGCCGCGCATAAATCTGTGTTGTTCTCGAAAAGAACGAATCGCCAACACGGCCCGCCGGCTGAATAACCGAAAGTCCCCAATATTGGACGTAAGCCGCTTGTCGACCAGTCTGGCCATCGTGCGGTAGAACACAGCGGCAGTGGATCGCTTAAACCAGGTATCGCCTCGCCGTGAAATTCGTTGCGGTGACACGACGTCATATCCCTGCTCGAATAGGCGGACCATTTTGGGCAGGAGTTCCGGCGGATCTTGAAGGTCCGCATCCATGACAATCACGGCATCGCCGTTTGCGAAATCGAGGCCGGCGGTGATGGCTGTCTGATGCCCAAAATTTCTGCTAAAGCTGAGTACTTGAATGCGATTGTCGTCCAGCGCGATTTCGTGAAGGATATCGAGCGTCCCATCCGTGCTCCCGTCGTTTACAAACAGAAGTTGCCAGTCGAATCCGCGAAGAGCTTCGCGGATTCTGGAGATGAGGATGCCCAAAGTCTGCTCTTCATTGAATACCGGAATTACGAGAGAAAGCAGCATTGTAGAGTTTCTCGAATGTGAGAAGGGACAAATGCGACAGTAATTCAGCGCCGGACAGCACGTTTCTGTTGCTACGCAGTCAGAAAAAATACGGCCTCATAGCGCTCATTACTTTAAAAAAATCGACGGGAGCGGAAGCGATACACTCCCGCTCCCCCAAAGTTGATTGTTTGACTAGGTTCCGGTTGCGGCTGTCAGTTTGGTGCCGAGGCTTGTAAAGGCTTTGTTAATGTCGGTGGCGAGCGTGCCCATCCCGGCCGTTGCGGCCAAAGCGACCAGAGCGATCACTAAGGCATATTCCACCAGATCTTGGCCTTGGTCGTCTTTCAGTGTCGACCAGAGAGTCTGGCTTTTTACGTACATCTTCAGAATTAAGTTGTTCATTGTGTCCTCTTGTTGAATTTGCGCTGCTAAGCAGGTGCACTTTACGAAAGGCAATTGAGGAGCCAAACGTAAAAGCGGCGTGAATCGTTGTAAGTTCGGTGTTTTGACCGATCTGGAACCGTGAACTGTGCACGGCTGTTTACAACCAGCCGCTCGATGTCAATTGCGCGATACACCTACGCCTTCCGCCAACTGGTGCATACGCACGTTTTCGCACAATCCAATGTGGACGGACGCGATGACAAATACGAGCGAGGACGAAGACATCCGCTCCCTCACCAGCAAGCACAACCCAGGCTGTTGGACTGGCCGCACTTCCTACGCGCACTCCGCGCCGCTCGCGCTCCGCGCCACTCCTGCTCCGCGCCACTCCCAATCACAGCTTTTTTCGAAATAGTTATCCTTTGCAATCAACCATTTCTGAGTAGCGGTGGCGCCGGGTGTCTCTTTCTTCATCTATCTTTTGGACAAGAGGAAATTTTTTATGCCCCATACCGACGACAACAATCGTGCGCCGAAGCCGAAGCGCCCCGTTTCCGAGGCGCAGCTTCGCGCCAATCGCCTGAACGCCCAGAAGTCGACCGGCCCGCGCACAGAAGGAGGGAAACAGCGTGCGTCGCTCAACGCCACCCGCCACGGACTCACAGGCCAGGTCCTCACGCTCACTGCAGACGAGATGAAAGCACTCCATGCTCTCATCGGCGATCTCGAAAAGCAATATCTGCCGGCTAACACGCAGGAGAAGCATCTGGTCCACATGCTTGCTCAACTGCAGTACCGCTTGCATCGCATCATGGCGACCGAGCACAACCTCTTCGCCATCGGCCTCACCGAAAATTCCGACCTCTGGGACGTCAACCATCCCGAAGCGCAAACGGCATTCGTGCTCGCCGAAACGCTGCGTCGCTCGAAAGACCCTCTGTTGACACTCTCTATTTATGAACAGCGTCTGATGCGCCAGTACGAAAAGACGCTCAAGATGCTCCGTGAAGTTCAGGCCGAGCGCAAAGCCCAGGAAGCACGCGAGCAGGAAGCGATCTACGAAGTCGGCATGTGTCATCTCGTCGCCGGTAAGGAATTCTCGCCGGCCAAGTTTGGCTTCGTTTGTTCAAAAGCGGAAGCCGAGTCGCTCGTCAAGCGCAAATGGACGCTCGAACACGCCAACAACGCCCATACCTGGAACTTCGACCGCGAATCCTGCGGGCCCGCCCTCGCCTTTGCCGCCTAACGCTCGATCTGAGCCGGGAAGCGTCAGCGACCAGATGGCCGAGCCGTCGTATTGGTGGCGCAGACACTTTTGTCTGCCGCGCCGAGACTCGTCTCGGCGCTTGGCGGAAAATTCATTTCATTCCCGCCCAGTATCGGGAATCCGTGGCGCACGCTTCAGCGTGCTGCGGCGACCTTCAGTCGCCGGGGAGCGGACAGTGACCTCGCCGGAGAGCGGACGAAGACCTTGAATCTGAGCCGGGAAGCGTCAGCGACCAGATGGCCCCTTCCCCGCGCCGCCCCGGTGTATACGGCACGTCACGGGAAAACCCCCGGTGTCTACAGCCGTTGACAGCACCGCGAACCGCGCCGCACGAAGATGCCGAATTTACGGTACTTTTCCGAAGATTTCGTAATGGATCTTAAATTGCCAAGAACTATTCCGATTACCTGTGTCAGCTACGCACTCAATCGCCTGGTGGCCTATTCTCGCTGCTGTCCTCATCGCCGTGGTCTGGGATGTGCGATACCG
>JAICIH010000166.1 GCA_025924475.1 Bryobacteraceae bacterium
CCCGGCTTCTCAATAATTCAGTAATTTCTGAGGAGCACGACTACGCGTTCGCGCACAGACGAAGTATCTGACCCACCAAAACTAAGTGGCATTGGCTTGGTAAGCTGCGGCCGATTGGCAATCGGCCTGTCCAAGAACCAGACCCGCTTCCAGCACCAACGAACTCACTGAGACACGCCACTTGCCGCCCCGCCTGGATGCTTACCCTCGACCACCGTCACCACACGGTTTACAGCCGTAGCAGGTATCTTATCGATCAGACCGCTCGGCCAATGCACTTCAAGATCTGCCTTTTCGGCCTTGCCAAGACCAAAATGAACGCGCAGATCGCTTTGTGAAATATAACTGCCTCCGCTGTGCACTTCGTCCATCTGCCGGTGGCCGCCCTCGGGAGTGCAGTAAACGCGTGCTCCGATTCCCGAGCGGTTCGACTTCGTTCCCACCACCTTTACCTTGAGCCAGTTATTGCGCAGCGTATTGTCGCAGCGCAGCAACTGCGGCACATCGTTTACGCAGTTCACCACGATGTCCAGATCGCCATCGTTATCGAAATCACCCAATGCGCACCCGCGGCCGGCCACCGCTTCCAGAATACCGGGGCCGGCATGGAGCGAGACATCTTCGAATTTGCCGTTGCCCACGTTGCGATACAGCACTTTGCGCTCGCGATAGCCGGATTCGCTGGCCTTTTCTCTCACTTCCGGATACACGTGGCCGTTGCAGGTAAGAATGTCCGGCCAGCCGTCATTATCGAAGTCCAGGAAGCATGCCCCCCAGCCGAGAAAGCGCGTGTTCCGCCCGAGACCTGCCTGGAACGTCATGTCTTCGAAATTGCCGCCGCCCAAATTGCGGTACAAGCTCGACGCATCCCCGGCAAAATTCGTTTTGAGAATTTCCAACTTGCCGTTTCCGAAAATATCCGCTGCCGATACGCCCATGCCCGCCTGCGTCTTGCCGTCCGCGCCGAAGGCCACACCGGCTTCCAGAGCTACGTCCGTGAAAGTGCCGTCGTGATTGTTCTGGAAGAGCGCCGAAGGAGCGGAATCGTCGGCGACATAAATATCCGGCCAGCCGTCGTTGTCGAAATCGCCCACCAGCACGCCTAAGCCATACGTGCCCTGCTTTTTCAGGATGCCGGCTTTTTCCGAGACATCCGTAAACGTCCCGTCGCCGTTGTTATGGAAGAGAATATCTTTGCCGCCCTGCAAGCCGGGAGGCCCGCACGCCACCACCAGGCCTTCATAGAGACACGGCCCGCTTTCCGGCAACGGAGCCGTCTTCGGATCGAAATCGATGTAATTGGCGACATACAGATCCAAATGCCCGTCCCGATCGTAATCGAGAAACGCGCAGCCCGTATTCCAACGCTTCAGGCCAGTAGTGGTTCGCGTCGTGACGCCGGCTTTCGCCGCGACATCGGTAAACGTCCCATCGCCGTTGTTGCGATAGAGCGCGCAATCGCCCCAGTAGGTGACAAACAGATCGACATGGCCATCATTGTTGTAGTCGCCCGCGCAGACGCCCTGGCCCCAATCCGTGCGCGCCAAGCCGGCCTTTAACGTAACGTCGGTAAACGTGCCGTCGCGGTTGTTTTTGTAAAGGCGGCTGATGGGCTCCGAGCCTTTGGGAAATGTCGTTTCAAAGCGAGTGCCGTTCACGAAAAATATGTCGAGCCAGCCGTCGTCGTCGTAATCGACGAACGCCACACCGCATCCGGTAGTTTCCAGCAAATATTTGTTGCGCTGCTCGGCGCCGAAAATCGTTTTCGCGTGCAGCCCCGCGCTCTTTGCGACATTAACAAACTCGACCCCGAGCGGCACACCGGCCAGCAGCCGTTCGAGCGGAAATACCGGCAGCGTAGCGCAGAGCGAGCGAATGAAAGTACGGCGGGACGGCATGCTAACTCAAATCGCAATTATAAGTGCGGGTCGATCCCGCGGGCGATTTTCATCTCCGCTTCTGCTTCCTGTTTCTTGCCTTCCTGTTCCAGAGCGACAGCCAGGCTGTAGTGCAGCCCGGCAACAAGCGGATTGGCCGCAATCCCCCGGCGATAAACTTCAATCGCTTCTTGGCGCCGGCCTTTCGCATAGAGGGCGGCGCCCCAATTGAGATAAGCGGGCGTCAAGTCGGGATCGAGTTCGAGCGCACGCTGGTATTCAGAAATCTCGTTCTCATTACCCTCGGCCCCGTACGCGATCCCCAGGTTGAAGTGAGCTCCGGCGTCGCGAGGATAAAGTCCCACCGCGAGTTGCAGCACTCCGGCGCCGGCCCTGGGATTGCGCGCTTCTCCGTAAGTGATCCCTAAGTACGTCAACGCCCGCAGGAAGTAGGGATAAATTTTGAGCGCTTCCAGAAGCTCCGCCGCCGATTGCTGGCGATTCCCGGCCTGCCGCAGTTCCATCGCTTTTTCAAAATGCGCATCAGCATCGTCACGAAACGTGCGTGGCAGGCGCTCCAGAATAAAATACCGGCCCTGCCCTTCGATGACTTCGGACAAACTTCCCGGTTCGAGCTGGAGCGCGGCGGCCGACCATATCGGATTCAGTTGCGCTGTCTCGAGATCGCCCAGGAATCCACCGCCCGGAGCGGTATCGCGATCGATCGAGTTCGCACGAGCCAGCTCGAAGAAACTGCCGCCCTGCCTCAATTGCTGCCGGAGTTCATCCGCCTTGGCGCGATCGGCAACCTCGATCATCCGCAGATACAGGTGCTTCGGCGTCACCTTGCTGCTCCCGGCGATCCCAGTAGCTTTCCCGTGAACACGAATCCAATGATCGGCAATCACGAAGGGCGGCCGATCGTTCTCATCCGGCATGTGGCATCCCACACAGCCGCGGACACGATTTACAGGACACAAGCCCGCATGATCCGCCACCTGGCTGCTGTGACAACCGAGACAGGTCCTTTCCGAGCGCTCGATCAGCGTCGCACGCGGTGAGTCCTGGTGCGCATCATGACAGCTCAAACAGCTGATCCGTCCCTCCGATTGACGCCAGCACTCCGTTTGGCGAAGCGCCGTGACTTGATCGGAGATCAGTAAGTCGCCGGGAACGGGATCTTCCACGTTGCTGAAGCCGGCGTGACACTGCGCGCAAGGCCGTATCTGCTCGGCAACCGGAAGCTTTCCGGGATTCACTATGCCCTTGTCCTTCGCTTTGGCGGCCAGCGCTCCCAAGTGCGGTTTGCCGGGCCCGTGGCAATCTTCACATGTCACGCCCGAATCCGGATGCGTACCGTCCCGGCGCGGTTCGCCATGACAAGCCAGGCACTTCTTTTCGAAACTCAGAGGCAGTGGCCTGCCGAGCGCCGTTTCCAGCGTGGATGGCAGATCTTTGGGAAAACCGGGAGACAGCGCGAGCCCATGGCGCGTGACCGAATGCAAGTAGCGACCCTCGACCAGCGGCGCACGAGGAAGAGCGATACCGGCAATCTCCGGCACTCGGAAAAGAAAACTCAACCCGTGACGATCGCCGCCTAGCGTGGTTTCAACGGGAAATTGCAACGGGCTTTCTCCCGGTCTACTCAGTTCGAAACCAAATTTCCGCCCTGCTCGTGCGACCCGGTATTCCAATGCACCTTCCTTATGCGCAGCCGAGTAGTTTGGAGGAAGAATTGCCGTGCCGGTCCCCTGCCAGGTGCGCGCCATCCTGCTCTTAGATTGGCGAGCGGCGATAGACGAATGACAACCCGCGCAAGTCCGCCGTCCAACATAGCCATTTTCCGCAGCGAAACAGGCGAGCGAAGCGAGACTAAGAAAAATTACCGGGTCTAACGCCTTTACTGTAGCGCGCACAGCCGAGTTGCTATATGATAACTGGGCTGAAAGGAAGGGGGAGTCTTTCCAGTGATCCGCTACCGCTTTGTTTTTCTTTTCGCAATCTGCGTGGTGATGTTCTCATCGGTCCGTTTGCGCGGGCAGGCAGTATACGGAAGTATTGTGGGGACGGTCGTAGATAGCTCGGGTGCGCCGGTGGCGAACGCGAAAGTAACGATCCGGAACATCGACCGCGATACCACGAATGAAACCACCACTAACGAATCCGGCAACTACACACAGCGTTACCTGATCGTCGGCAATTATCAGGTTCGCGTGGAGGCGCCCGGCTTTCAGGCGGCGGTGGAAAACAGAGTTCCCGTATCCGTAGACGCCGAAGCGAAAGTCGACATCAAGCTGCAGATCGGCGAGCTAAACCAGACCGTTGAGGTAACGTCCGAAGCCGCCATGCTCAAAACGGAACGGAGCGACGTGGCCACCACTTACAGCCAAAGGCAAGTGGGCGAGCTGCCGGTGCTGAACCGGCGCTTTACGAATTTTCAATTGATGACTCCCGGAGTCTCCCTATTTCCTACGAGCTTGACTGCCGCGCAACCGGAAAATCCGCAAGGCTCCTATCGCCTGCTGGTGAATGGCCAAAGTTTCGCGGGCGTATCTCACTTATTGGACGGAACCGACAATCATGACGCCGTCCTCGGCTGGATCGTCATTAATCCGACTTTGGAATCCGTCACCGAGGCCAAAGTGACAACTGCTGATTTCGACGCCGAGTTCGGAACATCGGCTGCCGCGGTGGTGAGTTCGCAAACCAAATCCGGCACGAATTCTTTGCACGGCAGCGCCTTCGAATTTATTCGCAACGATCATTTGCAGGCGCGCAACCCGTTCACACAATCGCTGCCGATCTTCGGGACGAACGGCCGGCTGATTCCGGTCACGCAATGGAACCAGTTCGGCGCTTCCATTGGTGGCCCGATCAGAAAAAATAAGCTGTTCTACTTTGGCGACTACCAGGGAACGCGCCGCAATACCGGTGGCAGCGTTTTGCTGCGGGTGCCGTCTCTCGCTGAGCGGACGGGCGATCTGAGCGATCTCGGCTTGAATATCTACGACCCGAATACCGGAACGAATGACAAGACTCGAACCGCCTTTCAGGGAGCAGTCATTCCCACGAGCCGCATCGCTCCGCAAACTGCCGCACTGCTAAAGCTGATTCCGGCGCCGAATATACTCGCTTCCAAGGATCAGCCCAATTACTCGGGTTCGGGATCCGTGAAGTTCAATGACGATGCGTTTAACACGCGCGTCGATTATTACCAGACGGAAAAGCTGCATTGGTTTGGCCGGTATAGCCTCGCCAATTTCACCATCAACTCACCGGGAATCTACGGCGCTGCCGGCGGCCCCGGCTTCGATCCCAGCGGCAGCGTCAGCGCGTTCGCCGGCCAATCGACCTCGCTGAATCACAGTGTGGCCGCCGGCTTCGATTACACACTGCGGCCTGACTTGCTTACCGATTTTCGTTTCGGGTTTTTCCGCTATCAGGTGCATGTCGTACCGAACGGCCTCGATACCGCTCCGGCAACCGACGCCGGCATCCCTGGCCTGAACCTTGACACGACCTTCACCGGCGGCATGCCGGCATTCTTCATCAACGATTACGGCAATAACTTATTCAAATTCGGCTATGCTCTCGGCGTAAACGGCTGTAACTGCCCATTAATTGAGAATGAGAAGCAAATTCAATTTGTCAATAACTGGACTAAGATTCAGGGCAATCATACCTTCAAGTTCGGCGCGGACATTCGCCAGGCATACAACCTGCGGGTGCCGAGCGACCAGCATCGAGCCGGCCAACTGACGTTTAACGCCGCGGGAACGCAGGGAGCCAATGGCGGAGGATCGGGCGTCGCCACATTTCTCCTGGGCGACGTGCAGTTCTTTCAGCGGTATGTCAGTTCGAGCACCGACGCCAGTGAGAAGCAGAACCGCTGGTTCTTCTATGGGCAAGACACCTGGCGGATCAATTCGAAACTCACATTCAATTACGGTTTGCGCTGGGAGCTTTATCGGCCGCAGACGGTCAATAGACCCGGCAACGGCGGCTATGTCGATCTCGGTACCGGCGAAGTGTTAACGGCGGGTGCGCCCGGCGTCGGCTTGAATCTAAACGTGCAAGGCAGGCTTACCAATCTTGCTCCGCGCGTTGGTTTGGCATATCAAGCTACGCCCAAGACAGTGATTCGCGTCGGATACGGACGCGGTTACGACCTCGGTATTTTTGGCTCCATTTTCGGGCATAATGTCACCCAAAACCTGCCGGTGCTCGGGATTCAGACCTTATCCCCGGCAAACAACTTCGACACCGTATTCACGCTCGCAGAAGGTCCCACACCCTTTTCTCCGGCGGACGCCCTCGCCGGGCGGCCCAAAGGTCCAAACGGCTTTCCGATTCTGCCAAATGGCGTCACGCCGTTCATCATTTCAAAGGACATGCGTCTGCCGACCGTGGATGCCTGGAACTTCACCATCCAGCGCCAATTGACCAATTCGCTCTCCTTGGAGGCGGCTTACGTGGGGAACAAAGGCACTCACGTATTTGCCGGAACCGGCGGCGATTACGACCCGAATCAGGCAACGCTGGTTGGTTATGGCACCCTCTCCACGAATCAGCGCAAGCCGTATTTTCAGAAATTCGGATGGTCCCAAAATTTGCGCTATTATGCGAGCGACGCGAGTAATAACTATAACGCGCTCCAAATAAAGTTGGAGAAACGCTTCGCGAACGGAATTCAGCTCCTATCTCATTACACTTGGTCCCGCAACATGGATTACAGCGGCACTTACTATCCGGTTGATGCTACTTACGCATATGGGCCGGCCGATAACAACCGGGCGCACAATATCATGATTTCGTCCTTGTGGGAAATTCCGTATGGCCGCGGCCGGAAATTTGGAAGTAACATAGCAAAGCCGCTCGACTATCTCATCGGTGGCTGGCAGGTCAATGGGGTGTGGAACTGGGCGACTGGCCTGCCCTTTACGCCGAGTTACCAGGCCTGTAATTCCGATCGGGATTCCGGCTGGTGCCGTCCTGATGTCGTGGGCGACTGGCAAGCCCGCGATCCGAGCCAATTCGGCTGGTTTAACACGACCAGCGCGCCGCTCGCCTCTAACGGCGCTATCGACGGACCATGGCGGCGTCCGCAAAAAGGCGTGCAAGGAAATGTCGGCCGTGGTGCGCTCTGGGGCCCTCATTTCGCGCAGCTCGATATGTCTTTCTTCAAGACGTTCGCCATCACCGAAGCGGTCCGGCTGCAATTCCGCGCCGAATCGTTCAATTTCACGAATCACACGAACTTAGGACAGCCGAACGGTTGCGTCGATTGCCCCGGCGTAGCCGGCCGCATTTTCGCCGCCATCGCCAACTACGTTCCGCGCCAATGGCAGATGGCCGCCCGCGTGGAATTCTAACTTCGTTGCTCTGGATTTTTTTCGAGACCTAGCGCGGCGGTTTCCAGTTAAGCAGCAGACGAATGGGTTCGCCGGAGACCGTTTCGACTTCGGTGTTGATGAGAAAGCGGCCATCGCGAGCGACGGCGTATTGTGGCTTGAAGACGCCCGGGGTGATGTGCGTGAAAAATAGAGGCTCGGGCGCACGCGCTGTGAATGTGGCGCCGCGCGCCGATACAGCAACCGCCATCAACTTTGCATCGGGTGCCAGGTAATAGAGTTCTTTGCCATCGGCCCGCCAGCGCGGGGAGATTCCGCCGCCTGTGGAAACCGGCCACCGCCCGCCCGGACCAGGGAATGGCCGAACATAAATTTCATAGTGGCCCGATTCGCTCGATTGATATGCGACCCATTTGCCATCCGGCGAGAAAGCTCCCTGCATTTCTGTAAACGGAGTACTGAGGAACGAAAGCGGCTTGCGATCAGCGCCGGAAAGCGGCAGCAGCATAAGGTTGCCATTGTCGCGTGAACTCCAGTACAGAAGAAAGCGGCCGTCCGGCGACCACGAGTTCGGCACCTTGGTGTTTTCGGATTGGAACAGAACTTCCGCTCTGCCGGAAGCATTGGCTGGCTGCGCGTATATGTCGAGGGCGACTGTGCGGCGGGAAGAAAACGCAATACGCGCTCCATCGGGAGACCAGATGGCGTAACGATCGTCGGATGGGTCGAACGTAAAGCGGCTGCTGCGCCCGCCTTCCTCTATCCAGATATCTCCAAAACCAATAGGGCCGCGTGTGACGGCGACGCGCTGCCCATCGGGTGAAATCTCAGGATGGAGGAGATTCGAGTCATCGGGACCGCCGAGCGCTCCGGCGTTGTGGCCGGACCGACTAAACCAGATAAGCTGGCGACGGCTTCCACTGCCGGCACGCCAGGCAACGACACCGTTCGGCGATACGGAAAAAGCGCCGGCCAAGCTGACCGGATCAACGCTCACCCCGTGCGCCAGCGTGATCGGGTCACCCGAGAGCGTGCCGCCCGCCACATCGAAACGCTGCGCGGCGAGAACGCTTTGTCGCACCCAAACGAGCCAACCGGAAGAGAGATATTCGGCCGCGGAATCCGTTCCCGGCGCAATAGCAGCAATGCGGCGTGGCGCGGTACCATCCAACGCACCGAGCCAAAGAGAGGGGTCCGCGCCCGTAGCGTAGAACAGAAATTGGCGACCGCCGGCGAGAAAGCGCGGCGTGCGATGGAAAGTTTGCCCCGCCGCAAGCTTGGTGGCCGCAACGGCCGGGCCGCCTGAAGAAGAAATGCGGAACAGCGGACCGGCGCCGCCAGGCGAGTAAAGAATAATTCCCTGCGAACTCCAAGCGCCTTGCGCTGTGAGATTCGTGACGCCGGCAAGTGTAAGCGGCTGGCCGCCTGCCAGATCGATTCGCTTCAGCTTTTGATCCGCGAAGAAGCCCAGCGAGCGGCTATCGGGAGACCAGAAGGGATTCAACGCTCCCTCGGTGCCTGGAAGCAATTGCGCGGACGTCGAATCGAGCGGGCGCACGAACAAATGGGAAACGCCGCCGGTCGAAGCCACGTACGCGACACGCCTCCCGTCGGGTGAAAGCGCGAACGATGCTGGAGAACTGGTGGCGGGCGTTACGATATCCACGCGAGTTTCCGGAGGCGCAGGCTGGCGAGCGGCGAAGTGGAAGATCGCTAGAACAATTGCAGCAACCGCCGTGGCCGCCGCGAGAATCCACGGAACACGCGCTTGTTTGGTTGGCGCCGTCGCAACCGGGCCGGCCTCCACCGCCCACATTAGATTGCGCTTCAGATCGATGGCGGTTTGAAATCGCCGTTCGGGGTCTTTCGCAAGGCAAGCGCGCAAGACGCGGTCGAGCGCCGGCGCAATACCTAACGATTCGGGCTCGCGCTCGAGAATCGCGGCGATAACACCCGCGGCAGAGGACGCTGAAAAAGCGCGCCGCCCGCTCAGCATCTCGTACAACACGCAGCCAAAGCTGAAAATGTCGCTCCGGCCGTCCGCTTCCTTGCCCTGCAATTGCTCGGGCGCCATGTATTCGAGCGTGCCCGTGATTTGAGCTTCCTGCGTGATCGAAACAGTGGCATCCGCATTTCGCGGCACCGAGGTCTCTCTCGCCAAACCGAAATCCAGCAGCTTGATCCCGCGCGCGGTCACCAGGATATTAGCCGGCTTCAGATCGCCATGGACAATGCCTTTAGCGTGCGCCGCGGCCAAGGCATCGAGGATTTGGCAGGCATACTCGACTGCTTTCTCCGGCGCTAAAGGACCTTTGAGAGTCGCGCCGTCGATCAACTCCATCACGATGTAGTCCGGACCGACATCGTAGATCTGGCAGATATTTGGATGATTGAAAGCGGCGATGGCGCGAGCTTCCCGCTCGAACCGGTCAGTAAACTCCGTCTTCGAAATTTTCAGTGCGACATCGCGGCCAAGACGCGTGTCGCGCGCTTTCCAGACCCGGCCCATCCCGCCTTCACCGATCGGCGAGACGATTTCATAGGGGCCGAGTTTTGCGCCGGGCCTTGGCTCCATATCAAGAGGCGGAATCGTTTCAGCCTACTATATGGGACAAGCGCTGCGATTAGCCTAACCTCACCAGTTCCCTTACGGCGTCTGCGATCACTTCGGGGCGTTCAAGATGCAGCCAGTGGCCGGTGTTCTCGATCTGGAGGTGCCGGCCTCGCTTACTTTGACGAACCCACTGATCGCGCTCCTGAAGCTCGGCGGCCGTGGCGTTCGCGGCTGACAGCACAGTAACCGGAATCTCCGGCGAGATTGTCATTTTCGAGGCAATCTCGGCACATTGCGGCAAAGCCTCCAGATAACTAGCCATCGCCTGGAATGCTTTGGCGCGGCTCCAGTGCGAGCGAACCGCCGGCAAGACCTCGGCCGGAAGTTTCTGTACTTCGCCCACGAGCCGCGTCAGAAAGGGCATGGCGGTGCCGGCGCTGGTGTTGGCGATTACTGTGGTCAAGCGTTTATTTCGCCGGGTGGCCGCGGCCAATGCGAGCCGCACAACGCCCAGACGCGCCAACCAGGCTCCGCGCCGGGAGAGCTTCACGCCGCGCGCCAAACGCCCTTTATTCAGGTCCGAACACCGGGCCCAGGCTTCAACCGAAACTGGATCGACGAGTACCAGACCCGCCACTTGGTCTGGCCGCTCGTGAGCAAAGGCCCTAATGATTAGCCCTCCGAAGGAATGACCTACTAGCAGGTAGGGTGGCAAAATGTTGGCCTTCTCGAGGAGCGACGCCAACATTTTCGTCATTCGATCGAGAGTAGGCGATGCGGATGGGAGCTCACTCCACGCTAGCCCCGGCCGATCGTAACTCACGACACAGGTAAACTTCGCGAGAAGAGGCTGCACATGCGCCCAACTTAAGGAACTCGCCGCGATTCCGGATTCAAGAATCACAGAAGGCGCTCCATTTCCCTGCGCGAAGAAATGCAACCGGCGGCCGCCAACCGAAATCAAGCGGCCGGGTGGAGGGAAACGACGCGCATCGCGGTGCTCGCCGAGTTTCTGATAAACGACCGCGGCGGCGAGCAGACCGCCGAGAAACAACAGTATCATTTTTAATCTTCGCCGACCCGTTCCAGCGGCACGCCATCATCCCCCCGACAGTCTTCACGTTTAAAGAACCGCGCACGTAAGTAAGCGGCCAAAGCAGGTGCGGCTGTCTGATACCTTGACATCCTAGGCATCTTCCCATATCCTATAGTTCGAATGGCTAGGCATGAACAAGAGCAGCCGGAAGCGGAGCTTTTACAAGGTACGCTCGATCTCCTGATCCTGAAGGTCCTTGCTCTGGAACCTCTGCACGGCTACGGCATCGCGCAACGCCTCAAGCAGATAACGCGTGATGCTCTGCAGATTCGTCAGGGATCTCTTTATCCGGCGCTTTACCGTCTTGAAAAGGGCGGCTATTTGAAGGCAACGTGGAAGACGATAGCCGGGCGCGATGCAAAGTTTTATGCGTTGACAAAGGCCGGGGAACGGCAGCTTGAAAACGAGAGAGCGGGATGGGAACGCTTATCCGCGGCGGTTCGTTTGGTTTTAGAAACGGCGAAGTAGGCACACCGTGGCGTTGAAAAGATTCGAGAAACGGCTTGACCGCGAAATGCGGTTCCATCTCGATGCGGCAACACAAGCCTACATAGCGGAAGGATTGCCGCCTGAGGAAGCGCGGCGCCGGGCTCTGTTGGATTTTGGCGGATTAGAACTAGCCAAAGACGAGATGCGCGATCTCCATCCGTTCCGCTGGATGGAACAAATTGGTCGAGCTCTCCGTTACGCCGTGCGCCAGCTTCGCAAAAGTCCCGCGTTCACTGTAACCGTTCTCCTCACGCTCGCCCTCTGCATCGGCGCAAACACCGCCATTTTCAGCATTGTCGATCAAGTGTTTTTTCGGTCCTTGCCCTATCCGAATCCGGACCGATTGATGATGATCGTAAGGACCTACCACCAAGGGAATCTCTCAGACACAAATATAGGGCAAAGCTTTCGGACTTGGGAACCCGTCAGGGATCACGCGGGCTTAATTGACAGCGCTGTCTATTCGGATGGCTCCGGCGGTGTAAATCTCTTTGTGAACAACCAGGTCGAGTACGTCCAGAAGCAAGAAGTGGGTGCTGGCTTCTTCCATGTACTGGGCATTCAGCCGCTGATTGGCCGCGAATTTACCCCTCAGGAAGACGTCCCGGGAGGACCGGCGTTAGCCGTTCTGAGCTATGGCCTCTGGCATCGCGTCTTTAATGGCGACCCGGCCGCAGTGGGCCGCTCCATCGATTTGGCTGGCGCGTCGTACACCGTCATCGGCATTATGCCGAAAGCCTTTACGACCGACGCACCCCAAGCTCAAATCTGGACCCCGCTTCAACCCTCCGCAAACGGCAAAGGCGGCGGGTGGAATTATCAGGTTCTCGCTCGGCTGAAGCCGGGAGTCAGCGCCTCTGAGGCAAACGCACAGCTCGCCTCAATCAGCCAATCGATCGCCGCGCAGTTCCATATCCAAGACGGCGTATCGTTCGCATTGAAGGCGATTCCGCTACAGACCGGCCGCACCTTTGACGTCCGCACGAAAGTAAAGCTGATGTGGGCCGCAACTGGTCTCGTTCTGCTCATCGGCTGCATGAATATCGCAGGCATTCTGCTCGCCCGTTCCGTGACGCGCTCTCGCGAGATCGCAACCCGG
>JAICIH010000167.1 GCA_025924475.1 Bryobacteraceae bacterium
GCGCGTCACGCAGCGGCTGCGCAAGATCAGCGAAGGACTCGTCGACTTTGCGCGTGTTCGCCGCCAGCAAACCGAAGCCCTGGGCCTGCGTTCCCTGATCGATGAAAGCTGGAGTCTGGTGGCCATCGACGAAAAGGCTTCTGCCGTGACGTTTGCGAACGATGTCGCGGCCGGCGATCGCGTGGCAGGCAACGGAGATCGTCTGGTGCAGGTGTTCGTCAATCTGCTGCGGAACGCTCTTCTCGCCGTTTCCGCCGGCGGGACCATCCGCGTGGAATCCAAGCCGCTGACGCGCGGCGGCCAGAACTGGATCTGCTGCACGGTACTCGACGATGGTCCGGGAATACCGGGAGACGTGCTGCCCAATCTCTTTGAGGCGTTCGTCACGACGCGCCTCGATGCGCAAGGCACCGGCCTGGGACTCACGGTGGCCGAAGGGATCATAACGCAGCATGGCGGCACGATATCGGCATCCAACCGTCCCGAAGGCGGAGCCTGCCTGGAAGTAGTGTTGCCCGCGGCGGTCTGACCCATGAGCGAAGAAGCCGTAGCTGCACTGGTCGATGTCGCCATTCTCGACGACGACGTGGATTTTCGCAATTACATCGAAGACCTGCTGCGCGATGAAGGCAAATATGGCGTGCGTTCTTTTGCCGAGCCGGAGGAACTATTTGCGTCGGCCGAAAACAGTATTCCGGACATTGTGCTGCTCGACATGAAAATGGGCGCGGCTTCGGGCGAGCAGGTGCTCGAGCAGCTTCTGGCACGCTGGCCCGAACTCTGCATCATCATCATTACCGGCTACCCATCGCTTGAGAGCATGCGCGCCACCTTCAAGCTGCGCGTTTTCGACTATCTCGCCAAGCCATTTTCCATCGCGCAATTGCGGCAGGCCTTGCAGAATGCCATTGAACGTTTCGGATTGGGCCGCATCCCGCAAGACTTGTTGCGCGAGCGTTTGGGACACCGCATTAAGCTGCTTCGCGTCGAGCGCGATTGGTCGCTGAAAGACCTCGCCGCCGCTACGCGGCTGAGCGTTTCTCAAATCAGCTCCATCGAGCGCGGAGCCAATCTGCCGAGCGTCGAAAGCCTGCTGGCGATTTGCCGCGCCTTTGACCGTAAGCCCTCCGAAGTGCTTCTATCTATCGGCTTTTGAACCCAAACGCCGCTCCCTCACGGTCGCGGTTCTTTTGCGCTGTACCAACGTTTGCAGTATCTTAAAGAACCACGCGCGTAAGCAAGTGGCCGGAGCTGTTGATTTTTTTCTGGGGGCCGGCTCCATTTCAGCCCTCTAGTAGTCTAAAAAGCGGTGGTTTATGTTTGGCTGTTCGTTTTGCTCATCGCTTCCGCCGGTGTTCACTCGGCGCAGACGCCGCATGGCGATCCTTCCAAATTTCCTTTCGCGGAAAAGGCAACCTATCGTATTGAATGGCGCCTGATGACGGCCGGCTCGGCCGTTCTCCAGCTCTCCCCGGGAGAGAACCAGCCGGGAGAGAAGCAAGGCTGGCATCTCCAACTCGATCTCAAAAGCGCTGGCTTGGTAGATCGCATGTATCAGGTTTCCGACACCTATAAGCTCTTCGTGAACGAGCGGTTGTGCGGTATTCATTCTGAGCTGGCCGGGCACGAAGGCAAAAAACGTTTTTCGACCCGCATGGATTTCGATAATGCCCGTCACAAGCTCGTCTATACCGAAGCGGATCTGGTAAAAAACACTACAAAGAAAAACGAAATCGATATTTCGTCCTGTACTTACGATGTAATGGGCGCGCTCAGTATGTTGCGTGTCATGAAGCCGGAGCCGGGGAACACGCTTACTCTTTCGCTAACGAACGGCAAGAAGCTGGTGCAGGCGAAAGTGGACGCGCAAACCCGCGAGACTATCCGTGTGAACGATAAAAACTATTCCACCATCCGCTACGAAGCATTCGTCTTCAACAACGTGGTGTACCGGCGCAAAGGGCGCCTGTTGATGTGGATCACCGATGACGCCGAGCGCATCCCGGTGCAATTCCGCTTGCAGATGGGATTTCCAGTGGGAACCATCACGCTGGAACTACAGAAGCACGAGCGATTGTAAAAATAATCGCTCGAGAAGGAGCCAACCTGATGGCGCGATGTTTCGATGTATCCCGGCAGATCTTTAGGCTCCAATGATGTTATACATTAGTATTACGCGATGCTTTTCAGTGGGACGTAAGAAAAAATCGCGCGAATTTGAAAAAACATGGCCTCCATTTTCGGACCGCTGCAAAGGTGTTCGATGACGAGTTTCATATTCTCTCTATGGACCGTGTCGATGAGGAAGGCGAGCAACGCTGGCATGCCATAGGCTTAGTGGATGATATCCCTCTGCTCGTGGTCCACGCACACAGGAGTACAAAAATGGCGAAGAAATCATCCGTATCATCTCGGCGCGAAAAACTCGTGACCGTGAAAGCAGAAGATATTTTGGGCAAACCGCTGACTAAGCGGCAGGGCGCTGATCTTGCGCGCCTGAAAAACTTACCGGATAGCGAAATCGACTACTCCGATGTTCCGGAATTGACTGAAAAGCAGCTCTCACGCATGTTTCAGCCGAATCGCCAACTCGTCGCTGTGCGGCTCGATCAGGATGTGTTGAAATGGCTGCGCAGCTTTGGTCCTGGATACTCAACGCGTATCAATAAGATCTTGCGGGCAGTGATGGAAGCCAGTTCCTCAGCACCGGCAGCGTAGGCATATTAAAACCTCGCCCTCAATGCCCCCATTTTTCTCCTTGACATCTTAGGAGAGTCGCAGTATCCTTTCCCTAAAGTGTATAGGAAAAAGAACGAATCGGCTGAGTTATTGCAGGGCACATTAGACCTACTGGTTCTCAAAGCAGTTTCGCTCGGGAAAATGCACGGTTACGGCATTCTGCTGCGAATCGGACAAATTTCCGGGGGATCGCTGGAAATTGAGCAAGGGGCGCTCTATCCGGCGCTCTACCGGCTCGAGCGGCAAGGGCTGCTTGAAACGGCATGGGGTACGTCGGAGAACAATCGCCGGGCCAAATACTACATGCTGACGAACCGTGGACGCGCGCAGCTCAAAGAGGAAGAACGCAGTTGGACGCGCCTGGTGGACGCCATCGGCACGGTCCTCAAAGCGCGCGCGAGCGAGGCATGACATGTTACGGTTCCTGCATTGGCGATCCGTTTTCCGCCGCAAAACATTCGAACGCGAAATGGCGGATGAATTCGCGTTTCACTTGCAAACTAGAACGGAAGACCTGATCCGCTCCGGGCTTTCGCCTCAGGAGGCGGAGCGGCGTGCGCGATTGGAGTTTGGCGGAAAGGAACGCTACCGGGCCGAATGCCGTGAATCGCATCGCGTGGATTGGCTGGATGAGCTGGTGCGCAATAGCCGTCACGCGTGGAGGAACCTGCGTAAGGCTCCGGCGTTTTCGCTGATCGCAATAGGATCGCTGGCCCTGGGCCTGACAGCCGTGGGCCTGATGTTCGCTGTCGTGAATACAGTTTTGCTGCGCCCGCTGCCATTCGCCGAATCGGACCGGATCGTGACGATTTCTCAGAGGATTCCGCTTCTGAGCTCCTCTCCGACAGTTGTCACGGCCGACGAGTTTCAATTATGGGAACAGACCGGTCTCTTCGAATCGGCGGCTCTGCTAGATACCGCGGCCTATACGCTTGACCGGCAAGCCCATCCCGAGCGCATTTATGGAGCGAGCGTGACGCCCGATTTTTTCCGTGTCTTTGGCTTGCAGCCCATCGTTGGCCGCGGCTTTTCGGCCGGTGACGCCATCGAAGGGCGCAGCCATGTGATCGTGTTGAGCCATCAACTTTGGGTGCGCGATTTCGCAAGTGATCCGGGCGTAATCGGAAAGACAATCCTTTTGAGTAGCATGCCCATGACTGTGATAGGGGTGATGCCTGCCGGCTTCGATTTTCCCCGCCTGGCGGATGTTTCGCAAATCATGAACTGGGCCCCGGAACAAGCCGAGTTCTGGACGCCTTTCGTAATCACTCCCAAAACTATCGAAGACGGAAATTTCGACTACTACGCCATCGGGCGTTTGCGTGACGGTGTGACAGCAGCGCGTGCAGCAGCGCGGATGCTTCCCCTCGCGGTTCATTTGTTCAAAGAAAAGGAAATCAAATACCCGCAATACAAGGGCATCATTGAGCAGATGCTGGGCCTCCTGATGGTTTACGTCACTCCGCTGCAGGACACGATGGCATGGGGAATCCGCGACGTGCTCTGGATGCTGCTTGCCGCCGTCGCGCTTCTCTGGGTATTGGTTCTGTTCAATCTGGGCAATCTGCTGCTCACGAAAAGCGCGCTTAGAGTGCGCGAATATACGGTCCGGCAAGCGCTGGGAGCGAGCCGGTGGCAGCTCTTCCGGCAGAATCTGTTCGAACAAATCGCGCTGGTCGGCTCGGCTTCAGTAATAGCAGTCGTCCTCATCTTGTGGGGAATTCGCGTTCTTCGGGTGATTGCCGCCAATAAGCTGCCGCGTTTGTATGAGCTGCGCTTCAGCGTTTCGGATTTCACGTTACTACTGGGCATTACGTTTCTGACCGCGATCCTTTTCGCCGCCCTTTCGCAGTTATTGCTTTCCGATACGGCACTCACGTTCGGACTAAACTCACAGGGCCGTACTTCTACAAGCGACCAGCGTTCGAACCGCGTAAGGTTTATCTTGATTGTGGCGGAGATTGCCGCTTCGGTTGTTCTGTTGGTGGGCGCCGGCCTTCTGCTCAAGAGCTTCCGCAACGTTATGCAAGAACAGCCGGGCTTCAATCCGCAGCGCGTACTGACAGTCGAGGTGCCATTCAATCCGAAGAACACGGACAAACCGGAAAAGCGGCTTCAGCATATTCGCGAGCTGATCGACAGATTAGGCGCTTTGCCGGGCGTAACGTCGGCTTCCGTAGTGAGCTATCTTCCGTTGACCGGTGAGAAGGAAATCCACAACGTGCGCGCATTGGGTAAACCTCTACCGCAAAACCCGGAAGGCATTTCCGCGGAATACCGGGTTATCGACGCCGGTTATTTCCGCACCATGCAAATTCCGCTGATTGCCGGAGAATCGCTTCGCCCCGGCGACCCGAGTACATTCGCCGTCATAAACCAAAAAATGGCCGCGCTGCTTTGGCCGGGTGAAGACCCGATTGGTAAGCAGTTCAAAGATGGAAATAATCCGCCGCTCAAGGTGATCGGTGTCGTGGGCAACGTACACAATGGATCACTGGAGAAACCGGAGATGATGCAGTTCTATCGCTTGTTCTCCGCCAACCCCTACCACGCCGCCCGATTTGTAATCCGCTCGGCCTATGACCCGGAGGCTCTGGTCCCACGTGTTCAGAAAACGATCTGGCAATTGGATGCTTCCGAACCAGTGACTCACATCCAGACAATGGAGCGCCTCGTGGAGGCGGTCACCCTGCGGCGGCGATTCGAGACCTGGCTTTTGGGAAGCTTTGCCGCCGTTGCGCTGTTCCTGTCGGCATTAGGGCTATTCGGCGTAGCCTCATTATCGGCGGCTCGCAGAACGCGTGAGTTTGGTATCCGGTTGGCCGTCGGCGCGACCGGCGGACAGATCGTCCGATTGGAGCTTGCCCGGACGGCAACCATGGTTATCGTCGGACTCGCTTTCGGCGTGATCGCCTCAATTGCAGTAGCGCAAGCGATGGCCGGGTTGCTTTTCAGAGTGACGCCGTGGAGCGCGAAAATCTTTGTCGGCGCCGCGCTCGTACTGATCGCGTCGGCATTACTGGCCGGTTGGCTGCCCGCTCGCCGCGCCGCCCGCGTTGACCCGGCAACCGCGTTGCGAAGTGAATAAAGCGCCTCGTAGCGCAGGCACTTTCTATGCGTCAGCACTCTTATTACACTCTTTCCTGCGACGTGCAGACTTATCTGGCCGGAGTTAAGCGCTCAACCATCAGCGATCTTGACGCATGTTCCATTCAGCAATTTTTTTCCAATGTTCTTCAAGCTTAGAGAGGGCAGTATGAAGACCATTCGATAGCAGCGCACGCGCTGACGTATACCGCGCATCTTTCGAACCCAAGAAAATATTTTCGAGATACGACACATAGATTGCATTCTCAAGATCGGGTCCCGCATCGGACAATAGCTCGTCAACGAAATCTATATGAGCTTGAACCTGATGCAAATCGCCAATATCGATTGCTCTGCACGTTGCCCGGGCGAGTACAGCCATTTCCAAATGCAGCAGTCCACGCTCGACATCGTCGATTTCTGCCGCTATCACAGGGAAGCGCTCAGCTAAAAGGCGCTCAAAACCGCCTCGATCTTTGAGACCATTGGTTCTGATGACCTCTCCCATCCACCTTACAGGCTATATCGTCAGCTGATCGGAACCAAAACTCAGCTAGGACCAACCAACCCTGGGCAGTTTTGGAAAGCAGATGTGGGTTCCTTCTTTTGAGCGCCGAACTGAGGGCTCTACTCAAGCGCAACTTTCCTCTTCAAACCTACGTCATGATAGTAAATATGCGGTGTCTCGGCCTGCTGCTCTGTTTTGCTCTCCTGCTGCCGGCGCAGCTTCAGATGAATCTTCAGCAATTGGCTGATTTTGTACGATCTGAGCTGGCTCTGCGGCAGCACAGCGATAAGCAAATCGCCGCGGCAATCAAAAAGCTGAAGCTTACCGAGCGGCTTACGGATAAGGCCATCATCGACCTGCAGGCGCAGGGCGCGGGACCTAAAACAGTCGAAGCGTTGCAAGAATTGCGCGACCAGACAGCAAGCATAAAAGGCCCCACGCACGATGTAACGTCCTCGCCTGCCACCGCGCCGGATCAAGGCATTCCAGCGGGATCGCCTACCGCGACGCTCAGCGTCAAGGCTCCGCCGATTCCGCCTCCTGACTCCATCCGCCAGCGCCAGATTCGGGATGCGATGACGCAGTACGCCATGAACTATACGGCGAACCTGCCCAATTTCGTTTGCGTCCAAGTCACGCGGCAATACATCGACCCACGCGGCGGCACCGATTACCGAACGATCGGCACAATTCTCGCCAGAGTCAGTTATAACGAAGGCCAGGAACAGTACAAGGTGTATTCCCAATACGGGCATTTAGTCGACACCGATATGCGCGGCTTGCGCGCCGGCGGCGCTACTTCCACGGGCGAATTCGGCAGCCTCATGCGCGAAATTTTCGAGCCCAAGAGTGATGCGGAATTCGGCTGGGACCATTGGGGCACGCTCCGGGGCAGGCGCATGGCGGTGTTCAATTACTTCATCGATAGCGGCCACTCCAATTGGTCGATCACCTACGACGGCAACTCCTCCGAAGGCCAGCGCATCATCACCGCCTATCGAGGTTTGATTTACGCCGATCCGCAGACAGGCGAGATTGCACGCATCAAGTTTGTCGCCGTGGGCATTCCCAAAGAATTTCCGGTGCAGGAGGCCTCGGAAATACTGGACTACGACTTGACCGAGATCGGCGGCCAAAAATTCGTTTGCCCGCTGGTTGCGCAATTGTGGATGCGCGCCGGGCGGGAAAGCACTCACAATGAAATAGAATTTCGTGCTTATCGAAAGTTCGGCACGGAAAGCAGCATTACCTATGACATGGAAGAGGCTGCGAAGCCTCTACCTCCGAGCAAAACGCAAGAGCAGCCGGCGGTCGCCGAGCCAACCCCTGCGCCCCAGCAAGCTCCGCCACCTCAGAAGGCGCCTACGCAGTCGAGCCCTTGGGTGCTCCCCACAGCGCCTCCCCCGCCTCCGAAATAGCGCGGAGAGTCCGCTCGATCGCATCGCCTCGGTTCGTTTCATCCACCGCCACCACACGGGAGTTGGCCGTCGTCGGCCGCCAGCGGGAAAACATTCTCGGGCTAGCATAGCCGCAGAATACCGACACGAGCGGGACATTGCCGGCCGCAGCCACGTGCTGCCCGGCGGAATCGTAACCGGCATACAAGTCGCTTTGCAAAATATGACTTGCAAACGAGGCATAGCTGCCGTCGTGAACCAGCAGCAGATCCGGAGCATTCAGACTGCGCGCCAGCGCATCTACACGTTCGGCTTCCTCTCCTCCCGCGCCGCGATCGAGCAGAACAGGCCGGCCCCAGATCAGCAGCTTCTTCAATACGTCTAATTCCAATTCATCGCATACACGCTTGTCCGCGTTCTCGCCCACGCCCCAACTTACGGTGATGCTGGCTATCTTTTCCTGCACGAGAGGCGCGACATACGGCCGTGCGCGGTCTGTATCGAACACTTGGGCAAGCCAGACCGAGATTAGCTCCGATAAACTCGCCTCGAGCTCCCCGCCTGCCGCGCGGCTTTCGAAGAAGAAATAACGCGCTTCGTCACAGACCGGAATCAATCCCAGCTGTGTCAATCGTGAGTCGGAATCGATGACGATCGCGCCGGGTTCATCCACCGTGGCCTGTAGCTCGGCCGCGGCAAGCAGCCGGTCCCTCAGTAAGCTGGCACGGCCGTATGGAACCGTCACTGAAGTAATTCTCGGATCGGCGGCGAACATCGCGGCGTTCTTCTCCGGACCGACCAGGCAAATCTCGGCATCCGGAAACCGTTCCTTCGCGGCCGCGAGCGCTACGCTTGTCACTGCCACGTCCGCGCCGAGCGTGACCCGCGATAGCACGAACACGCGCCGGACTTCTCCGCCTCGGAACCGCCGCGGTTGCCGGATGCGGCGATAACGAATCAGCAGGTCGTTCGCGCTGTATTCGGGAAGTGCGCGCGCAATCACGTGCGCAAACAACTTCGCGTACACATCGCAGAGAGCGGGCTCGAAGAGATCGCCGAGTCGCTCGATGACGATGCCGAACAGAGCGCGAGTGGCCGCTGTCGCAGTGAATTCGTCTTCTTCATCGAGCGCTCGCTCGATCAGATCGTCCAAAACACGCGCCGGCCAGGTGCCTTCCTTCAGGCAGGCGTCGAGAATCTCTCTGGCGAGTTCGCTAGCCGGTATACTTGCCAATCAGCAGCCCTAATCTCTCTTTCGTTTCGCGTGGAATCTTTTTTGGGTCGGTAAGGATTGCGTGCTTCAAGGCAGAGCCGCATTTGCAGTCTCTCGTTTCGGGCATCTCCCGCACCACCTGCCGCACCAGCTTGCATGCGTTCTCCGCGTTCTTCGTCAGATTTCCGATGATTTGCTCCACGGTGACCGCATCGTGCTCTTCATGCCAGCAGTCGTAGTCAGTAACCATCGCAATCGTCGCGTAACAGATTTCCGCCTCGCGCGCCAGCTTGGCTTCTTGCAGATTGGTCATCCCAATCACGTCCATGCCCCAACTGCGATAGAGGTTCGATTCGGCTCTGGTCGAAAACGCCGGGCCTTCCATACATAAGTACGTCCCTCCCAGCTTGCTGCGGATACCGAGTTCTCCGGCGGCTTGATGCGATGCCGAGGCCAAGCGCGGGCAAACGGGATCGGCGAAGCTGATATGTGCTACTACGCCGTTCCCGAAGAATGTCGAAATGCGTCCGCGCGTGCGATCGAAAAACTGATCCGGAATCACGAAATCGAGCGGCGCATGCTCCTGTTTCATCGATCCCACCGCGCTCAACGAGAGAATCCGTTCCACGCCCAGCATTTTCATGCCGAAGATATTCGCACGAAAGTTCAGCTCCGAGGGTGTCAAGCGATGGCCGCGGCCATGCCGCGGAAGAAACGCCACTTCCCTGCCCTCGAGCTGCCCTACAACATACGGGTCCGACGGCTCGCCGAATGGTGTCGTGAGGAGCACTTCCTCCTGCACCTCAAAGCCGGGCATGGCATACAGACCGCTGCCGCCGATAATCCCGATTTCCGCTTTCTGGTTCAATCTTTAACTGGCTCCTTCTGAATCAATTCCAATAGCACGCCGCCGGTCGTGGCCGGGTGAACGAATACATACAAGTGCCCTCCGGCGCCACGCCGCGGTTCTTGGAGCACACGCGCGCCCTCGGATTTCAGCCGTTCGATTGTATTCTCCAGATCGTCCACGCGCAGCGCGATGTGGTGCAATCCCGGACCTCGCTTTTCGATGTACCGCGCAATCGGCGAGGCTTCGCCCGTTGCTTCGAGCAGCTCAATACGCGGCGGGTTGGTTCCTGCCCCGGCAGGCAGCATCGCCACCTCCACTTGTTCGGCGGCGATTTTTTCCCTCCCGCTTACCGCCATCCCTAAGGCGTCTTCGTAGAAGCGTAATCCTTCCTCGAGACTCCGCACGGCAATGCCTAAATGGTCGATCTCGATGGCCATCACTTGCTGCTTTTGTGGACGCTGCGAATCGCCGTCAGCAGATCCGCCACTCCCGTGCCTTCGCTCGCCACAATCGGGCGAACCGGAGCGGCACGCGCGCGCTCGTCTTCGGTCCCCAGGCTTTGCATCATGCGGATCTCCTGTTCGAGGCGTTCCGCTCCTGGCATATCGGATTTGTTGATGGCGAATACATCCGCGATTTCCATAATACCGGCCTTCATCGCTTGCACGTCGTCGCCGAGACCGGGCGACAGGACCAGCACGGTCACATCCGCAATCTGCGAAATTTCTACTTCCTGCTGGCCTACGCCCACTGTTTCGATCAACACCACGTCGCTGCCGGCGGCATCGAGCACCAACGCTACATCACGCGCGCCTTCCGCCACACCGCCCGCTCTGCCGCGGCTGGCCATGGACCGGATAAACACGCCGGCGTCTTCATAGTGCCGCTGCATCCGAATGCGATCCCCGAGAATCGCCCCGTGCGAAAACGGACTACTGGGGTCCACCGCAATAATGCCCACCGTTTTCCCCTCGTTGCGCAGAGCTTGCGTCAGTTGATCCACCAAGGTGCTCTTGCCGGAGCCAGGCGGGCCGGTAATTCCTATCGTCATCGCGCGGCCCGCGTGTGCGGACAACGCCGTGCGTAAGGCTTCCATCGCGGCTGGCTGATTCTCTGCAAGCGTTGCCGCGCGCGCAATGGCCCGTGCGTCCCCCGCTAGTATTCTTTGCGAAAGGCCGCTAATCTCAGACGGCGTGATCATCTACTCTTTTAAAAGTTGACGCGCAATCACCAGGCGCTGGATCTCGCTGGTCCCTTCGCCGATGGTGCAGAGCTTCACATCGCGATAGAACTTTTCGACCCCGTACTCTGTGATAAATCCATATCCGCCGTGGATCTGGAGCGCCTGGTCGGCGACCTGGACCGCCATCTCGGAAGCGAATAGTTTCGCCATGGCAGATTCGCGCGTGATGCGCCGGCCCGCATCCTTACGCGCCCCCGCGCAATAGACCAGCCAGCGCGCGGCTTCGATATTGGTAGCCATGTTCGACAGTTTGTCCTGGATCGCCTGGAATTCGGAGATAAAGCGGCCGAACTGTTTTCGCTGTTTGGAGTACTTCAGCGCCGCATCGAATGCGCCTTGGGCAATGCCCAATGCAAGTGCGGCGATCGATATCCGCCCTCCATCGAGAATTCGCAGACTGTCTACGAATCCTTCGCCTCGTTTTCCGAGGAGCTGCGTCTGCGCCAGCCGGCAATCGTTAAAAAGCACTTCACCGGTGGCGCTCGCGCGCATGCCAAGTTTGTTTTCCTTCTTCCCTACCTTGAAGCCGGCAATCCCTTTTTCCAAAATGAAGGCCGAGATGCCGTGCTGCGATGCGCCGCGGTCGGTTACCGCCATTGCCACACAGACGTCGGCATAGTGCGCATTGGTTGTGAATGTCTTGCCGCCATTCAGCACCCATTCTCCATCCCGCAAAACGGCGGTGGAACGTGTGCCCGCGGCGTCCGAACCTGCCTCCGGTTCCGTGAGGGACCAGCAGCCGATCCACTCACCTGTCGCGAGTTTGGGAATGTATTTTCTCTTCTGCGCGTCATCGCCCGCTAAGAAAATATGATTCGTGCAAAGCGAGTTGTGAGCGGCTACAATCAGCGCCACGCTCGGATCGATTCGAGCAAGCTCTTCAATGATGATCGAATATTCGATATAGCCCAATCCGGCGCCGCCCAGGTCCTCGGGGAAAATAGCTCCCATGATTCCCAATTGGCCGGCTTTCTTGATCACCTCGAGTGGAAAAATCTGAGCCTCATCCCATGCGAGAACGTGCGGCGCGATCTCGGCCTCGGCGAACTCCCGGATAGACTTCCGAAGCTCAACCTGCTCGGCGGAATACTCAAAGTTCATGGCGTAATTTTGTGCGGCGTTTTGCCTGTGTCTTAGAGTTAAGGTTAGCTCAGAGAACAAACAATTCATGCATCGTGTCACGCCGTCTTCGGCGGAAGACCTGGCTTTCGCTTTGGAGGAAGCTGCGTCGAAGCGGAGAAATATTGAAACAGCCGGCAACGGCTCCAAACGCCTCATGGGCGGCCCCATACGGTCGGCCGAAGTTCTAGTTTGTACACGCGGATTGCGCCGCGTCCTCCAATACGAGCCGAACGATTTGACCATTAGCGTGGAAGCGGGAATGGGATTTGCCGA
>JAICIH010000168.1 GCA_025924475.1 Bryobacteraceae bacterium
CACGCGCGGCAAGCGCACATCGAGCGGCCGAGCTTTGCCGTTGATGCCGTCAGGCAGCAGAAATTGTCCGGTACTCGGAGGAACCGTAAACAGGTTGTTTGGCGAGGGTGGTTGCTGGCCTAAAACAAACACGTCCTGAAAAGCCGCGCCAGTCGGTTTGGAGCTTGGGGCCTGGTTAAATAGCACTGGCGGGTTTTGCGTGACGTTGTGTCCGAAAGTAGCACCAAATGTGCCAAGCGAGTAAGCCCATCCGTAGCCGGTCCGGATCACCGTCTTGGGCGTGATTTGATAGGCAATTCCCAGACGGGGCGCGAAGTTGGCCCAATTCATGCTCTGCACGCCAGTAAGCCCGACATTGCCGATGCCGAAAACATTCATCAATCCGGTGCGCAAGTCAAGCTGTGCACCATTGCCGGCGGCATTCACCTGCTCGGGGAAAACCAACTCCCATCGCAGACCGTAATTGATCGTCAATTTGGGAGTGGCACGCCACGAATCCTGACCATAGAAATACCAGCGGCGCTGGTGCTCGGCGGCATTTGTGCTGGTGCTCACGTATCGCGTGAAGCCCGTTACGTTGCCGAGCAAAAAAGTTGCAAAGGAGAGACCGTCTTGAGCGCCCTGCCCAGTAGCGGTCACCACGCCTGTATTTGCCGCGTTGAAGGTAAGCTCACCGGCGCGATGAGAGTCACTCGGTACGCGGAGATTCTTCGCATATCTGAGATCGGCGCCAAATTTAAACGTATGGTTCCCAGCAGTCTTTGAAACATTGTCCGTAAATTGATATTGGCTTTCACTCTCGGTGAGCGGACAATTGCACTGGTTCGCGCCAAGAGAATAGCCGAGACTGGTAAGTTGAGTGCTGTTGTCCTGCTTTTGGAAATTGAAATACGGCAGCCCCGACGTGTAGAACGGATCGAGATTGAGTCCGGGAATACCAGCCTCTGTCGCCAGCGCTTGCCCTACGCCGTTTGGCGTTGTCTGCACGTTGTATTTCATATATCCGAAGCGGAACTCATTTACCGTTGTCGGATTAATGACATGCGTTACACCAGCGGCAATGCTCTGGTTCCGGACAAACGAATTACCGGCAAATGCGACGCCGTTAAACGCCGGACCGCCCGCCAAGGAACCAAATGCGCCCACGGCGCTCCGCTCGAATTGATGATTGCTGTAGCGGCCGAAAATGGTTGTCCTTTCGTTCATAAAATAGTCTTCGCGGGTGTCCCATTTGTTTGCGTCGAAGGAGCCGCCTCCGGAAGCCGCATAATTCGGCAGTAGCGGATCGCTCGAAGCCAGATTGGGCAACGGAAAATATTTCAGGATGTTCAACGCGCCGGCATTCAAGCGTGCCGTTGGAATGATATTTCCAGGAAACTGCGTTCTGCCGACACCCGTGACCGGGTCTCCGGTAGCGGGATCGAAGATCTGATTGATGGGATTGGCGGCGAGATATTCGCTGAAATTTCCGGTGCGCCCGAGAGCGGTAGGCACGGTGGTCTGGACTGCGCCGCTGAAGCGTTGCCGTATTAGCTCGGCATCGCCGAAATAGAACAGCTTGTCTTTGATGAAATGGCCGCCGATGGAGCCGCCGAACTGGTTCCATTTCAACGGTGGCGCCCCGTTTGGCTCGGAGAACGGATCCCGCCCAAAGTCCGTGAAGCCTTTCGAGTTGTTCCGGAAGTACTCGAAAGCCGAGAAATGGACCTGATTGCTGCCGGACTTGGTGGATGCATTCAGGATTCCCGCGCCCACGTAACCAAACTCCGCATCGTAATCCTGCGCCGCAATCTTCTGCTCCGCCAGCGCATCGATGTTGGCATTGATGACAACGATGCCAAGTATGGGATCCTGATTTTCCGTTCCATCCAATTGAAAGCCGGTGCTGCTGAAATGCTGCCCGTTCACCTGGATTTGGGCGCTCCCTTGCGGATCTTCACTCGATGCATGGGCGAAGCCGATTTTGGAAGTGCCGGGAGAAAGCAATTCCAGCGCCTGCGAGTTGCGGCCCAAGCTGGGCAGGTCCACCAATTGCTGGGCAGTGAATGTAGTCTGCACGTCGGCCCGATCCGCCTGCAGCGTGGGAGCGGTAGCGGTCACCTCTACGGTCTGGGTTATGTTGCCCGGCTGCAAGGATGCATCGACGCGCGCGGCATTATCTACTTGTACGGCAATGTCTTTGAACTGCTGCTTGGCAAAGCCGGGCGCTTCCACAACGACACTGTAAGTGCCGGGAATGAGGTGGTTCTTTTCGTAATTACCGGACTCGTTGGTGGTCGCCTCAAACTGGGTTGCTTTGGACTGATCGGTAATCGTGACCTTGGCATTTTGCACGGCGCCGCCGGTAGCGTCGGTAATGGTTCCGAAGATTCTGCCGAATACCTGCTGGGCGTTTGCGCGGGATGCGCAGAGCAGAAACGAAAAACAAACGAAGGTAAGGGCACACGTAACTCTACGAAGAGCAAACATAACTCCTCCCAGAAACTTAACCGTAAGTTAGTGTAATCGATTTACGGCAAAACGTATACCCAATTACGACATCCACTGTAAAAGTACTTATATACTGGGCTGTGGGAGGATGTTGAAAAAGCGCCGAAATTCGTTAAGTTTCGGAATCGAATCTGACTCTTGGACAGGCCGATTACCAATCGGCCGCAGGTTAACAACCTGCCCCACAAAAATTGCAGCAGCTTTTTCAATACGCACTGAGTGTATTTGCCACTTGTGCTTTTGTTGGTTCTTAGCGATGCGCATCATCGCGGTGTCCAGCTATATGAGCAAAAGAAATACCACGAAGCAATTACGGTATTAGAAGAAGCGGCGAAATCCGAAGCCGAGGAGACGGCGGCCTATAGGGAGACCGCTTTGTTGATTGGCAAAAGCTATTTCATGCTGGGCCAAGCGCCAAAATCGATTCCGTGGCTGATAAAGCTCCCCGAATCTACGGAAGCGAATTACATGCTGGGCTATGCATACTTACAGGACAAGCAGCCGGCGCTTTCCACTTCGGCATTTGCAAGGCTCTTCGGCGTGAAACGCGACTCGGCGGCGGCCCACCTGCTTGCCGGGCAGATGATGCTGAAGAAAGATTATGCCGAAGAGGCGGCCGTCGAAGTCCGAAGGGCGCTGGAATTGGATCCGAAGCTGCCGGAGGCGCACTTCCTGCTGGGTGAAATAGCTATGTTTCGCGGCCGCGTGGACGATGGATTAGAAGAAATGAAGAAGGAATTGGCGCTGAACCCCAATTTTTCTATGGCGTGGTACCGCCTGGGCGATGCGTACACGCGGAAAGAGAACTGGAGTCTCGCCATTCCGAACCTGCAGCGCGCCGTCTGGCTAAATCAGGAATTCAGCGGTCCTTACATCCTGCTAGGCAAATGTTATTCCAAAATGGGCAGGTTAGCCGATGCGGAAGGAATTCTTAAGCGGGCGCTAGAAATCGACCCGAACAATCATTCGGCCAGATACCTGCTTGGTCAAACGCTCATGGCTGAAGGCAAGCGGGATGAGGGCCGCGCCGTGCTCGAAAAGCTGAAACATCAGTGACTCTGCTGTAAAGCGCAATAATAAAGCGAGGTGGAGGGCGATGAATAGACGCGAAGCTATCGGAGCGCTTGCGAGCGCATCTTTGGCGATGGCAGCGCCGGGCAACAGTGACATGATTTATCGCGAGTTCGGGCCAACTGGTATCAAGGTGTCGGCTATCGGGCTGGGCGGATCGCACATCGGCAATCCGGAGGAGAAAGAGGGCATTCGTCTTGTGCGCACGGCCATCGATCGTGGCATTACGTTCATGGATAATTGCTGGGACTATCACAACGGCAAGAGCGAAATCGTCATGGGTAAGGCGCTGCGCGACGGCTACCGTCAGAAGGTCTTTTTAATGACCAAATTCGATGGCCGCACAAAGGCGGCGACGGCGCAGCAGATCGATGAATCGCTCAAGCGGCTGCAGACGGATCACATTGACCTGATGCAGTTTCACGAAAATATCCGGCTCGAAGACCCCGATCGCTTTTTTGCGGCGAACGGTCCGCACGAAGCATTGATGGAGGCGAAAAAGGCCGGCAAGATCCGCTTTATCGGATTCACCGGACACAAGGATCCGATGGTGCATTTACGGATGCTGGAACTCGCGGCGCAGAACCATTTCCATTTCGATTCGGCGCAGATGCCGCTGAATCTGCTGGACGCGCACTTCCGCAGTTTCGAGAAGAACGTGATGCCGAAGCTGGTGCAGCAAAAGATCGCGGTGCTTGGCATGAAGCCGCTGGCGGAAGGCGAAATTCCGCGCAGCGGTGTCGTCACCGCGACCGAATGCCTGCATTATGCGCTCAGCCTGCCGACCACTGTTGTCATCAACGGCTGCGAAACAATGGAGCGGCTGGAACAAGCGCTCGAAGCGGCGCGGACGTTTAAGCCGCTCAGCGGGGCCCAAATGGCGGCGCTGCGTGGGAAGACAAGAGAAGTCGCGATGACCGGGCGGCTGGAGAAGTTCAAGACGTCGAATATCTTCGACGGTACGGCGAAAAACCCGCAGTGGATGGGTTAGATTGCGCATTCGCGCAGCGATCAGCCGCTAGCCTTCAGCGGTCAGCCTCTGAAGACCCGTGTACCTTTAGAAGTTATGGACATCGCGCTGATTGCCGACGACCTAACGGGCGCCTGCGATGCCGCCGTTCAGTTCAAAACGCGGGGCGTGCGCTCCCTGGTTCACTTCAGCCCGGACAGGGCAGAAGATGCGCGAGTGCAGGCATTTACTACTGAGACCCGCGATTGCACCGAAAGTGAAGCGGAGACGAAGATCCGTGAGCTGGGCGCGCGTATATCGGCAGCGCAGCCGCAACTAATTTTCAAGAAGATCGATTCCTTGTTGCGGGGCAATCCGCGGATTGAAATCGCGGCTGCGCTCGAAGCCTTCAATTGCGATGTGGCGTTGGCTACACCGGCTTTCCCCGGTTTGGGCCGCATTGTCTGGGATGGGCATTTGCACGTCGATGGAGATGCACGGTGGAAACCCGTGGATGTGGCTGCCGTCATGGGCAGCGAGCACGTCAAGGCTGAATGCATTCGAGACGCGCTGCGAAACGGCGCGCACTTTGTTTCCGCGGACGCTACGGCCAATAGCGATCTGGCGCTGATCGTGGAGGAAGGGCTGCGCAGCGGACGGCGAGTGCTATGGGCAGGCTCGGCGGGCCTGGCGAGCGCGCTGGCCGAAGCGTTATTCGGCGCCGCAAGAAAACAGTCGCAGCGAGAGCCGCGGGCGCTTCCGATGTTATTCTGCATCGGTTCGGAGCATCCGGTGACGGCGCTTCAGCTATTGAGTTTGCAGGAACGGCATGCCATCTGCGTTTCCGAACCGGAAGGCGTAGCCCACAGCCTGCGGCGCGGTACACACACGCTGCTGCGGATTCGGCACGAGCACGGCGTATACGAATCGTTGCGGCTGGGGCTACGAGAAGTCGGCAATTTAGCCGGGGCGTTGCTGCTCTCGGGCGGAGATTCCGCTTCGACGGTATGCCGCGCGCTTGAAGTAGAACAGATCGAACTCGAGGACGAGATTGTTGCCGGAGTGCCCTGGGGCGTATTGAAAGGCGGCTTGCTGGACGGAATGAACGTTGCGACGAAATCGGGAGCGTTCGGCGGTGAGGACACGCTGGTGGAAGTAGCGGAGTTTTTCGCATGAAGCCGGTGGTTGCCATCACGATGGGCGATCCCTCGGGTATAGGGCCGGAAATTGTGCTGAAGGCGTTGACCGATCCCGAGATTGCGCCACTCGCGAAATGGGTGGTGGTGGGCGACACGCGCATTCTGGACAAAGCTGGTACAATCGCGAACGCCACCGTGCGCGATGTCAAAAGCCTCGCGTCGCTGGACGATTTTGCATTCGGCAAACTCGACGCGCGGTATGGCCAAGCGGCCGTCGATTATGTACGAGTAGCTACCGAAATGTGCCTGGCTCAAGAGGCGCAGGCGATGGTAACGGCTCCTTTAAATAAGGAAGCGGTTACGCTGTCCGGCCGGCAGTTCTCCGGGCACACCGAATACATTGCGGAACTGTGCGGAACCAGCGAGTCGCGCATGCTGCTGGCCAGCGAAATTTTATCGACGGTTCATGTCTCTACGCATGTTCCGCTGCGGCGTGCGTGCGATCTCGACACGACACGCATTCTACGGACGATTGAGTTAGGAAACGCGGCGATGAAGCTGCTCGGTTTTGCGCGGCCGCGCGTGGCGGTATGCGGGCTGAATCCGCACGCTGGCGAGCACGGAATTTTTGGCGATGAGGACCAGAAGTTCATTGTTCCGGCGATTGAACAAGCGCGGCAAAAGGGCATCGATTGCAGCGGCCCGCATGCCGGTGACACCATCTTCCTGCAGGCTTCGCGCGGGGCTTACGATCTGGTAGTCGCGATGTATCATGATCAGGGCCATATCGCCATGAAGCTGCTCGATTTCGCGGGAACGGTGAACATATCGCTCGGGATACCGATTATTCGGACTTCGGTCGATCATGGGACGGCGTTCGATATTGCGGGTAAAAACAAGGCGGATGCGCACAGCATGAAGCAGGCGATGCGCATGGCGGCGCGGATGGCCAACGCTTGCTAACGCGCGCGGTTCTTTGAGGCTGTTGTGTGTATGCTCATCTAAGATGATGCGTTTTCCATTTTCGAATGTCCTGGCGTTTGTGGCGTTGGTGGCCGTGAGCGCTCCCCTATTCGCACAGCAGACCGCAAAGGGGCGGCCGGAAGACACGGAAGTGTGGGAGCCCGTGCCGAAAGTCGTGACGCCGGGGGCGACCAATGGCGCTCCTCCTTCGGACGCGATTGTGCTGTTCGATGGGAAGAACCTGGACGAATGGGTATCGGCGCAAGACAAGTCGCCCGCGAAATGGACCGTGGCCGATGGTGTGCTGACGGTGAACAAGACGAAGGGTGTCGGAAACATCGAGACCAAGCGCACGTTCAAGAACTACCAGCTTCATATCGAGTGGAGGATTCCGGAGAACATCACGGGCAGCGGCCAGGCGCGCGGCAACAGCGGCGTGTTTCTTGCTTCCACCGGGCCGGGCGACGATGGATACGAGCTGCAGGTTCTGGATTCGTACAACAATAAGACCTACGTCAACGGCCAGGCGGGCAGCATCTATAAGCAAGCCATTCCGCTGGTAAACGCGAATCGCAAGCCCGGCGAATGGCAGACTTACGACGTGGTGTGGACGGCGCCGACGTTTAACGACGATGGATCGGTGAAGACCCCGGCGTATGTCACGGTTTTGTTTAACGGAGTGCTGGTGCAGAATCATTTCGAATTGAAGGGCCAGACGCTCTACATTGGGAAGCCGTTCTACAAGAAGTACGACACTGCGCCGATTAAGCTGCAGGCGCATGGGGATAAGAGCGAACCCATCAGTTTTCGGAATATCTGGGTGCGTGAGATTCCTTAGATCTTTACGTCGAAAATGTTCGGCAAAACGACTGCAGCAATGGATGTAACATTGGCGTAATGTCGAGGAAGCTATTGGCTTTCAGCTTTTAGCGGTCAGCTTAATTTGGTGCGCGCTTCGCGCGGCGGTTTGATGCCCCTCCGTAACGGTCAGGGTTCTGTTGAACTGATCCCAAAGATTTCCAGTATGCTTGGCTAGTTTTCTCAGAGGCCGACGAGGACGTCCGCCCCACAAAACTAAGTGCGCAAGTGCGTGCGCCTTAGGTTTCTTTGCTTCACTCGATGCGCAACGCTTCAAGCGGCGAAATTGAACTGGCCCGGAATGCAGGAATCCACGAGGCGATGAAGGCAGATAGTCCGAGCGTTGCGACGGCTACGATCGCGATTGCGGGATTATATGGATTCATCCCGTAAAGCTGGCTGCCGAGGAATTTACCCGCGGCGAAAGTGAGCGGTAAGCCGACGATCAAGCCCAAGGCGATGAGCGCGAAGGCCCCGCGCAGCACCAGCGTGATGATCTGGCCGCGTCTCGCGCCCAAGGCTGTACGAATGCCAATTTCGCTGGTGCGGCAGGCGACATCATAAGCAGTTATTCCATATAGCCCTATGGAAGCTAAGACGAGTGACAGGAACCCAAAGAAGGAAACTAATCGCGCAATCAGCCTTTGCTGTCTGAATTGGCCAGCCACCTGGTCTTCCAAAGCCTGAATTGAAACGACTGGCAGATTGGGATCGACCGAAGCCATGGCGCGACGCAACTGAGCGTCGGACAAACGGATTCCGGGCTTGGTTACAACGATAATGTCGTGCAGAAAATGCGAGCCCGGGGAAACTTCCTTGAGGCCGCCCGGAGGGGAAATATCATGCTGGGTTTCGGGCAGGAAATAAAACGGACCGGCCGGCTTGTCGAGGTTATCGGTCAAGTTGCGGATGTCTTTGGCAAGGCCAACAATTTCGTATTGGTGCGTTGAGCCGTTGCCTAACCGGCCGAAATGCTTTCCGATCGGATCTTCCTTTTTGAAGTATTTGCGGGCAAATGCCTCGTTGATGACCGCTACATGCTGCGAAGAGGCGGTATCCCGCTCCGAGATACCTCGTCCCCGAACGATATGGTTTCCAATGGCCTCAAAATATCCTGCCGTGACCCGATTCCAAAAAGCTTGATCGGCCTCATTGCGTCCGGACCCCGGATGTCCATCCACCCAGACCATACCGCCCCAAAGATTGCCGTTTTGCGGTGAGTAGGTAGAGAGAGCGACGCCGGAGACGCCAGGAATACTCGATAGCGAATCACGGATGCGCCGATAGAGGGGCGTGAGTTTTTCGTAGCCGTAACCCGCAAGCCTGGGTTCTATGTTCATGACGATGCGCCGATTCAGATCGAATCCGAGATTTTGATTTTGTAGGCTGTGAAGCGCGGCCGTGAGCAAACCGGCCGCCGATATCAAGACCAGCGAAAGAGCGGCTTGTGACACGACGAGCGCCTTTCGCGGGAGCGAGCCCGCGCGGACGGTGGAGCGGCCGGCGCCGCGGAGGGCTTCGATCGGATCTACACGCGTAGCCATCCATGCGGGAGCGATGCCGAACACAATCCCGGTGATTACCGAAACACAGAAGGCAAAAAATAGAACCGGCATGGAAGGCGTGGCGCCGATAGGAACGCCTGCCATCTGACCAACGTGAGGAAATGCGAACTGAAGAATCAGGTGTGTGCCCGCAAATGCGACGGCAAGACCGAGGGCGCCTCCAAAGAGCGAAAGCAAAATGCTCTCAATAAGTGCCTGCCTGAGGAGCCGCGGCACTCGCGCACCCAGCGCCATGCTCAACGAGATCTGCCGCCGCCTCTCCAGGCCGCGAACCAGCATGAGATTGGCAACGTTTGCGCAGACAATCAGCAACACAAAGACTGTTACCAGCATGAGGATCTGAAGCCAGTGTTCGTATTGGTCGCGCATACTGGTGATGCCGGCGCCGCCCGGGCTCAGAAATAAAGTTTGCGCTGGAAATTTCGCGCGATCCCCGGCGCTCATCTCGCCCCAATGGGAGCGCAGCCACTGTTTTAGTTCCAACCGCATTTCGGCCTCTATGGCTGCAGGATGGGCGCCGGGCCGGACACGTCCGATCACGTCGAGCCAGTGGAGGGAGGGCTTGTTCAAATCGGCGTCAGCCTCTACAGACGGCTCCGTGGTCAGCGGCAGAAAAAAATCGGGCGGATTATTGCGTAGCTGGTCGCCGAAGAAACTCGGCGGAGCAATGCCCACCACGGTAAATGGTTTCCGATCCAAATCGACGATGCCGCCGATAATCGACGGATCCGATCCGTATCTTTGCCGCCATAGCCGATAGCTCATCACCGCTACCGGCGGCGCGCCGGCTTGATCGTCGCCGGTAGTAAACAGCCGTCCGGCATATGGTCTAATCCCGAACATCGAAAAGTAATTGCCCGAAACGTACTCGCCTGGATAGCTTTCCGCTACATCCGCCCCGCCCGCCCGGCGCACGCCAAACAGCGGCTCGACGGATGAGAACGCCGCTAATTCCGCAAAGCCCTTGGTGTTGTCTCTGAAGTACTTGTACAGGTCGTACGAGACGAGCGAGAACCCCTGATCCTGACTGTATCCGTTGCTGTAACAGCACCATGCTCCCTTCCCGAGGCGGTATAACTCGTCTGGATTGGCTACTGCCA
The DNA here is from genome assembly GCA_025924475.1 of Bryobacteraceae bacterium. Taxonomy (GTDB): domain Bacteria; phylum Acidobacteriota; class Terriglobia; order Bryobacterales; family Bryobacteraceae; genus Bog-105. Next base: position 10,136 of record JAICIH010000168.1, read on the forward strand.
GCGATTTCAGCAAGACCGCATAGACCAAAGAAAAAATGGACGTGGTCGCCCCAATGCCGAGCGCCAGCGTGAGAGCGGTGGTGATCGTGAAGGCTGGCGCATTTCGCAAGCGCCGAAGCGCGTGGCGCGTGTCCGGGATCAGAGTTTCCAGAAGCGGGAGTCCTTTTCGATCTCGATAGCTTTCGCGGACGGCTTCCACCGCTCCGAACTTCAGCACGGCCTGGCGACGCGCCTCACCGGGCGATAAACCGGCACGAATATTCTCCGCGGTTTGCAGCGTGAGGTGCTCTTCGATTTCGGCCTGCAAGCGCTGTTCGTCTTGCCGCCGCCTCGTCCATGAAATCAGCCGGCTGAAAAAACGCCTTAGAGTCTTCATCGCGCTTATTGGGTTTCCTACAGGAAGAATGACACGATTCCAGTGGGAAGGCAACAGGTCGATTGCCAATCTGCTGCACCAAATGTCGCTTAGTTTTCCCGAATGCGGACGGCAAAGTAGGGCGGCTCTGTTTTGCAACGCAATCGAGGAGGCCGACGAGGACGTCGGCCGCGGACCAGGAGGTCCGCCCCACAAAGCAGTCGAGCGGCAACCAATAAGTGCGCAACGTCAGACGCCGGCGGTGATGATGTTCGCGCCGGGCTGGCGTGCAGTTTCGGCGGCTTCCAGTTCTTTCCGGAATCGGATATGGCGGAGGCGGGTTAGCTCTACCAGCGGGCGCCAGGCTGCGTGTACCAGGTGGTGTTTGATTAACAGGCGCCAGAAGCGGTTGGAGCGTTTGTAAAAGTACGACATTGCCAGATAAGGCGGGACAGCGCGCCAGTCGGCGGGGCGGCGCCGCCAAATGGAAGTGTGCGAGAAGAGGCGCCGATAAATCCAGGCGTAGCCCTCTTCCAGTTCCTCGGGCGACATATGTTTCGGCCGGAAGACTGCATGCGCGGTGTCGTACAAGGACCAGTCGCGATGCAGCAAGCGCTTCTCGGCTTCTATTTGCCGGAAGAGAGGCGTCGCGGGGTAAGGGGTCAGAATATGAAACGTCGCGCACTCCAGGCGGTTCTCTTCAATCCAATCGGCAGTGCGGGCGAACACGTCTTTGCGGTCGTGGTCGAAACCCAGCACAAAAGAACCATTCACCTGAATGCCGTTCTCGTGCAGCATGCGGACGCGGCGAGCGTAGTCGGCCGTCTTGGGGGTTTTCTTTCTTGCAGCAGCGAGATTCTCATCCGTGAGCGACTCGAATCCTATGAATACTCCCGTGCAACCGGCCAGAGCCATGGCGCGGATTAAGGACGGATCGTCGGTGACATCGATGGAAACCGCCGCGCTCCAGATTTTATTCAGCGGCCGAAGGGCCTGACACAATTCCCGCAAATAGGCGCGATTCGATCCGAGATTGTTATCGATGAAGACGCCATATGGCTGACCATCGGCCAGAAACTCCGCGGCGATCTGGCGAGGATCCCGCATGCGATACGGCATGCGTAAGCCATCGGTCGCCAGATAACAAAAGCCGCAGCGATTGTGGCAGCCACGTGTCGCGATCAAACTGGTAGTGGTGAGAAAACTCTTGCGAGGAAGGATCGAGCGTTTGGGAGCAGGGTCCTGCCGGTAATCCGTGTCATAGGAGGCTGCATATTTCGGCTGCAGACGTCCCGCCTCCGCATCGGCGAGAATGCGAGGCCAGAGCTGCACGCCGTCGCCGATAGCGAGGGCGTCGGCAAAAGGCGCACACTCTTCGGGACAGGACAACACGTGCAAGCCGCCCAATATAACTTTGCTGCCGCGGCTGCGGTACCACTGTGCTAATTCGAAGGCCCGCTTCGCAAATGTCAGGTGAACCGAGATGCCGACCAACTCGGGCATCGGCGTGAACGGCGGCCGTCCGTCCAGCAGGTTTTCATCCCAATACTGGAGCTTCCAGTGTTCGGGCGTGGTGGCCGCGAAGCTGGTCAAGGCGAGACTCGGTGTCAGGACATGTTTGCCGAAGCTGGCGTTTGGGTCCTTTGCGTAAAAGGGATTGATGAGCAGGGCATAGCGTGGCTGGATGTTTCCGGCAGAAAGTGCGGGGTCGAGGAAAGGTGGTTGGGTCATCTCGAGCGGAAGCCACGGGCGGCGAGAAAGAAGGTTATTCATTATTAACAATTACTTTACAGCACAAAGTACAATTGCGTCAAGCAAGTAGACTCTCTACACAAAAAAGTCGTAGAATGTCTACACAATGCCTGGCGATCCAGTTGGAACAATGAATTCTTTTTTTCGCAAGCTGCGTTGGATCATGCGACGG